>JAGMCL010000141.1 GCA_023129165.1 Caldifarciminota bacterium | reverse complement strand
ACTCATCAAATAACAAATGATATGGCATTTGATGTGAAGAATTACTCAAAGGATGTATCGGGTTATGTTGGAATGATAAAAACAGGTTCTCCCGAAGTCTGGGTATGGGTAAACAGGGGATATGGAAGATGCAGAGGAATAGAAATGCAACTTATAAAAAGGTATTCACACTTTATTTCTGGCACTATATCATACACATATCAGTGGGCTACAGGATATGCATCATCCGCATTTATGGAATACGACCGTTCAAGACAGGGACTGCCAATACCGATAAGAGAAAATAGACTTAACTGGGATCAAAGAAATATGATAGTAGCTGATATTGAATTTTCTATTCCAAAGGGTGAATGTTTCAGACTCTTTGGTCTGAAGATTCCTGACCGCTTTTCTACGAGTATGCTCTTCAGTTATGGCTCAGGTAAGCCTTACACCCCTGCTGGTACAGATATTGTGATTACAGAGAACTCTGAGACCTGTCCTGCCACTTACAATCTTGATCTAAAAATTCAGAAGGGTTTTAGTCTTGGGGGTCTCAACTATTCATTCATATGTGAGTTTTTAAATCTTTTCGATTATAAGAATGTGAACAGAGGTGCTGGTTTTAACAGCTGGAATGGAGAACCATACAGATATGGTGACGTTAACTGGGGAACAAACAAGATATACACATATCGTGATATCCTGTATTTAAGAAATCCTGTTGTGTCCAGTCCTGGGAGACAAATAAAATTAGGATTAAGTTTAAATTTTTAGGAGGATATATGAGAAAATTCGTTTTTATACTGCTGTTTGCAGCAGTCACAATTTATGGTCAACCAAACCTTCAATGGAAAAAGCATGATATAGGAACGCTTACAGGGGTGGTTACAAACCAGGGAGCGCAGTGGGCAGCCCAGACAGACTATGAGTGGCAGTGGATATACTATGAGTCACCACCAGGCTCTGGGGTAGAACATATGGGTGAGGGTGGATTATGGGTAGGTGGTATAGTCGATAATGATACCCTTGTCACTGTCACAACTGGATGGGCTTCTCCTTCACATTACGAAACCTATCCTACAGATACATCCTGGGACACAATATGGGTTGCTGGAAAAGGAGATACTATAGATATACCATACTGGTCAGAATATATTGCAATATCCGAGCAGGATTTTATTTGTAGGTACTCTGATTTCTTCTGGACGAGTATAGTGGAACATAATCCCCTCTATATTCAGGTAATAGATAGGAGTTATTGCTGGGGATTCGAACCCGTGGATGAGTTTATAATGTTTGACTACTTTGTCATCTCCAAAAATCCCAAAACAATACACAATACGTATCTATGTTATTGGTTAGATGCAAATATTGGGCTAAGAGGGACAAGCTGGGCATTTGGGCAAGATGACAGATCTTGGTTTAAAAGTGAACATCTCACTGCTGTTGCTTTCGAGGAACCAAGGGGAGTGGATGGAACTACAGAATATCCTATACTCGCAGCAAGAATATTCCCACCTGGCGAACCTATTGATACAACATTTAGATGGTGGGGTGGTACACATACACCAGA
>JAGMCL010000140.1 GCA_023129165.1 Caldifarciminota bacterium | reverse complement strand
TCCAACCTCATGAGATAAAAGAGAAGTAAGATTGTGACAAAGATAAATAATCCAATAAAACCCAGCAGGAGTTCACAGGTCATCGAGGCAAAGGACTCTTTGTTCTTCCCTGTGTCTCTTCCAGCGAATATTGCTCTAACTGTGCCTCCTCCTATCGTTGGTGGAAGAAAATTGTTAAAAAACATTCCTGTGATATAGTAACCAAAGACTCGTATAAGCGGAAGTTTTACCCCCTGGACGTTCAATAACAACCACCATCTCATAGTAGAAAAGAGAAGCAACAGGATATATCCAATAAAAGAGAGTATCAGAAAGGAAATATCTGCAGCTTTTATAAGAGGCTTAACATCCTGTAGATCAAGTTTATAGAAAAGGAAAAGAAGTAGAAGGAGTGAGATGACAATCCTTGCTATATTGAGCACTCTATTCTTCATAATAGGAAAATATACAGCCAGGGAACCACATTCCCGTCTAAATCAAGGGAATATATTTCCCTGGCCGTTTATTGATTCATGGGGTAGGTTGTGGAACAGTAACCTGTATATTTATTCCACTAAGGTTATTGCCTCTGATGCACAGTTGTCCACCGCCTCTTTGGCACAATCCTCTTCGTCAGCAGGAACCTCATCCACAAGGATTTTTGCTAAACCGTCTTCTGTCATTTCGAAGAGATTCGGACAGGAATCAGCACATAATGCGCATCCCGTGCACAGCTCTTCATCTACTTTTAACCTCATATGATTCCTCCTTTTTTATGTTTCTACCACATAAACCTTGACCTTCCTTTCTGTATACTTTACATCATTTTTATTCCTGGAAGTAGGTTGAGCTGATATATTTGTTTAAACTCCCGTATAATACAACAGAAATTTTAAAATGTCAAGAAAAAAATGTTTTATAAAAATGTTTTTTTTATAATGAATTTTAGGTTGACAAAATTAAGAAAATATGTTATAATACAACCTTGCAATTACACAAATATTACGTAATTTATTTATAATTTAAAAGGATATTTACAATGGGTATTATACTTGTTACTGGTTCCTGCGGTCTTATTGGTTCAGAAACAGTGAGATTTTTTTGTGAAAAAGACTTTCGCGTGATAGGGATAGATAATGATATGAGAAGTTATTTTTTTGGAGAGGAGGGTTCCACAAACTGGCAACGGGAAAGACTTAAAGCTGACTTTAATAACTATGAACACTATGATAAGGACATAAGAAGTAAAGAAGATATGGTAAGGATATTTAAAGAGTATTCCTCTGATATAGATCTGGTTATACATACAGCTGCTCAACCCTCACATGATTGGGCAGCAAAAGAACCATATATGGATTTTTCTGTTAATGCATATGGTACATTAGTACTCCTTGAATGCACTCGTAAATATGCAGCTGATGCTGTTTTTATTCTGACATCGACCAATAAGGTATATGGTGATTCTCCAAATTTTCTTCCCCTTATTGAGGAAGAACTGAGATGGGAAATTCCCGAAGATCACAGATATCGAAATGGTATAGATGAATCGATGAGTATTGATCAGTCAAAGCATAGTCTTTTCGGAGCTTCCAAAGTAGCAGCAGATATTCTGACACAAGAGTATGGTAAATACTTTGGTATTAAAACAGGAATATTAAGAGGTGGGTGCTTGACCGGTCCTAATCATTCAGGGGCTCAACTTCACGGGTTTCTCTCGTATTTGATGAAGTGCGCCATAACAGGCGATAAATATCATGTATTTGGATATAAGGGCAAGCAGGTGAGAGATAATATTCATAGTTATGATTTTGTTAATGCGATGTACCACTTTTATATGAACCCAAAAATCAGTGAGGTCTACAACATGGGTGGCAGTAGACAGATTAATTGTTCAATGCTTGAGGCGATAATGCTGTGTGAAGAGATAGCAGGGAAAAAAATTAATTGGATTTATGAGAAAAAAAACAGGATAGGTGACCATATATGGTGGATAAGTGACGTTTCAAAATTTAAGAAGCACTATCCAAATTGGAAGTATAAATATGGTTTGAAAGAAATTTTAATCGAAATATTTGAAAATGGTAAAGAAAGATGGACAACCTGACAAAGAAACATGTTGTTATCCTATACTGTTCTCGTAAAGGAGGACATAGATATCCTTCACAGGCTCTATATGATTTCCTAAAGACTAACAACAACATTGAAGCCCGGCTGTTTAATCTTCTGGACTATCTTCCAGTGATTCCAATGTTCGACAGAATTGGTAGATTTGGTGACCTTGCATTTCCTGGACTATATAGGAATAGTTATAGACATTTACAGAAAGAGGATAGGGGATTTACACAAATTTATAAGAATTCTATCCAGTCTATTATGACAGCACCATTTGTTATAAGGCGAATTCTTCCCTTAATAGACAATGCAGATGTAGTCGTATCTATTCAACCTGAGGTTAATGTAATAGCAACCAAACTTTCAAATTATATCAAGGCAATATTTCATACTGTAATTATCGATTATGCAATACAGAGATTATGGATTAATCCAGGAATTTCAAGATACTATGTTGGAAATCCTGAACTTGCGGATGACTTGAAGAGAATTGGTATTCCTGATGAAAAGGTAGTTGTATCAGGTATACCAGTAAGGGAAGGGTTCATGGAAATAATGAGTAAAGACCAGGAATACGTCAGATTATCCCTGGGTTTAAAAAAGGGTCTTCCAACAGTGCTAATTGTATGTGGATTGTTGGGAACTATGATGGATTTTAGAAAACTTTTATTACAGTTATCTCAATTAAAAACACCATTCCAGGCTATGGTTGTTTTTGGTGAAAATAAGAAGGCAAGAAGGGAATGTAATTCTATTATAGCGTCATCTAAATGGCCTATTCATCCATATGACCGTATTGAGAATATGGATGAGATGATGTGGGCTTCTGATGTTGTGATAAGTAAACCAGGTTCTGTGACCATAGCTGAGATTCTCTCGTTGGGTAAGGCTTCTATTCTACTATCACCTAAGGCAGGTTCTGCACAGGAGTTGGCATTTGGTGAGTATGTACAAAAGAATGGTGCAGGTATCTTCCTGGGCAATAATAGTGAGATAGGAAAGTTCTTAGAAGAATTGCTTGTTAACCCTGAAAAGATTAAACTTATGTCAGAACAGGCATTCGAACTCGGTGCCTATAACCGTCGAGCAAACAGGATTATATATAATACAATTTTAGAAACTTAATTGGTCTATGGGTGATAACTCAAGATATAATCATAAGGATATAGAGGAAAAATGGCTTTCTTACTGGAACAAAGAGAAACTGAATCATGCAGAGATAAATCCAGATAAAAAAAAGTATACTATCTCTATGCCTCCACCGAATGTTACAGACATACTACATCTTGGACATGCCCTTAACAACACTATCCAGGATATATATATAAGGTGGAAGAGAATGCAGGGTTATGAGGCACTCTGGGTTCCTGGTTCAGACCATGCATCCATTGCAACACAGGTTGTTGTTGAAAAAGAATTACCAAATGGAACAACCAAGGAGGATATAGGAAGGGATAAATTCCTGGAGATATTGTGGAATTGGGTCGAAAAGAAGAAAGACTATATAATAACCCAATTGAAAAGAATCGGATGTTCTGCAGATTTCAGAAGGACACAATTTACCCTTGACCCCGGTCTTTCTACTGCTGTAAAGGAGGCATTTTTAATACTTTACCAAAAAGGCTATATTTATAGAGGAGATTATGTCGTAAACTGGTGCCCGAGATGTCAGACAGCACTTTCCAATGAAGAGGTAGAGTATAGGGATGAAGACGGCAAGCTATACTATATTAAATATCAAATATCAAATATCAAAATTAAAAATCCGAAAGACGATTCACGATTCACGATTCACGATTCACGATATCTTACTGTTGCTACTACTAGACCCGAGACAATGCTGGGTGATACTGCGGTGGCAGTCCATCCTGATGATGTTAGATATAAGAAATATATAGGTTCTACAGTAATACTCCCACTTGTTGAGAAGGAAATACCAGTTATAGCAGATTCCCTTGTGGATTGTGAATTTGGTACTGGTGTGGTTAAGGTTACACCTGCACATGATTCAGACGATTTTGATATTGGGAAGAGAAATGGACTTGAAAGGGTTGTAATTATGGACAGGAAGGGCAGAATAAATGAGAATGGAGGAAAATATGCAGGTCTTACAAGAGAGGATGCAAGAGATGCGATTCTGAAAGACTTAGAAAAGGATGGATTATTAGAGAAGGTTGAATCCTATAAACACTCTGTTGGAGAGTGTTATAGATGCCATACAAAGGTTGAACCCTATCTTTCAAGGCAGTGGTTTCTAAGTATGAATGAGCTTGCAAAACCAGCAATAGAAGCAGTAGAGAAAGGTATAATAAGATTTTATCCTGATAGGTGGACTAATGTTTATCTCTCCTGGATGAGAAATATAAAACCGTGGTGTAT
>JAGMCL010000014.1 GCA_023129165.1 Caldifarciminota bacterium | reverse complement strand
CTCCACACTTAGTGGTTAAGAACCATTATTCATTATTCATATCTTCGAAATATTTTCTTAGCAATTTTGGGTCAAACTCAACGGGTTGTTTTTTATAATCATCGCATTCACTATAAAATTTATTTAAAACTACCGTAAAGAATACACGTATGATCTCAGGAGTGAGATTCTCTTCATCTATCTCATCCACATAAACAAACGGTAATCTGAAAGGCAAATCCTTCAAATGCTCTTTGCTGAACCATGTAGGTAAAGTTTCCCATGCCACTCCTTTCCAGTGCACTTTTTTGACAGGTACTTTTTTAAATTTAGGTATCCTGCTTAATTTTGTTTTCCTTAATACAACATTAAAAAATTCATCTAATAGTTTTATTCTTAAAGCGGTAATTTCGGGTGAAAACCTATTTTTTATATCATATGGTATATTATCCAATATTAAATTCTCCAATCTTTGTAAATTTCTCAATTTATCTATGTTCACATACTCGTAAGGGCCTAAATCCTCTAATAATATTCTTTCAGCTTCATCAAACATTGCATTTTTTCTATCTATTCTAGCGAAATGTCCTATTGGATCGCTTATTTCATCTATTTTATCAAAATATTTAGTGGGATTATTAATTTTTTCAATCCAGTTTAGTATTTTAGATAAAGCAAAATTGATATCATTAAGATTTTTATTGAAGTTTCTGTTTTTCAATTTTAAAAAAAGATTTTTATCTCTAAGGTATAGAATTTTTAATACCTCTCTTAAAATTTCTTTTTTCTTTTTTTGTCTAAAATATAGACTAAAACCATAACTTGTAAGTATCAATCCGATTAAAAACGAAATAATTTTCCATTCCTCATAATAGTGACTACATAATTTAGGCATAATAAGGATTAAAATGTTAAATATACCAATAGAAATTATTGCAAGGAAGAAAATAAACAATATTATTTTTGCTATATCCCGTCTACATGCCGTAAAGCTTGTTTTTTTCATAATATCCAGTCTTAAATTATTTTTAATCTTATCTGCAATAAGTAATACAAGTGCAGGTTAGAAATAAAGAAAATGGTACCTTTTTGTATACACCCCTTCTTTATTTATCTTGCCTAGAGAAGTCGTATGGCGTATAACGTTTATACTATAAAAATAAACGGATATATCCTGAATTTCTTTAACTACTCTCTGTCCATTTGCCTGCCTATCCCTGCCAAGTCGGGACAGGCGATAGGTATATATGTGCTATAGGAAGTTGGCATTATTTTCATCCTATATTCAATTCTTCAATGTGCCGTTGAGTACTTTCTAGATCAAACTCCAACTTAAATAAATTGTCTTGATCGTCGGTGTGGTGATAAATTGTAATATTGGAAAAATAGTTCTGCTTTGTCTGTAAAGCTCTTTCACGAACACCATCAGTGACACCAAATATCCAACGAGAAAGCAAGTCTGGAAGTCTAAACGATAATCTATAAACATGACCATCTTCTGCTGGGACTATTTTCCAAGTGTGACCATTATCAATTTGTCTACTCCACGTGATAATAACCCTATGTCGCGGGTGCTCTTTTGCATAATCAACAAAGGCTTGAGGATTATTTGCCTTTATTAATAACATATAAGGTCCATTTGCCATTGCAACAAATAACTCGTTATGTCGCTTTGCAGTATTGATGACAGGTTCTAGTTTACTTCTAATCATATGTTGCGTGTCATACTCTTGATGCTCAACTCCAGTAGGCAGGGTTCTGAGTTCTCTTCTAATAATAGTCCGCACTCCTGAAACAAATTTGCCTCGATTGGAGATACATATCCTATCGAGTTCATAACCTTCTTCATCGGTTGTGGTACCTATTTCTCTAATGATTCCATCAGCTGATCGATCAATTACATTTCGTAGATCATTATACTCATCACCGCTTAGGTCAATTAAGGATATTTGATGTGCTAAAGCCATCTCCATTGCGGGTTTAGAGAAACCAGAAGTAGAAAACAATGCATAGACATACTGATATTTTTGAGGAAATATCCTTTGTTCTCTAGTTGGAGAGTTGTTCTGATTTATATCCAAAAGAACACCAATAGCATTTCTTACATCGCCTATACCTGTTTTTTTGTTTCTAAATTTTGCTTCAACGAACAGGCGTAGAGGAAATGTAAATGCAGGTATCCACTCCAACTGTCCTAACACATCTACTTGGTGAACTCCCCCACGGCCTTTAACTACAAACCTGCCATGATCCCATCCTAAATCTTGAGGGTCTTGGATGGGATCTACCAGAAGTCTATATCCGGTTGTTCTGATAAGATAAGCGAGGACTTCCTCTAAAATATAACCTTTTAATGTGTCTTTGTTTATTTTCACAGGAGTATCTCCTTGAAATTTCCAATTTCATCTAACGTCTTGCGGGTAAAAGAAGTTGGCTAAGGCAATTTGGGCGAAGTTGCGAAGCACCGTAGCCTTTTACCCGCTGTTAAGCGATATTTATGATGATTTTTTATCTTATTGCTTCACCATATTTTTCTACAGCAAAGGATATGTATAGAGAGAATAAAGAAAGAATTGAAAATAAAATAGCGAAATAATATGGGTATTTATGTTTATGTTTTTTTGACAAAACGAAAAAGATTGAAATAAAAGCTGATATCCCTAAAGGGAAAATCGCGATTCCTAATATTCCTGCAAGAAATGCCGAAAAAGACCATATACTATAAAATGGATTGATATCAGAGGTAGAAAAAAATATACCATTAATAAAGTTAATTATTATAGCAACAGCTATAAGTAATGCTGAAATATTATTTTCTTTGTTTTTACCCATAATTTTGTAATTAGACTAAACGTGAAGATTGAAAACGAAAAATCAGCACAATTTCGTCTAACGTCTTGCGGATAAAAGAAATTCGCCGATAAGCGGATTTGGGCGAAGCGTAGCGAAGCCTTTTGTTAGCTGTTATTCGCTCCCGATAGGAACGAGGGAGCGATAGCGACCGAAGTATCGTGAGAAAAAGGGTCATTTAAGAGAGAGTTAAACATTTGTAATCATCCTCCCGATTTTTTATATAATTAAATATTGGTGAGTTTTCTAAGTATGAAAAACTCTGGGGCGGTTTAAAATCAGGGCGAACCTCAAAGGGATTTATTGGGATATCAAACTGAAAGATTCTATCGATTTCGAAAGCGTAAATGAGCTTTCTACAATTACAATATGCAAAATATTCTTTCTTATCAATCCCACTTAGACCTCTGCACTTTTCCCAGATTTCTTTTGGTGTGCCAGAAAGTATTCGCTTAATGCTAAACCAACCTACAATATTTTTCGAAGGACGACATTCGTAAATAAGGACCTTTTCTACAGGTAGTTTCGGTCTTTGTTTGCGGAATTCATACTTTTTCTGCCCAGAAAAGATTCTTTCCGTAAACTCTGGCTTAATTGATAATAATATTTTCATTACTATCAGTCTCCTTAAGTATTTTTTCGAATGATACATTTGATATTTCTTCAAAACCCCGAGGTGCTGAGGATATGTCTTGAATAACGCCCAACTCGATAAGACGTTTTAGGTTTATTCTTTTTGGGAATGAATAAGCATAAAGAAAATTCACAATAAAAGGCCGATTAGTAGAAGGTGCAATATTCCATTGACGTTTGAGTTCATCATCAGAAAAGACACTTCGTTTTCTACACAGATTAATAAAATGACACTGATTCTTTATTGAAGTATAAATATTTTCTACAATACCGAGGGTTGTAACTACCGATTTATAATAGCCTCCGGTTCTATAAAATATTATAATATCGCCGGTTTTCAGATCACGGTTCAGAGATCTTGAAACATAAATCTTAGATATTGCGTTTCTAAATGGTTCATGTTCAACAAAATCGAGAGGCGATTCTGTCCGTAGAATAGAATCAGGAAATAGATTTGTATGATACTCAGGATATATTGGCACAAGAAATTTACGAGCATTTTTAGACATAAACGGATATGTTATTTTTGGAGATGTTATATCGACCTTTCTAGAAAAATCCCTGACATATACATCCTCTATTCCAGAGGAAGACTCTTTTTTCCCTTGGTAATAAAAACCGAAATCTTTCAAGAAATTAATCAGGCGTATTTGTTCTATTCGCTTAGGAAAAATAGTAACATATATCTCTTCGACGGATAAGTGTAAAGCGTTATCAAAAACAATCTTCAATAATCTCTCGCCAAGTTTGAATCCGTTCAGCTGAACTTTAAAAGTCCCTATCTTAAGTCGTTTCTTCGGTTTGAACATCGGTTTTATATCTGGATAAGGTTCAGATTTAAGCTCATCTTTCAAATAGAGCAAGCCAACGACTTTTTCCTCAGATTTGCAGACATATGCCGTTTCATCAGCTTTTTTGTTAAACCATTTTTCATACCCAACGTAATCCTCTTTGAAACTATAAAAAAATTCATCATGAAAGTTAATATTTCCGAAGTATTCTTTTTTCACAGATGGTACTTTGTAATCCAATAGCTCAGGATTCTCGGCAGTAACTTTTTCTAAGAATTCATCTATTGTGAATACACGATCCTCAATTCCCAATTCAATAGCTTTCATATGGATCTTCCTATCTTCAGTTATCAGTAAATCCACTCGATAGGAAAACACTTCATTTATAAGAATTGTGTCGTTCTTATCATTTTCTGTTGTATCATATTTAGTTGAGATGGTCTGTACTTCAGGCTTGAGAGGAGCTACGGTTGGAAGATGGTGATAACTATCCATTTTTATAAGAAATGCCTCACGAACCTTTGTGTTTTGCATTTTTGATATTTCATTGATTGTAACTTCATGTATGCACTTTTTATATCGCAGTTTATCTATCCATTTGAATAATCTTCCAATATCCTTCTCGACAGGATATTTCATTTCACGATGTATAACGATATTTGTATCCAGTAATATCTTCATTTTTATATCAACTTTTGCTCACGATTGCGTATAACGTTTATACTATAAAAATGAACGGATGTATCTTGAATTTTTCGATAGCATGCGCTGTAATAGTTCCTTAAAAGTAATTTTCTTTATAACATAATTGATGAATAGATTAACTATCAAGGATAATTTGTTACAATCAATATCTCAATAAGTATGTCGAAGAGCTCTAATTAAGAAAGGAGAACCGCATGAAAATTCTTTGAATTTTTCTTGACAAATTCCTTTTTATAGATCTCGGTGTAAAAGAAGTTCGGCGAAGCCGAATTTGGACGAAGCGAAGCGTAGTCTTTTACACCGTGTTATCTGCCGTTTCAATAGTTTCACTTTCAATCCCATAGTATTTTTGCTATATCAAATAGCAGTTTTTGCCTTTCATCTACTGCGTTTTTATCAAACTTATAGGGATATGGCTTAAAATTTAAGTTATATTTATTCATAAAGTCTCTAAAATCAGGGTTACTATGATAAAAATCGTCTCTAAGAGATTGAGTCCACACCAAATTAGCTTTCCCCGAATATGTTTCTAACTTTTTTGAATATGGCTCCTTTCCAGATGACAAATTATCCCTTCCTTTTAATAATGTCAATGCTCCAAGTCTATTTCTTTCAGAATGGAAAAGTTCTTCATCTTCAAATAGCCCTCTGTTTTCTTCATTATCAGCAATAATATGTTCTATATGATAGCCATTAACAGAACCTGTATTCCTAACTAAATTGTTATAGGTCTCACATTGTATATTGCAGTTCTTCGCGATGAAATATTCTATTCGCGCAAAGAAGTACCTAATAAATCTAATACCTAGATTACGATTGGTCTCTTTAAAATAACTCCAATCAAATGGTGTTCTAACCTCTACACCTTTAGCGTTTGAAATATCATTAATTAATTGCTCATTGAGTGCTCTTTCAATATCTTCAATTGATTTTTCTCTTATCTTTTTATTAAGATTTAGGATACTCTCTGTGAGCACATTACTGTCGTAAGAGCCTGTTAACTGCAATATTGTATAATATCTATCGAATAATTTGGCAACTACCCTAACTTTTCCTGTTTCCTGGGGCTCATTGAGACCACAGGACGACAAAATCAATAAATATTGCCTGTCTTGGTCGTTTAAGTAGTTGTATAACAAATGTTCACTGAGCACAGACCCTTCTTTTTCCGATTCTTGTATTAATTTGAGATATAATTCTGCGTAGTAATCTAATTCATTCTTAACAAAGGATTTAACCTTTTTAATATTTTGCTTTAACTGGATTTTCTTATTCCATTTTTCTAAGTAAAGAGTCTTGTGATAGTCACCATCAAATTCTCGATATTCGGCATGGGTATCAACAAATTTTGATCTGAAGTAGAAACGAAAGAAATTATCTACTTCTTTTTCATCTATTTTCTGTAAGTTGTGAATATAGTGGTCCCAAATTTTGTTGTATTCATCTACTTCATTTTTGTCTAATTGCCCTAATAACTTGCCTTTTAAAACTTCATAGGGCTTTAATCTTTCTCCTCGATCATTTATCACTTCAAAAACCATTGGAACATCTTTTGATTCATCTATCTGAATTTCTACCAGCAGTACTTTCGTCAAAAAATACAAGAGAAACGATTCAAATTTGTGCTGAGTATCTAAATATGACTCTAACGCCTTGTCGATGACTTCATAGTTGTTATATAAATTTGTGATACTAATATCATCATCTTTTAATTCTTTTGTTCCCATGCCATTTTCAAGTAAATCTTGTAGAACCGCCTTCCTATTGCCCCACCCCATCCAAAATTTTTTGCCTTCTATCCCGATTCCTTGGATATATTGTCTTATTAACTCTACGCGCTCGTCTAAGCCAAATCTTCTAGCAAGGTGAAATAATTTAATTAAAATAAGAGTTATTGAAGCCAATCTTTGTTGTCCATCAACAATAAACGTCTTCCCTTTATAGGTATTAGTTACATAAGCGCTCAAATAATACCAGTCGTACTTACTTATATTTTCTAGGGTTGGATCTATATTTTCTTTATATTCCAATTTAAACCTATAGAATAAATCTTCTAACAATTTCTCTATGTGCTCTTTTACCCATTTATAGTCCCTCTGATAAAAATCAATGTAGTATGGTTGACTTACGGAAAATATTTCCTCAATTTTTCGCTTGATAGGTTGTATACTCATAATATTTCCTCCTGTTTAGTTTTCTAAATGGCAGATAACTCATTTATATCCGACAGGGTGTCGCCTGCCTGCGGTAGGCAGGTATATATCACCCTATGGATGATGCTTATCTTACATATTATCTTTTTCGTTTAGATTATCAAACGAATAATTATATTCTTTAATTGATATCTTAATTCAATTTACTCTTATATCTCCTACTTCAATCTTATTATATATTATAATAGAAGATAGTGTAAAAGTCAAGAAAAAATTTTTAAAATATCTTATAAGCGTTCCCTTCACCCCTTTTCAGGCGAAAGGATACCGTAGATATGTTTCTCGTAATCTTTTCTTTCTCCAAGATACATTCTAAGTGATGGTTCGGTGCTTTTAAATCTGTATCTTAAAAGCATTCTTATTGCTTCACTATTAACCTCTGGAACTCCAATGCATAATCTTTGCTTTGAATATTTTCTGATTATAGACTTAAGGAGGTTTTCGCCTGCTGCACTTTTATCAGCAATAAATGGACCGATTGTAAAAAATCCTTCAGCACGGGGTCTTACAACTGCGTATGCAACCAAGTTTTTATTCCTTATAACAATGGTTGATTCAGAAAATTCCTCAAGGAGTTTCTTTATTACCCTTTCTCTGGAAATACCAGTCTTTTCTCTATCGAAGTTAACTATTTCATCAAGCATTGAAGCGTCATATAGTGTGGAATAATCACTATACCTTCCACCCTTGACATTAAATCTTAGCGAGAGATATTTATCCTTAAATCCCAGTCTTTTATACAAAGAGATAGCAACCAGCTCGCCATCGAGTTCTATAGTTTTTATCCCTCTCTGCTGAAGATACTCGATGGCATGATTCATAAGTTCTTTCCCTATCCCCTTTCCCCTTTCTTCCTTCTTTACAATCAGAGTACCTATGAATGCGTAATCGTCATATGTGGTTGTGGTAACTATCCCGACTCTCTCTTTGTCCTTCCAAGCAACAAAGCAACCTTTTGGTTCGAAAAAGATTAATCTTTTAAAGTCATCCTGCGTATAAGCCCATTTCTCTAGATAGGTGAGGTATTCTGCAAATTCTATATCATCTTCTGTCATTACTGAAATGGTTAGCATAGATTGCCCCCTCGGGAAAGCCATAATATTAACCACACCTGCCCCGCCAGAGGCGGGGGAAGAGAACATAAGAGATTAAGGGTCCCCAAAAAATAAAAAAATATATCTCTTTAGATCCCTGTAGAAGAAAAATATCAACAGGGATTGGTAATAAAGGATGAGATTGCTTCGTCGTTCACACTCCTCGCAATGACAATGGAGGATGTAATTAAAATTTGATAATATCTGGCCAGGGTTGACGACTGGCTTCAGTCCAGATTGTATTTATATAGGGAAGGACAAAGTAGTTCTGCAGGAGATGAACCCAGAAACTTCCCTCCCGTGTTAATTCAAAATACTTTCCTTTATCTGTAAGCATTCCAAGCAACCTGCCTAATGTTAACAGCAGGTTAATGCCTTTTATATCATTTAGATGGTAGGTTAGATTTTCAAGCTCTCTTTTTTTAGGTAGATATGTATCGTATAATCGCCAGTAGAAGTCATAAAGTATACTCAGAGTAGATGTAAAGGGCATCTCCAAAGCTACAGCATGGCCTTTTTCTTTTATGGAAGCTATGTATTCCTGAACAGAAAAGGTGTTAAGGGTAAAAAGTGGTCCATAATAGGAACCTGCCCCAGGTCCAAACCCTATATAACGTTCTCTTGTTACCGAAGAAAAACGGGGCGCCTCTTTAGACCTTTTAAATGACCAGACAGATACCCTTTTATAACCTATATCAATAAGATAATCATAGATGTAGTAGTACATAGTTCTTCTTTGAGATATTCCCGGCATTTTTATGTTCCTTAGCCTTAGAAACTGCCCAACCGAACTATAAGGAAAGAGCAATAACGGATAGGCTGTAATCTGATCTGCGCAGGTGGTTATTGCCTTTACCATGTCATTATGAAGCTGTTTAAGATTCTGTCCGGGAAGTGCAAACATCAGGTCGATGTTAACATTCAAAAACTTCGCATCTTCAAGCCACATCAATACATCGTCGATTTTTCTGGGTGTATATTTACGACCTATTGTATCAAGCAGGCTATTATCGAAGCTCTCAATACCAAGACTGACAGCATGGAAACCAAGTGATTTTAACAATTGAACTTTTTCATGAGATAAGTCAATAGGATTTGTCTCGATACACAAGGGTCCGGATATTTTGAAGTTGGCGTGAAGTGCTTCTACTATCTTTTCAATGTCCTTATCAAGGACAGTTGGAGTACCTCCGCCGAAATAAATAGATGTAATATCTAATTCAGGATAAAATCGAGCATAGTATCTTATTTCCTCTTGTATAGCTTCTATATACTTTGCAACAAGAGATGAATCGTATTTGATGCGGTTATAGGGACAGTAGGGACAGAGTTGTTTACAAAATGGGACATGTATATAAATACCACACTTTTTTATTTTGGGGAATTCTGTAAGTCGAGTTCTAAAGAAGCTGAATCTGGCGGACCGACCAGCCAAAGAGAGTCTTACTGCATTTGTTATTAATTTACTTGCAAGTCCTATTGACATAATCTCTGAATTCCTCCAAAAATTGTATTGCCTCTTTTTTTACCCTACGGAGATAGAATCCCTGCAGCAGGTTAGATTCTAACTCAGCTTCCTGGAAATATTCAACCCAGCATCCATCTTCTTCTGTTTTTATTTCGTAATATCCTTTTGAAGAAAGTGGTTTAGGTAGAGGTAGTCCGCTTTGCTTGCAGGCGGTCATTTTAAAGAGTATCTTTTGCCGTTCTTGTTTTAGAGTTCTTCTGTAGGTGGTTTTGCTCTCGAAAAGGAATCCTTTGTAGGTATAGCGTACATCTTGCCAGTTTTCACCATAATCAAGAAGTTCTATGGAATCTGCACTGGTTACAAATTTTATCAGGTGTTCAAAATCAAATAGTACAAAGATTAAGCAACCTGGGGAAACATTTGTGAAGAATCTACCAGTGAATGAGTAGCTGTTGTCATTTTGATGAAATTCATAAAATATTTCACTTGTATCTATACTCCCTGCAAAGATTTTTAAGGTACATAGAAATAAAGGAAAAAGATTAAATATACGCATAAAAATCTAAAGGATGTTTTGGCAAAAGAAAGAAAAATATAGAAAAGGATACTCTAAGAGAAACATAGGGAATATGTCTATTTAATTATTAGTTTTCCTGCCATCTATAATATTATACATCTTTTGCTATAATTTGTCAAGAATAATCTAAAAGATTACCAAAAAAGTCCAGAAATCTGTGTAATCAGAAGAGCTCAAAGGTAGTTTTTAAGAACTATTTTTCTTGACAATTAAGTGTTTTTGTAGTATAATTATACAATAGTTTGCTCTGTTTTATTTACACAAAAATATATGGAGAAAATCACACCGGTTGCAATAGAAGATGAGATGAAACGCTCATACATT
This sequence comes from Caldifarciminota bacterium, assembly GCA_023129165.1. Taxonomy (GTDB): domain Bacteria; phylum Hydrothermota; class UBA3073; order UBA3073; family UBA3073; genus JAGMCL01. The sequence continues at coordinate 19,728 of JAGMCL010000014.1, read as the reverse complement.
GACTATGCTATGAGCGTTATTGTATCGAGGGCACTTCCTGATATTCGAGATGGATTGAAACCTGTTCACAGAAGGATTCTTTTCGCAATGAGCGGGCTTGGACTCACACCAGATAAACACTTTAAAAAATCCGCAACCGTTGTTGGTGAAACACTTGGTAAATACCACCCACATGGTGACCTTGCCCTATATGATGCCGTAACAAGGATGGTTCAGGACTTTTCTCTTCGCTATCCACTGATAGATGGACAGGGAAATTTTGGTTCTATTGATGGAGATGCGGCAGCCGCATACAGATACACCGAGGTAAGGCTTTCAAAACTTGCGCTTTATCTGCTCCAAAACATAGAGAAAAACACAGTGGATTTCGTTCCTAATTTTGATGGTAGATTAAAAGAACCGGTTACCCTTCCAAGTTCTTTTCCTAACCTTGTAGTTAATGGTGCTTCGGGAATCGCAGTTGGAATGGCGACCAATATCCCTCCGCATAACATGGGGGAGGTTATAGATTCCCTAATAGCGATTATAGACAATCCGGATACAGACCCACTTAAACATATAAAAGGACCGGATTTTCCTACAGGCGGTGTTATTGTGGGGAAAAGAGGTATTTTAGACTATGTCAGCACAGGAAAAGGCAGAGTGGTGGTAAAGGCAAAGGTAAATATTGAGAAGAGTAAGAAGATAAAAAAGATATGTATTACAGAGATTCCCTATCAGGTGAATAAATCAAATTTGATAGAAAGGATAGCAGAGGTAATAAAGAATAAGAAGATGGAGCAGGTAACTGCACTTCGGGATGAATCTGATAAACAGGGGATGAGAATAGTAATAGAACTTAGGAAGAACGCAAACGAGCGTTTAATACTCAACAACCTGTATAAACATACCCCCATGAGAAGCACATTCGGTGTAAATCTTCTCAGCCTAAAAGCAGGTGTACCTGTTACACTCTCTTTGAAGGAGCTTCTTGTCTCGTTCCTTGAATATAGATATGAGGTTGTAGAGAGAAGAACGAAATATGAATTAGAAAAGGCAGAGAAGAGAGCACATATACTTGAGGGACTGAAGATAGCGATAGATAATATAGACGAGGTAGTGGAAATAATAAAGAAGTCAAAATCAACAAAGGAGGCAAAGGAGAAGTTAATGACGAGGTTCAGTCTAACAGAAGTTCAATCTCAGGCGATACTCGACATGAAATTATCAAGACTTGTAGGATTGGAGAGAGAGAGGTTGGAGAAAGAGTATATGGAGATAATAAAGGAGATAGAGAAGTTACGTCATATCCTCTCGTCAAGAAGAGGTGTCTATAGGGTAATAGCAAAGGAACTCAATGAGATAAGAAAGAAATTTGCTGACAATAGGCGCTCTGAGATTATAGAAGAGGAAGAAGTGGAGTTATCTGATACCGACCTTATTCCAGATACAGAGGTTATGGTTATGCTTACGAAGAGAGGGTACATAAAGCGTTCTCGTTCAGATATATACAGGATACAGGCAAGAGGAGGCACTGGGAAAGCTGGTATAAAACTTACTCCGGATGATGTAGTATCACAGGTTCTTGTTACTACAAACCATACAAGGCTTATTCTATTTACTGAGAATGGCAAGGCATTCAATATAAGTGCATATGAGATTCCTGAGAGTAGTCGCACATCGAGGGGAAGGTCAATAAATAATCTACTTGGTCTATCAGAAGATGATAGGGTTATAAGTACAGTACCTCTTGATAATAAAATAAAAGCTGTTCTTATTGTGACAAAACTGGGCATAATTAAAAAGATAGCTATAGAAAAGTTGAAGAAGATAAGGAGAAATGGTGTCATAGTGATAAAATTGAGGAAAGGAGATGTCACAATTGGTGTTGAAGGAGTATCAAAGGGAAAGGAGGTTGTTCTTGCAACCAGAAATGGTAAGTCCGCCAGGATAGACGAGGCTGATGTGCGACTGATGGGCAGGACAGCACAGGGTGTAATTGGAATGAGGCTTAAAAGAGGTGACTTTATAGTAGCACTCGTCTCTCCTGGCAAAAAGAGACATCTATTTATCGTTACAGAGGATGGATATGGTAAAAGGGTCAAAGTGGATAAGATAAGAAAGACCAAAAGGCGAAGTAAAGGAGTGATACTGGTAAAGGGTAAACTTGCAGATGTTGTTCCTGTTGACGATGAGGCTGAGGTAATTTGTGTTACCAAGAATGGTAAAGTCATCAAGATTAGATTGAAGAGGGTAAGGATTATGGGTAGGGCAGCAAAGGGTGTAAGGATTATTTCCCTGAAGAATGGTGATAGGGTCGTAGCTGTGGACAGATTCTGATAAAGCCGCAAAAAAATTTTAAAATCAGGCATATAATTTATCTGTTTCTTTATAAAATTCTCTCTGTATTTCCAACCACATTTCCCATTATATTGTAAGCAATTTATAGGTATTATTATACATCAAGGATATTATAAAATTTGATTCATCTCCAATTTAGTTGATAGAATACAGAAGTAAACCCCGCACTATGTTATAGTGCGAGGGTAAATCCCCTTGAATTCGTGCTCTTTGCATATTCGTATATGAAACTGTTCACTTAGAGTATTTGCCTGCCTACCGCAGACAGGCACTCCACAATTGATTGGTTACAAAGGATGAGATTGCCACGCTCATTTCATTCGCTCGCAATGACACTCTCTTTTCTCAACATAACAAGTCCCGATGACTATCCGAGTGAAGTAATCTCTATATTATGGACATATTGTGTTTAAAGGAGAATGTATTAGTAACTAAATACAAAGAGCGTTATTCATAAGCATGTACGCATTTCGAATATCATTTGAATAAACTAAAATGGGGAAGAACCTAAAATTTAACACTATAATCGTTAATTAAAACAATAGCAGTAGATGTTTTAGTATTATATTCTTCATTTCTTTTATCCTGCAAAAGGCGGGAAAATGAAGCAAAGAAAAATGAACCCCAATGTTTTTCTTCACGGGAGATTGACTGCGGCTTATGGATAATTTCCAGAACTCGCTTCGCTTAAACACCTATAAATCTTAACGCCAACGACTTTATTGAATATAGGGTATTGAAAATATGTTGCTCGTTTAAAGTTGTCGATGCTCGCCTGCCTGCGGTAGGCAGGTATCGAGGCTCGATATTTTGATGCTCGATGCTCGTATACATACAGATCTCATGCGGAATGTCTTTATCCAGTTTCAAGTTTCCAGCTTCGAGTTTCGTTACGAGTTTCTACACCGTTAACCCAGTTTCGATACTATTAGGTTTACGAAGAACTATAACAAGTAATGGTTTATCGGCAGATATTATATAATTCCCTACATCAAACATCTACAAACAATTTGGATATAATCATATCGGCTATAATTGAAGTGGAGTATTGACTATGCTACACGCACCATTTATGGGATGGACGGGGTTCTTTTTTGCAATTGTGGTATTGTTAATTGTTGCAAGAAAGAGCCTGCCCCTTGCAATGTTCTCAGGAGCTGTAACCCTTGGTATTTTCACCCTCCAACCAGTTCAACTAGTAAAGGAGGTTTTTTTGACGGTTACAGACCTTTCTATAGTATTTCTTGCCATTGCGATGGGAATAATTCCTATGATCGGTGGCGTGATGAAGGAAAGCGGAGAGATAAACAGTATAGTTAATAATTTCAGGGTAGGTAAAAAGTCATTTCTTGCACTTGCTCCAGCACTGATGGGGATGCTACCAGTACCAGGAGGAGCTATTCTTTCTGCTCCTCTGGTTGAAAAGGCAGGTGTTGGAATAGATGACAGGACTAAGGTTTCAATAAATGTATGGTTCAGGCATCTCTTTATACTCATATATCCGCTCTCCCCTGCACTTATTGCTTCTACAAAAATCATAGGTCTAACTGTATACGATGTTATCCTCTGGCTAATACCCGAATTTATCCTTGCGTCTATAGTGGGTTATCTATTTTTTCTGCGTAAAGTAGAGGGTAAGATCGATTATAATACCCCATTTTCATTGAGAAACTTGCTTATGCCACTGTGTGTGATTGTTAGCGCACCTGTTCTTGATTTCGTTCTGCGGTCGATTTTTGTTTTACGAATAAAGGAAGGTGCCACATTAGTTGCCGTAACAGTTGCATTTATTCTCTCCATAATATTCAGTCCTATAAGGATAGATTTAAAGAAGGTTTTAATAAAGTCTAAACCCTGGAACTTTTCGTTGATAATAATAGGGATGTTTACCTTCCTGAATGTCTTTATTGCATCTAACACCGCTTCCCTGGTGGCATCTCTTTCTCTATCTGGGACTATCCTTTGTGTGCTGGCTGGTTTTTTGCTTGGGTTCTTCACAGGTAGGGTTCAGTTGCCGGCGTCAATAATATTACCAGTTTATGTTGCAACATATGGTATGATGTCACCACTTGTCTTCTCTTTAACCTATTTTAGCATATTCTGGGGATATATTATCTCTCCCACACATCCCTGTATCATTGTAACTCTCCAGTATTTCAACACAGATATGAAAGAGTTCTATAAAAGAATGATTCCTCCCGCTGCCGTAGTTTTCTTGATAATTTTGATAGTATCATTTTTTCTGATTTAACTATTTTTATGTGATTTAATAACTTTTCACAATGTAGTAGTTACTTACATCAACAATAGTGGTTGTTCTAGTTTTTTTATCTTCATTTCTTTTGATTGCCCAGAACAGCAGATTACACAGACGAAAGTCAGCGGATTAAGCGGATTAAACAGATTTAAGATTATTATTCTTTTGTAAAATCTGTGTTCTCTGTGGTTTAATCTTGCAATCTGCCTAAAAAACAACATGGGGATTCAAAAGAGAGTAGGTAATTGATTGTATTTTTCATAAGATAGCCCCCCCGGTCAGAGATTAAAATTTTACATATATAAAAGGCATAAGAATAATAATATTAATGACTAACCGAAATATAACAACATAAAGGTTACACATCTGTTGAGATACGGGTAGGTAGATATTGATAGTATCATTTTTAGTGGTATAGGTTGTTTTATACATAAACCATGACTTCCATATGAGGATTTCCGGTAAGAAGTTGGACTTTTATTTAGAGCTAAGTACCCTATAATAATTATTGTTAGCAAGAATCGTTTTAGAAAAATTTATAAATGTATGTTAATATTGAGGCAAGTAGATATTTGTAAATTTTAAAAAATTTTTATTTTTTAATCTCCTTAAAAAACCAGAACAAGTATTATCAGTCAACCTTTGACGCAAAAAACCACATTTCTCCTATAAAAATATTTTCTTGACAACAATATCATCTTGTGATATAATAAATATTGAATAAAAAATTTTAGCTTTTATATAGGAATGTGCGTAAAGTTAGTTCATAGTACATTGAAAATAAAGGTAGTGTCAAAATAATATGAAAGGATATGAAAGCAAAATTGTAAGGGTTCGATTTATCGAACCCAAAAGGTAAACCATGATTGTAGGGGTTCGATTTATCGAACCCGCAAAAGAAACGGGTCGGATGAATCCGACCCCTACAAGAATCAGGGGGAGGCAAGCAAAAGGTAGATAACTGCTTTTAAAATTGTAGGTTATTCGTTAGCTAACGAATTAGAAGAAAATAGGCAAAAGTTTTTTGACAATACTAAAATAAAATCATGGAGGAAGTATGAAGAAATTTTGGATAATCATAGTGCTTTTACTATTTGGATGTGCAAGCACAGAAGTGGTTAGAGAAACTGAGGGAATTACATATATAGAAAGCGAAGAGATTAAAGGACCCAAAAGAAAGGTTGCTGTGATTGATTTTGAGAATAAGACAAGATATGGAGCAAGGAGACTTGGAGAGGCAGTATCAGATATCTTGATAACAGAACTTGGTAAGTCTAACAGGTTTATACTTGTGGAGAGAGAAAAGTTTGACAAACTGATAGAAGAACAGGAACTTGAGCGTAGTAGATATTTTGCTCCTGAACAACAGGCAGAAATGGGCATGATGCTTGGATTAAATGCGATAGTAACAGGAAGCGTATCTCAGTTTGGTGTACATACAGAGGGTTCAAACTGTCTTCTATGGAGTAATAAAAGGCAGGTGGCGGAGGCGACAGTTGATGTCAGAATAGTAAACGTTGAGACAGGAGAGATGTCCTATACTGAGACAGGAAGTGGGGTTGCTGAAAGGAAATATTCTCAAGTTCTTGGAATAGGTTCAACTGGTGGATACGATGAGCTTTTGGAACAAAAGGCATTAAGACAGGCGATTGTAAAATTTGTAAAGAATTTAGAGGTACAACTCTCAAGGGCGACATGGTATTGCAGGGTCGCAGAGTATGACGGAGAAACGGTCTATCTTGATGCAGGACAAAGGTCAAATCTCCCACTGGGTACAATTCTTTTGATTAGAAGACCAGGCAAAGAGATAAGAAGTCCTGAGACAGGGATAGTCATAGGTTATACACAGGAGGAACTTGGGAAGATAGAAGTTACAGGATACTTTGGGGATGATGGCAGCTTTGCAGTGGTAGTTAGTGGTGATGCACCTGATGCTGGTGATTATGCTGTGTTTTTAGAAGATTAGTTATATGAGCATATACTCGTACCTTCTACGGATAAAAGAGGTTAAAGGTGCGGGATTCTTCTTGCTGATTGACCCAGATAAAAGGGAATTCAAGCATCTAAAGAGGATAGTTCCTCAGATAGAAAAAGGTGGCGCTGATGCAATCTTCGTAGGCGGAAGTACATATAGTGGTGAAAATCTTGATGGTTATATTAAAGAGATTAAGAGAAATACGACTATCCCGATAATACTATTTCCTGCCAGCCATCTTCAAATATCAAAACATGCAGATGCCATTCTATTTATGTCGCTTCTTTCAGGTAGAAATCCTCTATATCTGGTTGATGAGCCATCAAGGATTGCGCCGTTAATTAAAAAACATGGTTGTGAGTCTATATCCTGTGGTTATATCCTTATAGATGGCGGGTGTTCTACGTCTGTTGCTAATATATCAAATACACTACCGATACCAAGAAACAGGATAAATTTTGCAAAATATCATGCGCTTACTGCGCAGTACTTCGGGATGAAACTTGTTTATCTTGAGGCGGGTAGCGGAGCCAAGTTGACGGTGCCTGATAGGATGATAAACGCTGTAAAGTCTTACATAGACTTACCTGTTATTGTTGGTGGAGGTATAAAAGATGCATCGGTTGCTCGAGAAAAGATAAAGGCCGGTGCGGATTTTATTGTAGTAGGAAATGCATTCGAAGGTAAAAAATGTATTGAGGAGATGGTAAGGAAATTTGCAGAATCAATACACAGAAAGTGACTTAATTGTTCGGGAAGCCGGGTTTTATTCAGATAATAGTATATGAAACCTTATATAGGCATAACTACGGGAATAACTGCATCGAGATATTATACGCAGAATGAGTATATAAAACCAATATTGGAGTCGGGAGGAATACCCCTTCTCTTTCCCTCTATTAATCAAGATGGTGATAGCAATATAATTCTTGCAACCCATATGTTGTCAAGAGTAGAGGGGGTTTTATTCATAGGAGGTGGTGCTATAGAGCCAACCTTTTACGGAGAACACAGAATGACAAAACTCTCGAGGGTATTTAAGAACAGAGATGCTTTTGAACTCGCACTTGCAAAGGTAGCAATAAAAGAGGGTTTACCAGTGCTTGGGATTTGTAGAGGGTGCCAGATTCTGAATATCTCTGGAGGAGGAACTCTCAAGCAGCGTGTTAAGTCACACTGGCAGGATATTCCCAGAGAGAAGCCTGTACATTTAATTAAGATAAAGAAGGATACAAGGTTATACGATATACTAAAAGAGGAAGAACTGATGGTGAACAGTCTTCATAGACAGGCAATAAAAGAATTGGCATTTGGATTTGATGTATCTGCACATGCAGATGATGGAATAGTAGAGGGTATAGAAAATACGAAAAATCAGTTCGTTATTGGTGTCCAGTTTCATCCTGAGGACCTTTTTGATACTGTTATTCCCACAAGACGTCTATTTACCTCATTTGTGAGCGCATGTCAGGGTGTTATGTAATTATATGGAGTGCGTCGACCATTCGGGGAAAGAGATGACTCGGATCGACTTATGTCATTGCGAGGATTCCGTCGCACTTCATGACAGACTCGCAATGACAGAGACAGGATGAGATTGCCACGCTCATTACATTCGCTCGCAATGACAGACGCCGGGATGAGATTGCCACGCTCATTAATCCATCGCACTTCATGACGGACTCGCAATGATAAATATCCTCTTGTACGTCATCACGAGAGGTAGGACTTAAACATCGATTGTTATATACTTCTTTATTAAGTTAACGGGAAGATTTAACCACTTATGGAGAGAATAGGTACGGACGAATCAGGAAAGGGGTCTTATTTTGGACCTCTTGTTGTGGCTGGTGTAAAAATTGATGAGGATAACGAAAAGCTGTTGGAAGGCATTGGAGTAAGGGATTCTAAGAAGATTTCAAAATCTAACATAAAGGTATTGAGTGAGACTATTATAGAGAACTGCATTCACTCAATTGTTCTTATTTCACCGAAGAGATATAATGAGCTGTATCCAAGCATGAGGAGCATAAATGGGTTTCTCTTGTGGGCACATAAAACGGTGATTAAAAACATTTTGAATGAGAGTTATTGTGACTTTGTTATAGTTGATGACTTCGGCAGTGCTAAATCTTTAACACTCTCCTTCTCAAACATTAAATTCGACATAAGAAAGAGGGCAGAGAGTGATATTGCTGTCGCTGCAGCGAGTATTATTGCCCGTGATAGATTTCTCAACTGGTTTTTAGGTGCAAATAGAGAATATGGAGTTGACCTTCCTATTGGTATAAATGATCTAACTATTAAATTGGGTAGGATGCTTGTGGAGAGACATGGGAAGGATGTGTTGAAAGAGGTGGCAAAATATCACTTCAAAACCACAGACAAGATTCTGATAGAAGATTAACATAAAGTTTTATTTTATATTTATTTTTTATTTTGTATAGGGGTTATTATGCTGGACTTTGTCGTAAAGAGAGATGGGCGAAAGGTTCCCTTTAACTCATTTCGCATAGAGGAAGCAATAATGCAGGCAGTTAAGGCTACATGTGAGGAACTCGATGCTAAGGCTATTACCGATAAGATAGTGAAGATACTTCGAGAGATGGAGCAACCTCATCATATAGAGGATATTCAGGATATAGTAGAAGAAGTTTTGATTGACGAGGGTAAGGCAGCAACCGCCAAGGCTTATATACTTTACAGGCAGAGGCATGCAGACCTGAGAAAGACAAGGCATCTATTTATGGATGTCGACGATACTGTCAATGGTTACCTGACAGAGGATGACTGGAGGATGCGAGAAAACGCAAATGCAGATTATTCTCTTTCAGGACTAATGATGCATGCAGCAGGTTCTATGATTGCGAGGTATACTCTTGAGAATATATATATTCCGAGGATTGCAAGCGCACATATTGAGGGAGATATTCACATACATGACCTTTCTATGGGAATTGCAGGTTACTGTGCAGGGTGGTCTTTAAAGCAGATGCTTCAAGAAGGATTTAACGGAGTTGCGAGGAAAGTTGAGGCATCTCCTGCGAAGCACCTTGATACTGCCCTGGGACAGATGGTGAATTTTCTGGGAACACTTCAAAACGAGTGGGCAGGCGCCATGGCTTTCAACTCTTTTGATACATTTCTGGCACCATTTGTCAGGAAAGAAAAATTGTCGTATAGTGATGTATACCAGGCTATCCAGACATTTGTATTCTCAGTGAATGTTGCCTCAAGGTGGGGAGGACAAACACCGTTCGTAAATCTAACATTCGACTTTACAATACCAGATGACTTACGTGACCAGAAGGTTACAATTGATGGAGAATATGCATCAGACTTTGGATATTATGGAGAATTCCAGAAAGAGGCGGATATGATTAACAAGGCATTCCTTGAGGTTATGCTGAGGGGTGACAATAAAGGAAGGATATTTACGTTTCCTATACCCACCTATAATCTTACTTCAGATTTCCCATGGGATAGTGAAAATGCACACCTTCTTTTCAAGGCGACATCCAAATATGGTCTCCCATACTTTTCAAACTTTATATCTTCGAGTCTGAATCCTTCCGATGTAAGGAGCATGTGCTGTAGATTGAGATTAGACTTGAGAGAACTCAGAAGAAATGTGACAGGAGGCCTCTTTGGTTCTGGAGACTCAACCGGTTCTGTTGGTGTGGTTACTATTAATATGGCAAGATTGGGCTATCTTTCGAAAACTGAAGATGAATTTATCCAGAGACTTTCATCCCTTATGGAAATTGCCAGGGAGTCACTTGAGTTGAAACGCAGGGTTGTGGAGCAAAATATACAGAGAGGGCTATTACCCTACACAAAGAGATACCTTGGCACACTGGCAAATCACTTTTCTACAATAGGTCTTGTTGGGATGAACGAGGCTTGTCTTAATCTATTTTATGAGGATATAGGAACAGCAAGAGGAAGAGTTTTTGCAGAGAAGGTTCTCGATTTTATGCTTTTAAAACTATCGGATTTTCAGGAGGAGACCGGGAATATATATAATCTTGAGGCAACACCAGCAGAAGGCACTGCCTATCGTCTTGCAAGAATCGATAAGCAGAAATTTCCAGATATATTGACACAGGGGAATGAGGCTCCTTATTATACCAACTCTACCATGCTCCCCGTAGGCTATACAGACGACATATTTAACGCCTTTATACTCCAGCAGAATCTTCAGTCCAAATATACAGGAGGAACAGTCATACATGCGTATCTTGGTGAGGAGATAGATGACGAGGAGACATGTGCAATGCTGACAAAAAGGATCGCAGAAAATTTCAGAGTTCCATACTTCTCTATTACACCTACCTTCTCAATATGTGAGGACCATGGTTATATTAGAGGGGAGCACCATTTTTGTCCTCTGTGTAGTAAAGAGACAGAGATATATTCACGTGTAGTAGGTTATTATCGTCCTGTCCAGAATTGGAATAAAGGAAAAAGGGAAGAGTTTAAACAAAGAAAGATGTATGCTGTAGCCAGATAGGTTATTTAATCCTACAGATGAGTCATTCAGTCAACAACATATTTCTCTATAGGGCTTAATTTTCTTATAATTCATATGCTTACATATGCTATAGACCTGGGCCCGCCCATTGTTCTTGTCTGCCTTCAGGGATATATCCTGAAGGATTTTTTTCTTACCAATGATATTAATGAGATAAAGTATAAAATAGGTGAGGGAAAGATTATAACAAGCACAAAGGGAAGAATTGCAAGGTTTGCTGCACCAAGAGAACTCTTGAATGAGGAGTTAGGATATCACATAGATACATTAGATTCAGATATTGTGAGACTTCACAAGATGAGTCAATCTCATGGCATGGTAGATACAATCGTGACCGTACAATCGAGTGAAGAAATGGTTAATACACTATCTCTGTTCGAAAGTTTAGGGAAAAATCTGAATTTTGCTGATGTTGATCTTTATGCCCTTTATAAGATATTTAGATTTTCATATCCAGGTAGGGAGAGGTATCTTATTGCTGATATAAAGGAGAATGTGGTAAACATAGTTTATGACGGTTATTATTATGAATATATAACTGTTAATGGATCTGTACAAGACGAGATAAGAAAAAGACTCTTATATTTTAAGAATATTAAGGGTATTGTTGTTACAGGAAATGTTGAAAAGGCTCTTGGTTTTGAGGAAAAACTTGGGTTATCCGTTGAGGTAATGCATCCTTTAAGGAGAATTTATCCACTCAGTCCAGAGGCTGTGAGTAAAGGCAACTATCTCTCTACAGCTTTAGGTCTTGCTATATGAAACAGGGAATAATTAACAGGGATTGCCCGTCAGCTGACGGGCAGGAAAGAGTCCGTCAGCTGACGGATTAAGAGATGAAAAAACAGGAATAGATAAAGAAAAGCTTTATAAACCTCTTAAGACTTCTGTAGAAGAAAAAGAAATTAACAGGGATTGAAAGAGAACATAAGAGATAGGAATAAAAACTAAAAGAAAAAAAGTATCTCTTTCAATCTCTTCAATTCCCTGTTGAAAAAGTAAATTAGTGGGAATTTTAGGTTTATCTAGATATACTGTGAAAAATAATATGAAAGCGAAAATGTAGGGGTTCGATTTATCGAACCCGTAATAGAAACGGGTCGGATTAATCCGACCCCTACAAGATTTAGGAAGGGGCAAGCAAAAAATTGATAATTACCTTAAAATTGTAGGTTATGAGAATTTAGTTGAGAGATTTTAAACAATACTTGTTTAAAGGAAAGGAGGCGTTATGGCTAAATACAAAATAGCCTGGATGCCTGGTGATGGTGTAGGACAGGATGTGATGGATGCAGCAAGGAAAGTACTTGACAGGGTTGAGCTTGATGCAGAATATATTCCATGTGATATTGGCTGGAAGTTCTGGGCCAAGGAAGGTAATCCTTTGCCTGACAGAACAGTCCAGATTCTTAAGATAGTTGATTGTGCACTTTTTGGTGCAATTACATCGAAACCCAAAGAAGAGGCTGAAAAGGAGCTTTTGTCGGATCTAAAGGGAAAGGACCTTGTATATTATAGCCCGATTGTTGCCCTAAGACAGATGTTTGACCTCTATACCAATCTAAGACCCTGCAAATCATATCCTGGAAATCCCTTGAATTACAGAGATGATATTGATATAGTAGTATTCAGAGAGAACACAGAGGGGCTATATAGTGGTGTTGAATTCTACCCTACTCCAGTAGACCTTAAGAACTGTCTGCTAAAAAATCATAAAAAGATGGAAAAGTTTAGAAATGTGCCAGATAATGAGCTTGCAATATCTCTGAGGATATTTTCAAAAAAGGGATGCAGGAGGATTATCCTTAAGGCGTTTGAATATGCAAAAAGGATGGGCAGGAACAAGGTAACGGTTGTGGAGAAGCCCAATGTAATTAGAGAGACGTCCGGTATGATGGTAAGAGAGGCAAGGCAAATCAAGAAAGATTATCCAGAGATTGAACTTGAAGAGGTTAATGTTGATGCAATGTGTATGTGGCTTATCAAGAATCCACAGAAATACTCTGTGCTTGTTACATCTAATATGTTTGGTGATATAGTCTCAGATCTATGTAGTCAGCTGGTTGGCGGTCTGGGTTTTGCAGCAGCAGGCAATATGGGAGATAAATTTGCAGTATTTGAACCCACACACGGTTCTGCCCCGAAGTATGCAGGACAGTATAAGGTAAATCCAATAGCAATGTTACTTGCTGTAAGACTTATGCTTGAGTGGCTTGGAGAGGAAGAGAAGACTGTTAGATTGGGCAGAGCCATTGCAGAGGTTATAGAAGAGGGAAAGGTTAGAACATATGATCTGGGTGGAAATGCATCAACACTTGATATGGCAAATGCAATAGCCGAAAAGATATAGGTGCAGTAATTGCAACGTTAATTGAGCTTGCGACTATAGGGGATTATAATCTTGCTGTTCTGACCATGAGTGCTATAGTATAGGTATGACTTTAGTAAGTAATATTTAGTGATAGACTGAAATATAAGTTTTTTCTTGACATAGAAGGATATTTATGTTATAATTTCCCAGTTTTAATATTGGAAAATTCCTTATTAACTATGGAGGAAGGATGCGAAGTAATCTTTCGTGGAGATTTATATTGGTTATATTTGCTATAGTACTTTCCCTTTGGCAGCTCTCTTACACAGTAAGAAATGTCATAATAACTCCTGATGAGAAGGAGATGTTATCTGAGAATTATGTTAAGAGACTGGAGAGGAAGGCACTTAAGCTTGGGCTTGACCTGAGAGGTGGTATGCATATAGTCTTATCTGTTGACAGGTCAAAGCTACCCGAAGGTGTTAGCATGAAGGATGCGAGGGACAGGGCATTAGAGATAATAAGAAACAGAATTGACCAGTTTGGTGTATCCGAGCCGGAAATCGCAAGACAGGGTGAGGGAAGGATTGTTATACAACTGCCAGGGATTGTTGACAGAGAAAGGGCAAAAGAAATTATTGGAAAAACAGCCCTTCTTGAATTCAAACTTGTAGAGTCACCTGAAAATATCGAGCGTATTCTTAAGAGTATTGATGATATTGTCTTTGAGTATGAGTTAAAACAGGTAGATTACGACACTACATTGATTCCACAGAATCCATTTTTAACTCTCGTCTATAGAGGAAGGGTGACAGAATACGATTTACCCATCATAAATAAATATCTTTCTTTAGAAGAGGTTCAGGGTGTAATTCCAAAGGATGTGGAATTTCTATTTTCAAAGACGAAAGTAGAAGATGAATTGAAATATAAGGTGATATACCTTATAAGGAAGTCGCAGCTTCTAACTGGAGAGGCTCTTGTTGATGCAAGGATGGGTATTGGTACACAAAATAGCCCCACTTCGCCAAGGGTTGATTTAACGATGAAACCAGATGCGAGAAGGAAATGGGCAAGAATAACAGGTGGAAATGTAGGCAGGCAAATAGCGATAATTCTCGATGGAGTTGTTCAATCTGCTCCCAGGGTTGTTGAGCGTATAGCGACTGGAAATTCTATGATAGAGATGGTTGGTGCTGATATCAAGGTTGCACAGGATCTTGCACTCATTTTAAGAGCAGGAGCTCTTCCCGCACCTCTTGAAACCATTGAGGAGAGAACAGTTGGGCCCACACTTGGTTCAGATTCTGTGAGAAGGGCAGGGAATGCTATGTTCGTAGGTGCAATTCTCGTCCTCGTATTTATGGGGATATATTATAGGGGCTGCGGATTGATAGCTGACCTTGCAGTGATATTGAACATAGTATTTCTACTTGCCCTTCTGTCTGGGCTTGGCGCCACTCTTACACTACCGGGTATGGCAGGTATCGTTCTTATTATCGGGACAAGTGTAGACGCAAATGTATTAATATATGAGAGAATAAGAGAAGAACTTCGCGCTGGCAAGACGATAAGGGCAGCGATAGGCGCCGGCTATGGAAGGGCGTTAAAAACGATTCTTGATGCAAATATCACGACACTGCTTATGGCAGTAGTACTCTACTATTTTGGCACAGGACCCATAAGAGGTTTTGCTGTTACACTATCTCTTGGTATATTATGTAATTTCTTTACTGCAATATTCATAACAAGATTAGCGCTGGATTATATTACGTCAAGACCGGGTGTGAAGGGGATTGCAATATAAAAATGTTGAAATTTAATTATTGGGTCAGGATATTTTAATGGGGGTAATATGCTCAATCTCTTAAGAAAAACCAACATTGACTTTGTAGACTTTAGACGCAAGGGGTTTATTATATCAGTGGCGTTAATCATCTTATGCGTTGTTATCATAGTCATTCAGGGTGGAGTTAATTACGGACTGGATTTTACAGGCGGTTCATTCATCGAGGTTCACTTTGATGAAGAAGTAGAGATTTCAGATTTACGCATAGTGATATCTGAGATAGGACTTGGAGATGCTGTGATACAAAGGGTACGGGAGGCAGATTATAACTATATTATAAGAACCAGAATGACTGAGTATGAGGGGAAAGGGATAGGCAGTGTCTTATATGGACTCTTGAACCAGAAATATTCTGACATAGGCATGAGGGTTGAGAGGGAAGAGATGGTGGGACCAGTAATATCAAGAGGACTGCAGGCTAAGGCATTATTGGTAGTCTTTCTTGGTATTATTATAATTCTTGTATATGTAAGCATAAGATTTACATATAGGTTTGGTATTGCATCAGTTATAGCACTCATACATGACGTCCTGATTACTATCGGAATACTCTCTCTTGTAAGGGCAGAATTCTCAACCGCCTCCATAGCAGCACTCCTGACAATAATAGGGTATTCAATCAATGACTCTATTGTGTTGTCTGATAGAGTGAGAGATAACATAAAAAGAGAAAGGGGAAGATTAAGCTTCCCGGAGATAATTAACGTGAGTGTTAATCAAAACCTTACAAGAACTATAATCACGTCACTTACTACTCTTTTTGTTTTACTTGCACTATATTTTTGGGGCGGCAGGGTGATTAAGGATTTTACACTCACCCTTGTCGTAGGTGTCATAGTAGGAACTTATTCCTCTATAGTTATTGTAGCAGGATTTGTCGTGGAGTGGGAAAGAAGGCTTCCTGTATACTCACACAAAAGAAAGAGATAGACATTTTATACACTTACCAATATTAAGGCTATCCAATTTCTATTTTAAAGCTCTCCAGTTGTTGAGTATATTTTTCCTACCATAGTCGTTTTTACTTTTCTGTTTACTCCTCCAGAAAATTATCATAATATAATAGAAGTTTAATATGGTGGCGAAATGCCTGTTGTGACACTTTATTGCTTGTCATTGCGAGTCCGTCGTCCGACAATCCGTCGCACTTCTTGACGGACGACGGATTGCAAAACAATATCATCACTTAGAACTCAGAGTATACTAATATGATTGACAGTCTTCGGACTGTTAAAGATTGTGATATAGTTAAGAATGAGATTGCCACGTCCCGATTGTCATCGGGACTCGCAATGACATACTCCCACTCATGACAGTGTGAACCGCTGATGAAGCAATATCAGATAAGATAAAAGTTTGTTAACAAATAGTTGAAAGATTTAATAAAAAAATAGGTAATTATAAAGGATTTTACACTAAATTATTAATTATTATGTTAGAGAACAGCAAATAATTCAGGATATCGGGTTTTCTTTTATAAATCCCCATGTTGTTTTTTAGGCAGATTGCAAGATTAAACCACAGAGAACACAGAGTTCATGAAAGAATAATAATATTAAATCTGTTTAATCCGCTTAATCCGCTGACTTTCGTCTGTGTAATCTGCTGTTCTGGGCATACAAAAGAAATGAAGGTAAAACAACTACTACTATTGGTTTAATTAGCTTTCTTAGTGTCAAATGTTTTATAATCGCCAAAAAATATTATGTATGAGAGTATAGAAAATGAACTTGATTTAATACAGAGAGCCCTTGTTCGTGAAGAGGACGCTTGCAAAAGGCTCATAGGTCTCTACAAGGGTAGAGTATTTAGCTATGTTTATAGAATTATAAGGAATTACGATGATGCTGAGGAAATAGCACTTGATACATTCGTCAGGTGCTTTAAGTCATTAGATTCCTTTGATCAGACAAAAACATTTTCTACCTGGTTGTTCGCAATTGCACATAATTTGACAGTAGATTTCCTGCGAAAGAGGAAGCAAGAATATGAGTATCTTGATGAGACCCATGCATCTCAAGAGGATTTTATACAAGAGTATGAAAAGAGAGAGCAACTGGAGAGCATTGAGAAAGCACTCACAAAACTTGAGATCATAGATCGTGAGATTGTAGTTCTATTCTACACAGAAGATAAATCTTATCAGGAGATAAGCGAGATTCTCGATATACCAAAAACTACAATTAAAACCCGACTGCACCGTGCAAGACTGAGACTTAGAGATTTGGTTCGTAAAAATGTGTGAAACTTTTTTTGAAAAATTTCGTATCTATTAATGATGAGACACAATGAGTTTGAAATATTAATACAGAAGAGCCTTGATGGTGAGATTGGTGAAGAAGAGGACAGGATTCTTCAACTCCATTTATCTGACTGTTATCATTGTA
Source organism: Caldifarciminota bacterium (assembly GCA_023129165.1). Taxonomy (GTDB): domain Bacteria; phylum Hydrothermota; class UBA3073; order UBA3073; family UBA3073; genus JAGMCL01. The sequence continues at coordinate 2,075 of JAGMCL010000014.1, read as the reverse complement.
GACAACTTTATAATGAACTGGTGCAAATGGAGCATACATTAGATGAGCTTATCGAGTTCTACCCCAGACGGGATTTTGAAACAAGAGTACTAAAGAATCTTGGGTTCTACAGATCGTTAGTCTGGGCAAGAGCAGCAATGATACTAATAGGTTCCTGGTTTGTCTCTCTTCTATTCTGGATATTTTCGCCCATAACGAAAGGGGTTTTTGGTCGAGTATTAACATCAGTGCCTACAGTTGTCCGAATGTTTGGGAAAATTCAGTTTAGCCTCTCAACGTTAAGCCAGGCTATAATGCCACTTGCTAAGAATCCATTGAATTTTACATTACCTATAATTGGGGTAATCTTTAGTATTGGATTTATGTATTTATTTGCAAAAACAATAAGAAAGGAGGTTTTATGCAGGGCATATTGATGATAATTGTTATGATAGCGCAGATAGCTGGATTTACAGCGTGGGATACTGGAGATGGGATACCATTTGCTGGAATGATGCCAGAGTTGGTAGTTACTGCTCCAAGATACTATGGTGAAGAGGCCGCAGTTGAGGAGGTTGCGTTAGCTCCAATCTTTGCTTATGCAGGGCAAAATGAATTCCAGAATATTTTCCTTTCTGAGGTGACATCCAGTGGTGATTATTATTTAGCCAAAGAGGATACTGCCTGGGATGATGTTAATATAAAGGGTGGCAATGCTCAGATTGAAGGAGTAATTATAGGCGACCTTGCTGTTATGGGTGGCAGAGCTGTAATTAAAGGGAAAATTGATGGAGATGCTGCTGTCTTTGGGGGAAATCTTGATATATTTGGTTCTATTTCAGGAGATGCAGCTGTCTTTGGAGGCAATATAAATAATAGGGGATACATTGAAGGAGACCTTATTGTTATTGGTGGAACTGTTTCCCTTGATTCTGCTTCGGTAGTTGAAGGTGATGTAAGTACTCTTGGGGGTAGTATTGAACGTAATGAAGATGCAATAGTTGAAGGCGATATAACATCAATCTCAACAAACCTTAATGAAATAATACCGAGAATTACCAAGGCAATAAAGTGGTCTCAAAGGGTTCCATATGTGGGAGCACTTAGAGGAGTATTTATATTAACAGCACTTGTAATATTGTATATTTTAAATCTATTGTTACTTCTTATTTTCCCGGGTGCTATTGAGAAGATTATTAATAAAATACAGAGTGCTGTCTGGATATCGGTTGGTATTGGTATAGGATTAGAGATACTCTATATTCCTCTAATTGTCTTATTTGCTGTTTCGATAGTTGGTATTCCTGTGATTCCAATTTTTGCGCTTGCTGTATTTGTTGCCTTTTTATTCGGTTTCTCATCTATATCAGTTTTAGTGGGTGAAAGGGTTGCACAGGGTCTAAAAATTTCGACAGAAAATCGTATCGGCATATTTAGTTTAGGCTGGATAGCAATAATGATTATTCCAATTTTAGGATTGTATCTAAAGAATTTTGCCTTTGTTGGAGGATTAGTATTTGTGCTGGGTCTTGCAATCTTTTATGTATCTATGACAATTGGACTTGGTGCTGTTCTCTATTCGCTATTTAAAAGAAAGAGAAGGGTGAGTTAGTTTATGATTATGCTCATTTTAAAGTTATAGGAGTATGATTTGATGGAGGGGTTTAACTACAAGTTGAACCCCTCCGAAGTTTTTGGTGGAACAAGAAGATAGTAAATCTACGAGCATGAAAGAGAGATATTCAAGAAGATTATAGACTCCCAAGTGATTTTTATGGAGGGCGTATGAATTTAAGATTATTTTTTTTATTGTCTTTGACCAACAATAAGGTAGTTGAGATTCGGTTTACCGATGTTGCTCCAAAGATTGATGGAATTATTGAAGATGTCTGGCAAAGAGCAGATTCGGCTTATGGATTGAGTGGAATCCGCAGAATGAAATAGGCAAATTACGACCCAAGAGTCGTATTAGCGCAATAAAGGTAAAATATCTGATTTATTTCTGATAAGACCCATACATCTTCCAGTTTGTTATCAACAGGGAATTTAAGAGATATTTATTGCCCAGAAGTTTTCACAATATGTAGTGATGATAT
>JAGMCL010000139.1 GCA_023129165.1 Caldifarciminota bacterium | reverse complement strand
CCATAAGGAGTGGCTATTAATAGACTGTCTCTAACAAGTTTAAGGTCGTTTATTATTACTTGACCAAACTCTTTTAAATTAATAACCTTTCCATTGATAATCCTTGCAAGTCCCCAATCAGTTCCAACCCATAAGTTATTACTGTCAGCTTCGATAGCTGTTATGTTATTGCTTGGTAATCCATCAAAGACAGTGAATGTATTAAATTTGTCATCGTGAAATCTTATGAGACCTTCTGTGGTTGCAAACCATATAGATGTTTCATCTGAATCTATTTCACTCACCTTAGTAGTGTAAAGACCATACTCAGACAGGTCAAAATATTGCCACCTGTTATTTTTTCTTTCCCAGAGCGTTAAGGCATTATTATCTCCCCCAATCCATATATTGTCATCATGTATATGTAAAGCCATTATTTTTCCAGGTGGGACACCAAAATTGATATGCTCAATTTGGAATGTATAAATATCATATTTGTATAAACCCAAACCTTCTGTGCCTACCCAGAGAAGTCTTTCATCTAAGATTACACAGGTCATATGGTATATGCGTAATTTCTTATCCTGAACAAAATATGGTGATAATTGGGTAAAATCCTGGGGTTGATTTTTAGGTTTCCATTCGATATTACTTCCAGGTTCTATTTCTTCAAATTTTCCTGTAAATCGGTCAAATCCATAATATCTATCATCAATGTTTATTATTACGAAATCATCTGTAAAGGCAATGTGTAAAGACCTGCCTTCTGCTGGGAGGGTATATTGGTCAATACTTTTTAGTGTGGGGTTGTATCTTGAAAGTGTTGCTGAGGTAGTAAACCAGATATAATTTGAAAAATCATCTACTCCTATTAGGCTTATATTATCCGGGAAAGCTATTTTAGAAGCTGGTGTCTCCCATCTTTCTCTTAGTTTGTCATACCTTACGATACCGTCGGTTGATGCTACCCATATCCAACGTATATCTGCGTCTATTGACTGAACGTACCTGTAGTCTCTATACTCTGTCCATTCGAGAGGTTCGTATATGGAGAGTATAAAAAAGAATAGTAACATTGAGATAATTTTACCATATTATTTATCGAAAGTCAAGGAAAATTTAAATGAAAAATATCTGAACCGACGTTATAATATACATGCTATATGAATTCAGGTAGGGAATTAAAAGATATAATAGGGGAGAAGTGAGTAAATATAAGATATTTGCTACATAAGAATTTAGAGTATCCTATAGTGATATATATTATTTAAAGATTTCTATCTTTCTAACTACTATAAGTTTTCCATCTAATACAAGGCAGCAGAAGTAAATTCCACTTCCTACTGATTCTGTCTTCCAGTGATCCTTATATTTTCCCAGTTGTTTCCTTTCATTTACCAATTCTGTTACCTTCTGTCCTATGATATTATATATACACACACTCACATTATATTCTTTCTCCGGAACATACTCAATTTCCACTTCTATTTGGGAAATGCTAACACTCGGACATACCATAAGCAAATTTCCATAGTGCCTATCCATCTCAATTTCTATACCCGCTTCTGAAAGTCCGGTAGCATATCTTGTATTAATCAAAAAATTTGTACCATCTCCAAGTTGTGTGTTGTAGCTGATATGAGCATATCCGTTTCTGTCTACAGCTATTCCAGTATAAGTTGTTTCAGTAATACGGCCCCATGCAGAATCAATTCTCTCGGTATACCATATACCATTCCTCTTCAATGCATATTTAAGCCATGCGTCTCCGTAATAACTTATATGTGGATTATTGCAAGCATCAAGTGCAAGAAAATTATAAGCACCCACAGCTTTACCTACCTCAACCCATTCTATTTGCCATTCGTTGTCTATCTTAACTGCATATTTTAACCTTGATATATTGGTATCAATCATAGCCCCTCCTTGATAGGAAATACATGGGCAACCAAGGCTATCTAAGACAAGAGATGGAAAATGCTCCCACTCGATAACAGTATCAGCACTATCTATTATCGTGTCAATTCCCCATTCTCCAGCTCCATCTCGTATTCCATACCCAATCCCTATATCGGGAAGCCCATAGAAGTACTGCTCACGACGGAGTCTTCCATATGCAATATGGATATTATTATCTTTATCAGACGCAAGGGAAACATTTCCGATCCAACTCACAAAGATTGTATCTACAATCTCTGTATGCCATCCATACTCATCTTGATATGTATACAAAACCAAAGCTTCTTCATTACTTATATCTACCGAATACCCAATATGTGGATAGTCATTTGTATCCAATACCAGTGATGTTCCGCGCATCCACGGACCTGGGTTTGGATGTGTTGTATGCCAGCCAAGACTATCCTTCCATGCATATCCTAAATCACCCCACCAGAAACTTATATGGGGATAGCCCTTTGAGTCAAAAACAAGAGATGGTTGAGTACCAGCAATTCTTGAATCTTTAATATCACATTTGACTCCTGTGGAGTCAAACACAGATTCAATAATCCAGGTAGAATCATCAGGATTCAAGGATGCATACATAAGACCAGGTCCACAATACCTACAGTAGGCAATATGTGGTATATCAAGTGAATCAAGGGCAATTGATGTTCCATATACTCCGTTATAATATGTCGTATCCACTGTCATAATATACCAATCAGTAGCAAAGACAAAGATAGGGATGAAAATTGCTACTCCATACAATATAACTCTTTTCAATATATATTGTTGCATGAAAACTCCTATATTATAATCAAAAAATACCTTGTTTGTTGAGATTTATGGTATAATAAATGTAGCTTAAAAGCATTGTCTTTTTTTCTAAGCATAGATATTTATTTGCCAAACGGGACATAATCTTGTATGCCATTTTGTGTTAATTGGATTATGTAAATTTTATAAACTTATTATGAAACTAGGATATTTTTAGTATTGTATTAGATTCTTTATATGAGGCTAGTATTGTAATAGGACGAGGAGTTTTTGTGTAGGTATTATGACATTATAATAACATGGAGTACTTTTGAACTTCAGGTGTATTATAGCCAAATACTAGCAAGATTATTTTAATGTGTTTGTAAATTATTATAACATAAAATATTATAAAAGTCAAGAAAGTAATTAAGATAGTTTACTGGATACTATTCAGTTCTATTTTAAATTTAGAGAATGTCCCAAAGTTACGTTATACGGGTCTTTTCTGTCATTGCGAGTCCGTCATCCGTCAAGAAGTACAACGGATTGACGGATGAAGCAATCGCTTTTTACTAAATTATATCACATATGAGATTGCCACGCTTACTGCGTTCGCTCGCAATGACAGACGAGCGGGATGAGATTGCCACGTTCATTTCATTCACTCGCAATGACAGACGTTGTGATGAGATTGCCACGTTCATTTCATTCACTCGCAATGACAACTTCTTCCTTGTCATTGCGAGGCGTCCGTCGTACTTCTTGACGGACAACAAAGCAATCGCATTTAAGAGTAGATAGTTATAGAAAAATGAGATTATAACGCTATTGCATACAATTAAAGGTTTCATATTATCTATAATCATAAGGGTTTGGGAAAATGCCTAAATTTCTGTATAAAAAATCTTGACATCACAAAAAAGGTGTGATATAATCAATTGATAGAGTTGATAATTTGTTTTTTAATATATTATTATACATATGAGTTTACTGCTATGTATATTTCTTGTTTCAGGTTTGCCCAATCTTGTTAAGGCTACGGACCCACGGGGTGTTGATATCTCTGGCGATGGAATGGTTGTGACTATTGGGCAGGAACTTCCAAATCCTATGATACTCGAGGTTGTTGACGAGGATGGAAATCCTGAAGAAGGGGTTCCAGTTAGTATAAGATTTATAAGTGTTCCGCCTCAGGTGGAAGAGAGATATGTGAGTACCATCCTATGTGACACAACAGATTCAAGGGGTTATGCAGTCTTCAGATTTCATGCTGGAGACATAGAGGGTGAATACTGGCTTGAGGCTACATCTCCAGTTACACCAAACAAAGTAATGGTCTCCTTTACTACATTGAGAAAGAATTTTTTACTATTTTTACTGATTGGGCTCGTTGGAGGATTTGCATTATTTATGTATGGACTTAACTTTGGAAGCAAGGCACTAACAAGAATAGCAGGCGGTAAACTGAGAGATGTATTATGGCGATTGACGAAGAATCCTATCTCTGGTGTATTTGTAGGTATATTTATTACTATTCTTACCCAATCAAGCTCTGCTACAACAGTTATGCTTGTATCATTTGCCGAGGCAGGACTTATAAAATTTGTCCAGACTCTTGGTGTAATTCTTGGAGCAGGTATTGGTACTACATTTACTGTACAGCTTATCGCATTCAAGATTTTTGATATAGCACTCATAATAGTTGCCATTGGTTTTTTCATGATGATATTTGGAAAGCGTCGAACTATTCATTATGCAGGACGCGTTATATTTGCTTTTGGTCTTATATTTTTTGGAATGAAAGTTATGACAGATGCCGTTTATCCCCTTACACTGATATCAGGAGTTACCAACAAGATTATTGCAATGGGGGAGAGGCCATTTGTTCTACTTTTTGTTTCAGCAATATTTACAGGTTTAATTCAATCATCTGGTGCTACAATGGCACTTGTAATCTCTTTTGCATTTGCAGGCCTTATAGATATAACTGGTGCTATACCAATCATATTTGGTGCAAATATTGGTACATGTGTAACAGCCCTGCTTGCCTCAATAAATCGCAATGTAGAGGCAAAAAGGGTAGCCCTTGCTCACATAATGTTTAGAATTCTGATTGTAATTATATTTTTCCCATTTATAGATAAATTTGCTACTCTTGTTGGATATACTGCTTTATCTCTTCCCAGACAGGTTGCGAATGCTCATACACTCTTCAATATTTTTTCTGCGATTTTGTTTCTTCCGCTGCTTTTTCCATATTCAATATTGATAAAAAAGATTTTACCTGTAAAGAAGGTTTTATTTAAACCAAAATATCTTGATCGCACTTTAATTTCTTCACCAGCGATTGCTATTGGACAGGCTTTAAGAGAGTCATTGAGGATGGCAGATATCGTTCAGTCTATGTTGAATCGCTCAATGGAAGTTATAAAGTCAAATGAAGAGATGGAAAGATTAAAAATAATTAAGGATGATGATATGGTCGATACTCTGGAAGGGAATATTCGATTATATTTAGTCAATATATCGGAGGAGGAGATAACTCTGGAGTTGTCAAAGAAAAGTACTGCAATTCTTCATATAATTGATGAATTCGAACATATAGGAGATGTGATTTCAAAGAGTATTACTGTTTATTTAAAAAAGAAAATAAAGAAAGGGTTTATATTTTCAGAAGAGGGTTTAAAAGAGATTGAGAGTCTATTTACTTACTCAAAAGAAACACTAAGGATGGCTATAGATACACTCGCTACTTTTGATAATAGTCTCGCTATAAACATAGCAAAGAGAAGAAAAGAAGGCAGAAGGTTATTGTCAAAATATCATGACTCACATCTCGACCGACTAAGAAAGGGTTTACAGGAATCAGTTGAGACAAGCTCAATCCATTTAGATTTAATTCTGGACCTTGAACGGATAAACTTTCATGCCTCCAATATAGGTACATATATCATAGAAAGTAAGTAGAGATATGATTGTTATATTCTTGCAAGTGAGTCCTGTATATACCCTTCAAGTGATAATGAATTCAGAAAAGAGATTGCTTCTTTATACTCGTCTGGACTTATTCTCATATTTATCTCTGGGTAATCTGTTGCACGGTTGCATGGGAAATACTGTCCCATAAGACTAATTTTTATATCAGGGGATACATCCTTCAGGAAATTAAGTATTTCTTTTGTATTCTCAAGATGGGAAGGAAGTAATAAGTGCCTTACAAGGATACCACTTTTTGCAACTCCCCCCTTAACCACAAGATTTCCTACCTGATTAAACATCTCACATATTGCCTTTCTATTAGTTTCAACATATCTTGTTATCCCTGAATATTTGAGTGCAAGTTTATCCCTTGAGTATTTTGCATCTGGCAGATATATATCAACTATTCCCTGTATGAGCTTGATAGTGTGGAGAGAATCATAACCACCTGTATTGTAGACTATTGGGATATTTAGTCCCTTATCAATAGCAATTATAAGTGAGGCAAGAATCTGTGGGACATAGTGGGTGGGAGTAACAAGGTTTATATTATGTGCTCCTTTATGTTCAAGCGAGAGCATGTATTCTGCCAATTTCTCAATAGTTATCTCGTTTCCAATTCTTTGTTGAGAAATTGGATAGTTTTGGCAGAAAACGCAGGAAAGACTGCATCCTGTGAAAAATATTGTACCGGAACCCCTCAATCCTGATATTGGTGGTTCTTCTCCAAAATGTAGATTGTAACTCGAAACCACTGGTAGTAACCCGGCTCCGCATTCACCCTTTTCGACAAAGCGATTCTTTTTACATTCTCTTCCACAAAGGGTACACTCCTTGAGGATATTATATGCCTGTTCTACTCTTTTCTGAAGCCCTTCTCTAATATTCAGATATCTGGGATAGAGTTTTTCAGACATCACTCTTTTTTAATTTTTCAACTATTATTCCGCTTTCTTTTAAAAATTCCATTGCCTCTTTGTCGGGATAACCATCTCTATATACTACCTTTTTTATTCCGGAGTTTATTATCATCTTAGCACATATAAAGCAGGGATGATTTGTAATGTAAATGACCGCATTTTCGAGTGATACACCTATCTTTGCTGCTTGTATTATGGCATTTTGCTCTGCATGTAGTCCTCTACATAGTTCGTGTCTCTCTCCAGATGGTACTTTAAGTCTCTCACGTAGGCATCCAATATCCTCACAATGAGTAATACCTGAGGGTGCACCATTATATCCTGTCGAGAGTATTCTTCTATCCCTCACGACACACGCGCCAACCTTTCTTCTAAGGCAAGTAGAACGGGATGCTACAAGTGTAGCAATGTCCATGAAATATTTATCCCAGGAAGGACGCATAGGTAAATCAAATATCGAATATCAAATATCAAAATTCAAAGAATTAAGAGTTCAGGAATTTTTCATACTCCTTGTATATCGGGAATGAGGAGCAGAGTTCAATTACCTCTTGCTTTACTTCTTCATAGATTTTCTCATTATCTATATTCACGAGTACCTTATCTATGAGCCTTATTATCTTTTTCATCTCATCTTCTTTCATTCCCCTTGTTGTAAGAGCAGGAGTTCCAATCCTCATACCACTTGCGATATTAGGTTTTTCAGGGTCATAAGGAATTGTGTTTTTATTTATCGTTATTGCTGCTTTATCCAGTGCCAATTCAGCATCCATGCCTTTTATCCCTTTTGGTCGAAGGTCTACAAGCATCAAATGTGTATCAGTGCCTCCTGCAACAAGTCTATATCCACATTTTTCAAATTCGTCAGCCATAGCCTTTGCGTTAGATAATACCTGTTTCTGATATTCTTTGAATTCAGGCTTGAGTGCCTCGCCAAAACACACTGCTTTGGCTGCTATTGTATGCATGTGAGGTCCACCTGACAATCTTGGGAATACCCACCTGTCAACCATTTTTTTGTGCTCTTCTTTGCACATAATAATACCACTTCTGGGACCTCTCAGGGTTTTATGGGTTGTTGTAGTTACTATATCGGAATACGGAGTAGGTGAAGGGTGAAGACCAGCAGCCACCAGACCTGCTATGTGTGCAATGTCTGAAACAAGATATGCACCAACCTCATCACATATTTCTCTGAATTTGTCAAAGTAGAGTGTTCTTGGATAAGCACTGGCTCCCGCTACGATTATTTTTGGCTTTTCCTCTTTTGCAAAATCAAGGAGTGCCTTATAATCAATCATTTCAGTTTCCTTATCAACTTTATATCTTACTACATTTAGCCATTTACCAGAGAAACTGACAGAATGTCCATGTGAGAGGTGTCCACCATGTGAGAGCGTAAGTCCCATTAATTTTTCCCCTGGTTCAGCAAGTGCGAAATACGCTGCCATATTTGCTGGAACCCCTGAAAGTGGCTGAACATTTGCATGGTCACATCCAAAAAGTTTCTTTGCTCTTTCAACAGCGATTCTTTCAGCAATGTCTACCCATTCACAACCCCCGTAGTATCTTGC
>JAGMCL010000138.1 GCA_023129165.1 Caldifarciminota bacterium | reverse complement strand
GGTATGCTGAAAAATTACGACTTTAGCGTGCCTACAGAAGCCTGAGCTTATGCAAGCACAAATACCCCCGATTTCATTTATCCTTCTCGGACACGGGTAACGTACACATATTTTACACTAAGTAATATCAGTGACAATGCTACCAGGAAAGCACATTTAAAGATAGCACCCGCATAGAGCATAAATGCACTGAAACCTATAAGGGGCAGAAGAAACAATCTTGTCAGGTATTTTAAGGGTGTATTATCAGAAATAAGCTCGGCTAATGGAGGGCTATAGTGGTAGTAAAGAGCGACAAATGTTTTACCTGGATCATTACTCAGAAGATATGTATCCCTGAAGTCTCGCAATATTTTTACATAGGGATGAAGGACTGAACCATATGCTGCTGTTGCTATAAAACAGCCTCCTCCTGCTCCAACCTTTACACCGGAAGAATCAGAACCAACTCCCCCTGGAGGCGGAGGTGGTTCTTCGTCCTCACTATCGCTACTTGTTCCTTCAGCCCTATAGGATTTGGCAGAAAAGTACCCACCACTATTGTCAGGAGGGACAAGGAGTTTAACAGACGAGCCTGCTAAAACGTTAATCCAGTAGCCCTTGCCGGGTTGAATACTAGAACCCAAAGCTATTTGCTCATAACCCGAATATGAGCCGCTTCCTGTATAGTCCCAGACATATTTCTGTGTAAGGGTGTTATTTTCGCTGGTTATCCAGTAATTGTTCACCCCGTCACTAACTGCTATGTTTTCCACATTAATATCGATGCTGGTCCAGGGTAGTCCAAACATATTCCAGCCTGGTAAAAGGGGTATGGTATAATAGGTTCCATCAGGGGCAAGGGGACCTGAGAAAGAGACAGGATCAGTGCCGAGGCTGATTAACCAGGCTGCAAATCCGGGTTCAACCGGCAAAGCGGCAAATGCCGCCTCGTCCATTTCTATATATTTATTATTGATACCATCCCATGCAGATAGCCGCCATTGGTATTTATTATAGACTCCGAGCTGGGCTTCCATAGCTGTTTTCAGGTCCGCGCCTGTCCCGATATAAACCGGTAGGGTAAATATTCTGTAGTCAGTTACAGCGCCAGAGCCTCCGGGCAAGGATGTATTGTATGTAGAATCGGCTACAAACTCGTATGCACCCATATCAAAGCCATCATCCCTGGGCCTGGAATAGCCGAAATAATCTATATCAACCGGATCACCTGCTGGTATTTTATCTATACATGGAGAGGCGCTTTGCAGTGTATAGTCATCATCGGTGATTATATCTTTATAAAGTGGATCTTCTGGGGGGTTGATGTCGTTAGGCCCGGCTGAGCAATTGCTGTAATTGCTCCCTGTGTTATTCCAGACATCGTTATAGTCAATGGTGGGGGATTGAGAATCCACCTCTACAGTAATCCCATTGCCACCAAAGTTGGTAATGATATTATATTTAATGACCGTGGTCCCGGATGAAACATTAGTATATATCCCATCATTAGACCCGCCATCTATTGTGTTGTGATATATTGTAGGGCTTGCATTGCCGTTCACTCCAATGCCATTTTCTATCGTTGAGTAAAGGGGGTAAATAATGTTATTCCAGATTATGGGAGAGGCTGCTGCCGCACTACCTTCTATATATATACCTGTATCATTGTTCTCAATCTCGTTTCTCATAACAGTTGGGCTGCAATCTATAATAGAGATCCCGGTAGGATTCTCTTCGATTAGATTCTCTTCGATATAAACATTTGTGGTAGCATCCCTAACGTATATTCCTGCATTGACATTGTTATCAATATCACAACCTTTGATTGTGACATTGTCTGCGTCTATAACACCTATGCCGTCACCATTACCTGCCCTACCATTATCGTGGACATCACAATCTATGATTTTTACATGACTATTGAGTCCAGCGTCATTAACTTGTATCCCTGTGGCATTAACTCCACCTGTACCATTATCGTGGACATGGCAGTAAAAGATGTTTGTGTTGTCTCCGCTGATAAGGATACCTTCCATTTCGAATAATTTTATCTCCAGATTTTTAATGGTTATATTATCGCCTTCTGTTTCTATACCGACTAACCAGTTGGTTGCACCTGAGCCACCACCATTCAGTACAGGCATGCTTCCGCTCTCTCCAATGACTGTCACATTGTTCTGGGTGATATTCAGAGTTTCATCAGGCTCGGTTTCGTCATCTATCCAGTATGTGCCGGGGGCTACATGAAGGGTATATGATCCAGGGCTTCCCTCGTTTATACAGTAGATTGTATAGTGTAAAGTCTTCCAGGGGTTGTCAGAACTACCAACGCCAGTGTCATCATTTCCTGAAGAGATGTCCACATAAAAGGTCCCGGCAACGATAGATGGAGACCAGAGTATGGTGGCGCAGTTGTTTTCCTCATTTAGCTCGTCTACCTCGCCATTTCTATCGGCACACACCGTTATCTCATCCGTCTGGTCACTCAAAGTTGCCACTGCCACAAAGGTGTCGCTATGGGTGGCACCGGGGGCCAGAGCCACCGGGACAGCTTTTTCCTCTTTGAAAGCACCATCTAGGGTCAGGCCAACATCGTGCCCTGCTGGCGCTTCGCTGTTTCCTGTGTTCTTGACTGTGTAAGACACTGAGTAGGTTCCATTAGCCTCGTCTACCCATTCCACGTACTCATCTATAATCACCAAATCCGGCTTCTCAATTGGGGGGGCGATTGCCCTTTGCAGAGTTAGGAGGACCCACTCGGTAGATAGAATTTTTTCGCCATCATCAAAGCAGCAAGCAGGCCACCAGCCATCGGAGGTTTGTTCAGATAGCAGCGCATCGGTGAACTCCTGGAACCAGTCAATCGAGTCTATGGAGTCTATGCCAAGTGCCGCCAAGCCCTTCATGGTGGTATAGGTGGCATGATAGCAAGTAGGACATCCCCTCCACCCTGGGTCAGAATTGGCGTCTTGCCAGTGTCTCACCAGATAGTCAATAGCATCCTGTACCCTCAGTGTTGTTTCTGTATCGCCAACGAATGCCATCTGCTGGAGCAGATTGCCGGTTTTGAGGATATTAACCCAGGGGTTCTCATCGGGATCGTCAGGACCAGTATAATCAGCTCCCCCATCGTTATCGTCTCCATCAACGTCATCCTGTATATAGTCTATCCATACATCAAGCTCTGTTCTGACAAAGCCGGAGATGGATAGCCCAAAGCCCTCAGGTGGCTCGGCTTCAGCATAGGCAAGTCCCATAGTCACCCACCCCGAGTTGGATTGGTCACTTCTATCGCCGCCATTATCCGTTGGCCCATAGTTCCATCCACCCGTGCCGTAGCCTGAATCAGTCTGTGCCCAGGCGATGTAATCCACGACATCCTGCAGCGCCTGCCTATAAGTCCAGCCGTCCACCGGGCTGCCCGGGACGTCTACTAGAGTATCAGGGGCATTGCTGGCAGCGATCGCCATCATAGCCATACTTGTGTTGTAGATGCTGAGACTGTTTCCGGGCAGGTCGAAGTACACTCCTATGCCATCGCCATCCCCATCCGGGTTACCAGCCGGCTGCATACTAATACCTGTGCTATAGGCATTAGCGAAAATGTAGTTAAGCCCGTTCTCAACCTGCACGTGATACTGATACATGGGGTCGAAGGGCGAGGAGAAACCGTGGTCTGCGGCGTATATCTCAAGGCTCAGGACAGCCAGGGCTGTCTTGGCAAGCGCATACTGCGTTCCCCAGGAGCCATCAGGGTTTTGCTCTCCTTCCAGCCAGGCAAGTCCATCTGTAATAGCATCGTCGATTGTCCCCCTCGCTAAAATACTGGCAAGGGTGAAATTGATGTTAGGCGTATCCTTGGGTGCGATGACCGGAACCGGGGTGGCCGCATCGGAATTGTAGACATCATAATAGTACTCATCAACATATGGTAGCCCGGAACAGCAAAAGGCACAGGCCTTAACCCGATATGTTCCTGAGGGCAGGCCAGTTATGGTGTAACTGCCATGTTCATCCGTATCGGTGCTCCCCATCCATTCATCCGTTTCGTAGTCGGTAGTATACACATGGAGGTTGGGAATGGGCGTAATCCCATCACTCTGATAGACCGTGCCGGAGATACTTCCACCAAAATCCAGTTGAAAATCCTTGCCGGTCAGATAATCCCCGGCATTCACCGTGAATGACAGGGCAGAACCGCAATCGATACTGCTTGGATCGGGATCACCGTTCGTCCACCATTCATTGACATAATTCGACTGGCTCATGTTGTTGGTTTGCAGGTAATAATTGCTGGCTGGCGTAACATTGGCGATCGCATAGGTTCCATCAGCGGGGTTAGTATAAGCCGATAGTTGAGTCCACCGCCAGCCACAGGGGTCTCCGGAAATCACATCTACCTGAATCTGTATTCCCGTGATTGCCGTGCCTATGAAGTCTTTAACCGTGCCGCTGATTGTTCCGGTTCCGGGAGGAGTATAATCTGAGGCATTAGTGGGATCAGTGCCGTTGTTTACCTCGTCGCCATCGCTGACAACGTCGCCATCGCTGTCAAAGTTAGTGGGATCGGCGTTGTTCTCAAATTCCTCAAGATCTGTTAGGCCGTCATTATCATCATCGCCTGTTCCGTCACTGTATGTGATATTACCAAAGTGAGTAATCTCCCAATCATCATCCATCCCATCACCATCAGAATCTTGTGTCCCCACCTGAAAGTCTATAATCTTTGAAATCGAATCTTGTGGACCGGTCTCAAATGTCAGTGTGGCGGTATAGATTCCTGATATTGGACTGCCTTCTGAGACATAGGAACTATAAGTAAAAGAATCGGCGGGTCCATTATATTTCTCGGTACTCATTGGATCTTTTATGACTAAATTTGGATAGTTGGTTACAAGGGATCCCCCGGGTTTCCAGGACCAATATAAGCTATTTCCATACTGGTCTTGAATATCTATGGCAAAATTTACAGTATCTCCTGGTTCATAAATTTCTAGATCTGTATCAAATGTTGCAATTGAAAAAGTGCCGCCTACATCAAATGTTTTAGTAGAGCCGGAACCGAAAACATAGTTATCCACTATGCCAAATTCAAATTCCCAGCTATCCTTTATCAAATCGATGTCTATTGAATAGGTTCCAGGTGTCATAACTATGTTGTTTTGAGGGTCAGGGATTTGTAGATTGGGTGCTGTCCAAAGATCCGGATCTTTTAACCAGGGAATAAACAAAGCATCATTGAAGTTATCCAGATTCACTGTTATGGTAGAGCTGTTGGCTGTAGTTGGGGCAAAGTTTAATGTATAACCCCCTGGAGGAACTACAATATCGCTCTCATAAAGATAGTAACGCTCGGAAAGATGCCATACGCCTACATAGGAATAAGTATATGGGGTGACATGGACTTGAATAGTGCCACCGCTAAGGCAGCCAACCCATCTCGGCCATGCCTTTGAAATAGAAATATATAAGCTCCCATCAAGGGGATTGGTGCTGTCTATCTTTTTGGCATTGACAGTGAGGGTTGCAGTAGACGCCCATTCAGCAGTGATGTCTATGTCAATTTGGCCATCTAATGAAACACTCGTTGTGGTTACAATTGCGGTTTTATAAGCACTTGAGACAATAAAGACCGTATAGTAACCGCCATCTAAGGTAAAATTAGTGGTTCCTGAATCGTCTACTATGCCATTTACATCCGTTATTCCATCAACATCGGGATCGGGGCTCAAATTGACGTCTGAATAGATAAAGACTTTAGCGCTCTGAAGGGGATTACCGTCCTTTATTACCTTAAAACTAACGTCATATAGTCCGCCAAGAGCTTGATATTCGTATGCGCCTATGTCGTAATGGTTTCCATTTGTTCCTGCACCGGTATTCGGGTCGGTGTTTGGATCATCATACCTTGGATTACCATCCTTATCGTTAGCTGGCGCCCCGGTGCTGTTAGCGGCATCAATGCAGGGGGAACCCGGTTGAAGGTGGAAATCCCAACTAGCAGGGTTTACAAACAAAGGATCACTGTTAATATTTCCGGCGCCGGCATGTCCTTCCTCTACATCACAGTAAGTAACGGTTGGGGCGCCCCCTTTATTATGTATCTCCTTGCCAGTTCCCGCCGAATCTCCCCAGAATATACAATTAGTCAGGGTGTGAGAACCATCAAAAATATAAATACCACCCCCTGTGGCAGCAGAATTTCCGTAAAAGGTACAATTTGTTACGCTAAGAGAAGCAGGTCCGCTGGTTTCTATGCCGCCCCCGTTATCAGTAGCAGTGTTGGCAGAAAAAATGCAGTTTTCCACGATAGCGGCGCTATTACTATTGCATATTCCACCACCATTAAAGGAGGCCTGGTTGTCGTGAAAGGTGCAGTTTTTCACACTGGGCGTGCTTTGCCAGTTGTCCATCCCCCCACCAGTCAGGCCAGCAGAATTAAGTTGAAAAGTGCAGTTTGTCACGGTTGGGGAACTATTTTCATTGTACATTCCTCCACCACCAAAAACAGCAGAGTTAGAGCTAAAGGTGCAATTAGATACCGTGGGAGAGACCCCATTGTTTAACATGCCCCCCCCGCTACTATTAACACCACCACCATCTGCATTCCCGCCGGTGATGGTAAGGCCGTCAATGGTGGCGTTGTCAGTGCCTGTAACCACATGATCTACAGCTCCTTGGCCGTCAATGGTGGTGACATTGGTTGCCCAGTCTCTTTCCCCCAGCGCGCTCTCGGTGCCAATAAATCCGCCGTAAAGGGCCACGCCATCTTTTAAGGATATGCTTTCATTGTATGTCCCTGCCTTTACCCAGACCTCATTACCGCTTAAGGCCACTTCCAAGGCAGCCTGGATGGTCTTTTTTGCCGTTGCCCATGAGGTGCCGTCACCGTTATCATCCGGTCGGGTGTGATCAACAAGGTAGGTCCCGACAGGAGGGGGCGCAATTGCCTGGCAAATATGTGATGTGAAGAAGGTGAACAGGATAGTTGTAAATATAAGGAATATTATATGGTATAATCTTTTTTTCATGATAATCCCCTTACCTTAAAATAAGTGCCTAAAGCCCGCCCTGGTGCTATACGTTATGAACAGTCAACTAAGTCAATGAGCCAGTAGATGCTCGAATAAGCATGGTAACAATTTAGGCCATGACTGGGCCAGGGTTATAAGTGATCTAAAGTGCCTAAATTTAAATGACAAGTGATTAATGAAATATCTTAATGCTCCATACGGACAACCTGTCAACAAGCCCTGTTCATCTTGTGCTAACTTTATGTCTTTGAATTTCTTCAACTTATTGAAATAATAGCACCTTATTTTCATAGCATTATAGTGCCGCAGTTGTGCGGAACACTACATTATTTTTTCTCATCTCAAATAGAAAATGATATATAGGCATGGAAATGCTATTTATTAAGCTAATCTCTCGGGCAAAACTATCTTCGTCTGTCTTTTCGGCTATCAGCACCTTTTCAGGTATGTTGATTACAATCTGGCGTGTTGTCATTTTTCACCCCTTCTTGTGAGTTCAGTTATGTAAAAGTTTAGCCGGTCAGCACTTCTTGCACTTACCTTTCTACTTTTTCTGCGGTACTGAATCGCATAGGCTCAGGCAAAGGTATTATTGTTTTGAGCCTTTCAGGGTTAACTTTTTAATTATAACAGCTATCCAGATATCTCATTTTTTCCTTATTTTGGCACTCATTGATTAACTTGAGAGTCTAAAGTTCTCTTTAACGCCATGAATTTTAAAGAAATATCATATTTGCTGAACCGTCATTCCCGCGAAAGCGGGAATCCAGGAAAATCAAGGTGTTATGGATTCCTGCTTTCGCAGGAATGACAGAACTTTGGACTGTGTAGTGATTAATTAAAGAGCACATATTTGCCTCCATTACCCTGCTGGTGGTCCGGGTGGTGCTGGAAGTGGTGTCGGAGGTAATGTAGTAGTCGTTGTTGTTGTAGTAGTAGTAGTCGTTGTGGTTGTGCTCGTTGTAGTAGTCGTAGGCTTCGTCGTTGTAGTCGTAGGCTTCGTTGTAGTCGTCGTAGGCTTCGTTGTAGTCGTCATAGTTGTAGTCGTCGTAGTTGTAGTCGTCGTAGTTGTAGTCGTCGTAGTTGTTGTAGTCGTAGTTGTTGTAGTCGTAGTTGTTGTTGTCGTAGGCTCCGTCGTGGTCATAGTGGTAGTCGTAGTCGTAGTTGTTGTTGTCGTAGGCTTCGTTGTTGTAGTCGTAGGCTTCGTTGTAGTTGTGGTGGTGGTGGTGCTTGTTGTTGTTGTAGTAGTTGTGGTACTCGTAGTTGTGGTAGTTGTCGTGGTCGTTGTCGTGGTCGTTGGAACAGTAGTCGTAGTTGCAAGAGTAGTTGGCGCCTGAGTTGTAGTTGGCTGTGTTGTTATGGCTTCCGTGGTGGTAGCTTCAGTAGTTGTCGCCTCTGTTGTTGTCGCCTCTGTTGTTGTCGCCTCTGTAGTTGTTTCTTCAGTAGTTGTCGCCACTGTTGTAGTAGCCTCTGTGGTAGTTGCTCCAAGCCCCTTCTGCAGCTTTTTGAGTTGATCCTCTCTCATTAATATGGGCTTAGTAGGCGCCTTACCAACGATAATGTCTGTTGCATGATTCTTTGTCAGCACTACATATTGGGTTGGGTCAAATATATTGGCCACCTCAATGACATCTTTAAAACAGACTACCTTGGTGATGGTGCTCGACTGAACCCATACCATAAATAGTGTGCCTCTTACACCAGCAACTGCCGTTGGTGTTCCTACCTTAAAATCCCTTTCCCTGAATTTTGGCAGATTCCTGGCAAAGACCCGAAGCTTACCCAGGGCCATCCTGAAAAATGCGCTCCTCTTTTTCTTCTTGGGAGCAAATTCAAAATGTTCTAAATTAAGATCTGCCTTCTCCCCCAGGCTCAGGATACTGCCATCAATAAGTTCAATCCTGAGTCTTGAATCTGCCCCGGTCCTCACATTGTCGTGTAAGTAAACAGGCATTCCTATATAGACGGTTATGGGGCTTGTAACAGCCTTCCTGAAAATCTGTGCCGAGCCTTTTAGCCTGGTGATTTTTCCAATCACCTCAGCAGCATGAGCAGAGAAGGGGAAAAGTATAGCTGCAAAGATGATCCCGATTATGAGGTATTTAAATTTTTTCATAGAAAAACCTTTTTTAAAATCATAATGCTCTTGTAATCATAAGGTAGTATAAATTCTTTTTGAATTTGTAAGGGTCTTGCCCGTCCCTTGTTACATTGGAGTTGTTATGGGTATAATTGTAAGAAAGAGTAAGGCGGAACATATCAGAGACGACCCTGGATAGAGAGATTGCACCTATATATTTCCTGTCACCACGTTCCCCTTGTTCCGCATAAAGGGGATTATAATGGTAATCGGTTCTTTCATAGGTGAGGGAAAAATCGCCCTGGATTCCCCAATAGATGTGAGATGAAAGTCCTAAGAGCCCCTGGTGATAGCGATAGATAGATTCCTCAACATTAGCGTCCTCATAGCCATATTTATAGCCTATCCTGGGAAAGCATTGGGTATTGGGGATTTTATAAGACTGGACAATAGCTGCTGAATAATGGGATGCATCGGATGTTGTTTCATCTAAATATTCCCTGTTCTGATAACTTAAGGTGATTTCGCTCTTTAAGTTGTGTGGCTCTATAATAGTAAAGGTAGGCATGATGCTATGCATCCTGAGCTTGTCATCGGAGCCGTCCCCGAAGGTTAAAAAGAGCCCCTTATCCTGCCCATTTTCTTTACCCCCTGTATAATAGTAGCTAAAATCATATTGGATCCTTAAATAAAAAGGATGATCGCTGTATTGAAGATAGAGATTGGGGATGTGCCCTAATACATTGTTATCTGTCAGATTCTTATATCCAGCACAATACAGAGAATACCCGGCCCCTATTTCAAGGTCCTTCCTGTTGATGAACTTAACTCCACCTGTCAGGAGGAATGTCTGAAATTGATCTGCCTCATCCAGGGTTTCGCCTGTAGCAGAGACTATAGTGGCCTGTTCTAAGGGTTTCTGGAGAACATTGTCGTCATAGCCATAAGTAAAAGAGGCGGAAACATACCAGGGCCTTCTTGCCTTCCTTGCTCCCTTGAGATTGATAATTGACTTCCGGGCATGTTCAGCCGTGACTGTGTTTGGATCAACCTCAATAGCCTTATAGAACATCTCCTCAGACCTATCGAAATCTTCTACCTCATAATAAATTGCAGCTATGTTATAATAAGCAACCTGAGTAAGCTTT
>JAGMCL010000137.1 GCA_023129165.1 Caldifarciminota bacterium | reverse complement strand
CTACAAATCCGTCTCTGTTTCCTCTCATGGATGTGAATAGTGGAATCAAATCTTTCTCGAACCAAGCTGAGATTGTACTAAAGTCTTTAGAATATAGACCCCAAGATTTATACTTCAAATGCGCTTGTGCATATGTACTAAATGGAATCCAAGTATGCCCATCTATCTTATAAGGATTTCCGTTTACTTTCTTTCCTATGAGTTCTCCGAAATGTTGTCCATCTCCCAAAAATTCAAGATACCCACTGCTCTTTGCCTGTAGTAATCCTTCGATGATGTGTCCCTTTCCTTTGTTAATAAAAGGTATCCGTTCAGTTCTGTTGTACACTTCTGTAACATTGCCGTCAGCAATAACTATGGATACATTTGTCCCATGCAATTTTTCTATTGCCATTACGGATTCATCTTCAAAAACCCACTCATACCCAGATTCAACTTCATCTGTCACTATGTAAGCACCATCTATGCGCTTTCTTACAAATGGAGATTTTATCTTTGGCATATCATGTCGTTTCATTCAACTTCTCCTGATTCAACCATTTCCTTAAAACACACTTCACATAATATTTTTCCACTTTCATGCTTCATATACTTCATGCCTATCAATATTGGCATGCCACATTTTGAACATATTATTTCTTCGATGTTATCATCTCCTCTAATCTTTCTATCATTTTACTCATTCTCCATCAACTTTATAGTACTTAACTTCATGAATTTCTCTGTGGCATCTGCAACACAGTAAAATACATTTATTTAATTCCTCTACAATTCTCTCATCTTTTTTGCTCATACTGAATACACCAAGGGCAAATTTCCTATCTTCTGGATTAACATGATGAAAATCAAGTGCAGCATCACACTTATTATAACCGCACATAGCACATCCATTAACTTTTAAACCTCTCATTATTTTTTTATTTCTTGTGTAATCATTTTTAATTTGCTCTTTATATTTATTTATTTTTCGCCAGTATGTTTTTATTTTTCCACTTTTGTACAAAATAACTCTTATTCCAGCATAGTTTTCTTGCTTAGAATATAAATAACACACGTTTTTGTTTATTATTTTAACACACCCCTTTTCTATTCCAGCTTATAATAGCTAATCTGCAATATTAAAATCATTCGTTCTACAATC
>JAGMCL010000136.1 GCA_023129165.1 Caldifarciminota bacterium | reverse complement strand
AAAAGTGTAAAGAAACTTTACACTTTTTGATAGGAGTGTAAAGAAACTTTACACTTTTTAGAAGTTGATATTTTGTCTAATTTTGGCCATCATATGATTATGTAAGGACTTGGGGGGATTTGCTCTGAAATTAGGATAAGAAAAAAGTGTCTAAAAACATCATAAAAGTGTAAAGAAACTTTACACTTTTTTATAGACCATATTTTTTTAATTTTTTGTAGAGGGTTGGTCTTGATATACCAAGTAGATCTATTGCCTTTTTCTTGTTGTCATTTACTAATTTAAGAACGTCCTTGATGAGTCTCTTTTCCATATCATCGAGGGAATAGGATGAAACAGTTTTTTTGTCTTCTTTGGATTCTTTCTGGGTTAATGATTTTGGTAGATCTTTTTCAGTGATTTTTTTACCATCCGCCATAATAATAGCCCTTTCTATGACATTCTCGAGTTCCCTCACGTTACCGGGCCAGTGGTAGTTGATAAAGGAATAAAGAGAATCTGACGTAAAACCTATTACATTTCTGTTGAGCTTCTTTCTAAATTTATGAAGGATATGTGTGGCAAGAAGTGGAATATCCTCCTTTCTTTCTCTTAGAGGAGGAATCTTGATTGACATGACATTTAACCTGTAATAGAGGTCTTCCCTGAACTTTCCCTCTTCTACTTGCCTTTTCAGGTCTTTGTTGGTTGCTACTATTACTCTTACATTAACTCTTTTGTTCTTTGTATCTCCTACTCTTCGAATTTCACCATTCTGAAGAACTCTTAAAAGTTTTACCTGAAGTTCTTGGCTCAGGTCTGCGATTTCATCGAGGAAGATAGTTCCACCATCTGCTATTTCAAAGAGTCCTTTCTTATCTTTGATGGCTCCAGTGAATGCTCCTTTTACGTGGCCAAAAAGTTCCGATTCAAGTAAGGTGTCTGGTATGGCACTTGAATTTACTATGATAAAATTCATGTTCTTTCTGGGTCCATTATAATGAATAATGTTGACGATAAGTTCCTTGCCGGTTCCTGTCTCACCCTCAATTATTACAGGTGAGTGATATTTAATGATTTTATCAAGGTCATTATATACCTTTTGCATTGGTTTACTTTTGCCTATCAGGCTGCCAAAACTGTATCTTTCTTCTACAGAGGTTCTCAACTGTGCAATCTGGTCTTTCATGTCAATATTTTCAATTTCGAGTAGTTTGTTGGCATTCTTCAGCTCTTCTATTAGATTGGCATTTTCGAGAGCTATAGCAGCCTGATCACAAAAGGCTCTGAGGAACTCAAGGTCTTCAGGAGTGAAGGCGTTCTTTTTTCTTCTGTCATCGATATAGATAGCACCAACGACGCGCTCCTTAATTCTAAATGGAACGCATAGAATCGAAAGTAGTTTAAATTTCGCTATACTCTTCCTCTCTTTAAATCTTGGCTCTTTTTGTGCATTTGCTGTGATTATACGTTCCCCCTTTATCTCGACGTTCTCTACTATGGTTTTCGAAAAGTCTGACATATCGGATATTGATTGTTTGTCCATATTTCTGGCAATTTTTACTTTAAGCTCCTTTCCTTCTCTCAATAATATGAATCCCCTTTCTGCCTCCATAATTTCGATGGTAAGGTCCAGTATTTTTTTAAGTAGTTCTTTTATCTCCATGGTTGAGTTAACTATTTGACTCATTCTGTAAAGGGCTTTAAGTTTTATGTCTTCTCCAGGTATGGGCTCAAGTAGCAGTGGGGAATATTTTTCAAATCTCGAAATTATAATATTTACTCTCTTCAGATCTTCCTTTGCATTAAGGTTTTTGAATATTTGCTCTGCTAGCTTCAATCTTGTCAGGGTTTGTTCAAGGAGCCCTTCTCGCCAGAATCTTCTACCTATTTTTTCTCTAACGGTGAATATCTCTTCTCCAGAAACAAGAAGGGTTTTACCAAGTTCGTATTCCGCTTTTAGATTTTTAAGAATTTGTATAGATTTTGAATAAGATGTGAGTGCTCGAACGATTTCACCTTTCCTGGTATATACACTACCAAAAATCCTTTGGGTAATACCGAGATGCAGGTGGTCGTTGATTTCTTCACAAAATCTAATCCCTTTAAGGCAGTAGTCCTCTGCAGTTGAGATATCACTGTTAAGTAAGTAATATTCAGCTAAGGTTGGACAGACCTCAGCCATTCCTTTCTTTGATTTTTGTTCCTGATGGAGATTGAAACTCTCGAGGAGAAATTTAGATGCCTCCTCCATTTCGCCAAGAAGCATATAGACAGTTCCTATATTGTGCAGTGTAAATGCTATATCCTTAAGATCAGAGATATCTTTCTTAATCTTTAGTGCCTTTTTCAGGTTTTTGATTGCCATTGATAGATTTCCTATTTCCTTGTATAGATTGCCAAGGTTACTATATATCCGTGCAATTAAAGGTGTATCTTTAACCTCCCGAGAAATCATAAGGGCTGATTTATAACTGTTAATTGCATTGTCTAATTCGCTTCCATCCTGATGCATAAGGCCCAGTGCCATATGGATAGTGGCTATTCTTCGTTTGTCTCCTATTCTTCTATATATTGTAATAGCTGATGTATAATGTTTCAGAGCGGTATCGGAGTTACCCTGTTCTTGTGCAAGGATTCCAAGCGATTTATGACAGAGTGCAGTACGAGAGGCATTTCCCATTTTCTCTGCGATTTTGAGACTTTTCTTATAAAGCTCCCTCGCCTTATTCGGGTTTCCTGTTTTCCAAAGGATTTGTCCGAGATTGTATGAGGAAGATCTAATTATATCATCATTATGCATCTCTTTGGAAATTTTTAGTGTCTTTCTATAATATTGACCTGCCTTTTGATAATCTCCTTTTTGAAGATATACTGCACCAAGAGTACTATAGGCATAGCTCAGGCAAAATCGTTCGTTGTATTTTTGTGCCGTCTTTATTGCCTTTTTTGAGTAGTAATGAGATTTTTCAAAATCTTTTAGACACATATAAATCCATCCGATGTCGCTCTGTAGAAGAATCCTATGAGAAACGCTTTTTGATTGTATTTCGAGTCCTTTCTGAAAATACTTTAGTGCCATATCATAATTTTGCTGGTCTCTATATATCATTCCCATTTTTCTATAAATTCTAATAGAGGAATCACCGCTTGCGAGGGAAAGGGCAGATTCATATTTTGTAAGGGCATTCTTGTATTTGCTGAGTGTATAATAGAGGTCACCAAGGTTTTCATGAAGTGTGAGTTTCTTTATTTTTCTATCTAATTTATCAGAAAGAGAAAGTGCAAGTTCAAAGTATTCCACTGCCTCAGAATTTGCCGACGAGTTTTTTGCTCTTTCACCAGATACAAGAGCATATTTATATGCCTTGTTGGTTTCATTTGCCTGTATATAGTGATAAGTGAGTTCAGGTGCTATTCTCTCAAGGTCTTGCTTAAAGTAGTTTTCCAAAACCCTGGCTATTTTTTTATGAAGTACAGTTCTTTCACTGATGGACATATTCTTTTCAATGACACTGGAGACCATCTGATGTGTAAAAGAGAAATTTCCAGCAGAATTTTCAACGATAAGGCCTTTTTTCTGGAGACTGAAAAGATTGTTGGGTTTGACAGTGGTTAGCTCCTTTAATATTTTAAGTATAAAATAACTTTTTAGTAGAGAAGCCATTTTTAATAGGTTTAATTCCTCCTTATTCAGTCCTTTTAAGGCAGAGCTTATAAAGTCTTTGATATCTTCTGGTAACTTGTATGTTTTTAGTTTATCTTTCGATAGTGTCCACTTTTGGTTTGTTTTATCGAGTATTTTATTTTCTACAAGGTTTCGTGTAAATGTAGTGATGAGAAAGGGATTCCCCTCTGTATGGGTATGAATTAGACTCCCAATATCATCTATCTTATTTTCTGTTAATAGCATTGACCTGACAAGATTGGTAGTGTCAGAAGGGTTAAGTGGTTTAAGTTGAATATGTTCAAAATATTTTATGGATTGAATATTTTTATTAACAAGTTTTGGGTTAGAAGAGGTAATTGTAAGAAGAATTGGAGTAGACTCAATAGACCTTATAAGATACTCAATCAGGTTGATTGAAGTTTTTTTCTGTAACTGAAGGTCTTCAAATACCAGAAAGAGTGGTGATTGCCTGGCTTGGTTCAGGATTCTCCTTACAATTTTCTCGAAAAGATTTAGCTCACTTCCTTTATTGGGTTTTTGCTCAATAATGTTGCTTAAGCTTTTGAGGATGTCTTTACCTGAGTCGAATTCCTTTATGCTTGCTTTATTTGTTTGTGCATAGGGCTTGAACTCCTGCAGGAGCCTGGTTTTGCCTATTCCATTTTCTCCGTGTATTAATATAACTTTACCCTTACCAGTTTTAACTTCTTTAAAGATTGTTTTAAGAAGAGAAAGTTCCTTTTGCCTGCCTATAAGTGGTGATGTAAAGACATCAGTTGATTCGGATTCTCCTGAAATACGATGGATAATTTTTTGAAGATTGACAACTGAATCAGGTTTTCTTCGGGGTTTTGGTTGTAAAAGGTTCAGGATTAAATCATTTAATTCTGCTGGTATTTTTGGATTTAAATCCTTTGGAGGTTTTATTTTACCCTTCGTATGTTGTTTGATGAGTGTAATGGCACTATCACCTTGGAACGGTAAATGATGGGACAGTGTCTGGTATATTGTGACACCAAGAGAGAAGAGGTCTGCACCTTGATCGATTTTGTCGCCCTTAAGAACCTCAGGCGCTATATATTGGAGAGTTCCCTTGAGTTTCTGGACTGCTTTTTTCTCAATGAGTCCGAAGTCCGTTATAACAGCCCTGGGTTGTCGCTTTTTGGGGAATTGAATAAGTATGTTGCTTGGTTTAATATCGCAGTGTACGAGTTTGTGGAAATGAATGAACTTAAGGGCATTGCAGATCTGGAGTAATATTGAGTAGAGAAGTTTATATTCAGCACTGGTTGTGGGTAGTTTATCTTTGAATAGATTGAAAAAGTTATCACCTTTGATATATTCCATGGTGAAATAGTACTTTTTGGGGTACTTTGACCCTGTTGCGGATACAACTGCAGGGTCGTTGTAAACCATAACACCAAAGTCGTAGACCTTTATGATATTCGGATGATGAAGTTTTGAGAGTGTAAGAAATTCATTTTTGATATACATATCAGAGGAAGTTTTGAGGGCGAGGTGGGTATTGGTTTGAGTGTCGAGAATTTTGTAGACATCGCCCATTCCACCCGAACCAAGTTTCTTGAGTATTTTATAACGAACATTTATCATCTATATTATACGATGTCTTTTTTGGATATAATTACAATACCAGCAGATGTCCCTATTCTGCTTGCACCTGCATTAATCATATCCATAGCCTGTTTGTACGTCCTTATACCGCCGGATGCCTTGACTCCAATATTGTCTTCTACTACACTTTTTAGGAGTCTCACATCCTCTACCTTTGCGCCATAAGTGGAAAAGCCTGTTGAGGTCTTTACAAAGTGAGCACCACTTTCCATAACAATCGTCGCAGCCTCGCTCTTCTCCTCATCAGTAAGAAGACATGTTTCAATTATGACCTTTATGGTTACTCCAGTTCTTCTAACTATCTCTTCTATTTCCTTACCAACAAGGTCTTTCTCGCCACACTTAAATTCCCCTATGTTCATTACCATATCAATCTCTTCAGCACCATCCTCAGCACATCTTTCTGCCTCGTATATTTTAGTAATTTTTCTCGACGCCCCAAGAGGAAATCCAGCTACGGAGCAAGTCTTTACAGTACTTCCTAAAAGCTGTTTTCTTACAAGAGATACCCAGTGAGGATTTATGCAGCAGGAGGCGAAACTGTATTTTTTGGCTTCATCACACAGTCTGAGTATATCAGTTTCGGTTGCATCTGGTTTAAGCAGTGTATGGTCTATGTAACAAGCAATGTCCATATTTAAATTAAATATAGCATACAACTTCTTGAAATGACAAACAATATGTTACCTGTCATTTTGAGAACTTATAAACAATAGAGTTCTTATCTACCCCGCTTTGGCGGGGGTAAACAGGTTGAAATGAAATTTGTTGATATTAAATATGTATGGCTATTACCACATCACATAACTTTGGGGCACCGTTTAATTATAACATATGCTGTATAGTTTGTCAAGGAAAAACTAAGAGAGTTCAAAGGTAGTTTTTTTAGAGTTCTCACTGAGCTGCAGAAAGTAGTAACTATGGAGTAAATTCAGGGATATCCTCAAATGATAGGTTGAGGTATTTTCTTATATAGTTATGAATACGCTGACTGGCATTTCCATCACCGTAAGGATTTTTCTTTCCGGACATAGAATTATAAAGGTTTTTATCTGTCAATAATTTTGATACAGTTCCTACAATCTTTTTTTTATCAGTTCCAACGATGATTGCGGTTCCTGCTTCTATGCCCTCAGTTCTTTCAGTAACTTTTCTCATTACAAGTACAGGTTTATTCAGTGAGGGTGCCTCCTCCTGAAGTCCTCCAGAGTCTGTAAGTACAATGTAGGATTTTCTCATCAGGTCTATGAATTCAAAATAGGAGGGAGGTTTAATAATTTTTATCCTGTCTATATTTTTTAGTGTCTCATTTACAGGTGTGAGTACATTTGGATTGGGATGGACAGGATAGACAATTTCTACATCATCAAATTTATGAACGATTTCTCTTAAAGCAAAACAAATCTCTCTTATTGGTTTTCCAAAGTTCTCTCTCCTGTGGCATGTCACAAGAATAGTTTTTTGTTTTTTGTTATTTTTATGTACGTCTCTTTTCTTCAAACGGTTAAGTGCATAGTATAAGGCATCTATAGCCGTGTTACCCGTTATATATATATTTTCAGTAAATCCTTCTCTTATAAGATTTTCTCTTGCCTTTTCTGTAGGTGCAAATAGAAGTGTTGAAAGTCTGTCTGTAAGGATTCTGTTCATCTCTTCTGGGTAAGGATTTTGCATATCAAAACTTCTTAAGCCTGCCTCTACATGAGCAACTGGAATATTGAGATAGAATGCAGCGAGTGCGGCAATGAAAGTGGTGGTCGTATCACCCTGTACAATTACCATATCAGGTGATACGCTGGTGTATGTTTTTTTTAATTGTGCAAGAGCATGGGTTGATATATGGAATAGGTCCTGGTCCTCTATCATTATATTGAAGTCATAGTCAGGAGAAAGAGAGAAGACAGAAAGAACCTGGTCAAGCATCTTTCTATGTTGTGCAGTAGCAATTAGAAATGTCTCAAGTGATGTATCCTTTTTCATTGAATCCACAAGAGGTGTAAGTTTTATGGCATCGGGTCTTGTTCCAATAATAAAAGCTAATTTTGGCATTTGCAGTCTCCTTCATTCAAGTTTTTACCACAAATGGGACATAGACCTTTACAATGAGGTTTACACAGAGTCTTTGTTGGTATTGCCAGGAGGATTGTATCTCTTATTGCTGGTGTGACATCTATTTCATCACCTTTGAAGTAGCACTTCTCAATCTCATCGGGGATGAGTTTTATCTCCTGTCCTTTTACTATATATGGAGTTTCGCATTCAAATATATATTCGACCTTTTTATTAAAATCAAGTGTCGTATGTTCAAGACATCTCGCACATGTTGTTTTATAATTAAAAACGACATTACCTTTTACCCTTACTATCTTCTTGGATTTTGAAAGGACGAAACTGCATTGAACCATCCCTTCAAGTTCATCTATGTTAAATTCTTTTCTTGATATTGAAAACTCAATTTTATCCCCGCTGTGAATTTCCTTCAGGTATATTATCATATTTCACTTCCTGTGGTATTTTTATTATATACGGGGGTCTCCTTTTGAACTCAGAATTATTGACCCTTTGTAAGATACTCTCGACAAATATTCTGTTGAAACCCATTTCGAGTAATTTTTCCTTTTTATACTGAAAATCAAGGATATAATAGAGAAGTTCATCAATTATATCATAGCTGTAGCCCAAATCCTGCTCATCTGTCTGTCCATTCCACAGACCCGCAGTAGGGGGTTTTTGGATTATCTTATCCGGTATACCTATATGATAGGCAAGTAGCCTTACCTCGCATTTATATAGATCTCCGATGGGGTTTATTGCATAGGAGCCATCACCATGAATGGTAAAATATCCCAGAGTATATTCTGTCCTATTCCCTGTCCCGATTACCAGTGCATCTTCGAGATAGGATATATCGTACAGAATACTCATTCGTTCTCTTGCCATTTTATTACCTCTTCTTATCTTGTCTGCGTCAGGAAAGTATGAGAAATATCCATTTATCATTGGAGATATGTTTATCCTGTATTTTTTAATGTTGAGGTTTTTGATAATCTCTTTTGCATCGTTTATATCTTCTTCTTGTGTGGTATCAACGGGCATAATTACACATATCGTGTTTTCATTTCCAATTGACTGCGAGAGAAGATTGGCGACCACAGCTGAATCGAGACCACCCGAAACACCTACAACTCCTTTATTAAAACCCCTTGTTTTTATCTCATCAGCAAGAAAATTTATTAGATATCTTTTTGTCTTTTCTGCATCAAACTGGCGCATAGAAACCTCCAGTATTAGTTATCAGTCATCGGTTGTCAGTGATCGGTAGACACATAAATAATAAATACTATGAAGAAATTATCTTTTGAGACCTATGAATAAGGTTTGATATTTTTTAGTCTTTGGTTATTGAAGTTTTTTCAGGTAATAATTTATCTCTACTCTCCGATTTCAACATAAAAAATTCTCTAACCTCTTCAATGGATGAGACCTGCTTTGAGCCCGGCATTGCAGAAAGGAAATATTTACCATAGTATCTTTTCTTTATTCTTGTGTCAAGGATTGCTATCAGACCATAGTCTGTTTTTTTACGTATGAGTCTACCAAAACCCTGTTTCAACGAGAGAATAGCATTGGGTAACTGATAAGAAAGAAACGCATTTCTTCCTTCTTCTGTAAGTCTTTCTATCCTTGCTTCTTCAACAGGCTCAGTTGGTACCTCGAAGGGTAGTTTTGTAATTATAACCGATATAAGTGAGTCTCCAGGAATATCTACACCCTGCCAGAATGTAGAGGCTCCAAGAAGTATACTTCTTTTTTCCCGAATAAATCTCTCAAGGAGTATATTCCTTGAGAAATCTCCTTGTTTGAGAAGGTTATATTCAGGTAATCTTAGGGATAATTGATCATATACATCACCCATAAGTTTATATGATGTAAAGAGTAAGAACGTTCCTCCTCCTGTAATATTGATTAAATTTTCAGTTTCGTCAACAATGAATTCTGAGTAGTTGTTAGCCCTGGGATCAGGTCCGTCCTGTGGGGTATAGAGAATGGAATTATTTTTATAGTCAAAGGGTGAAGAAAGTGAGATACCCATTCCTTTTCTAATACCAAGGTGCTCGCTAAAGTAAGAGAAGTCATTTGGTTTTGTTGTCATCGTAGCTGAACAGAGTATTACTGGAATATCTCCACAGAATACACTCGATGAAAGGGAATCTGATATATCGATGGGTGCACTCCTAAGGGTAATCCTTTTCTTGTCTATTTCAATCCAGTAAACATTGTCGAGGTTTTTAAGAGATAAAAAATTCAGGAGATTTGTATTCAATTCCTTTAACCTTCCTGTAAGGTTGTCAAGTTCTGCCTTCTTCTCTTCATCTTCAATTGTGACATTAGAGAGTGTTTTATACAGTGATTCGATTTT
>JAGMCL010000135.1 GCA_023129165.1 Caldifarciminota bacterium | reverse complement strand
CATTTCATTCACTCGCAATGACAGTTGCCCTATTGTTAGTCATCACAACACTTTGAGACAACGTCTAAATTTAACTTTGAGCCGTTTACATTCTCTACGAAAGATTTAATTTTGTCATTGGTCATTGTGGATTGCAGTTATTAACATCTTTATCCCATCTATAACCCTTGGACCGGGTCTTAATAGAAGATTCAGGTCTATATCTCGTATTATATTCCCGTCTTTCACTGCTTCAATATTGGACCATCCGATTCTTTCAAGAGGATCAGTACCCTCTTTGTGAGCCATGATAATAACATCGGGATTTCTACTTATTACGAGTTCCTGTGAGATGACTGGATAGGCATACTCTATATCAGATGTGATGTTTGTAATCCCAGCCTCTTCTAATAAACTGTTTAAGAAACTTTTCCTCCCTACAGTAACCAGTGGGTTCTGCGAAAGTTCAATAAAAGCAGTTTTTCGTTCTATTTTGGTATCAACCAGTCTTCTTATTTCCTCAAGCTCTTTCCAAAGTGAATCAATCAGTATAGATGCCTTTTCTCCCTTACCTATTATATTTCCGATCTCGGAAATAGCAGCAAATATACCTTCTATATCTTCAGGTTGAATGGTGATAACTTTGACTCCAAGACTCTCAATAGGTCTTCTGAATCTTTCCTGTTCAACACCCTCGATGAATACAATGTCCGGAGATAGAGAATATATTCTCTCAAAGTTGGGCGAGGAGAATCTCCCCACAATTGTCTTATCTATATCAGTTGGATAGCCCTCAGTGTCGACGATGCCCACTAATGCGTTTTCACCATCGATTGCATATATTATTTCAGTAATACTTGGTACGAGTGATATGATTCTCGGGATTTTAGATTCACCGCTAATATAAATGGGTAGGATAAGTAAGAAGAAAAGTAAATTTTTAAGTATGCCCATTATTTTTTATTTTCATACTTTACATTTAATTTTCCCAGTCCACTGTGTACATGTATAACGAGTTCACCTGCTGTCTGACCAAAGTTTGATGATGTATACCAGTTATCCTTTCTGATTAATTGTTCTGTAGAGGTATGAAGGATTCCATTGGTCTTCAGTTTAACACCAGTAGTAGATGGAAGCGTCAAGTTAAGTACTGCTATTCCAGATTTAATCTCTACATTAGACCTGCCATCATAATTTCCTGACATATCAAGATTGACCATACCAGCATTAAGTTCAAGGTGCAAATCATCAAAGTTCAGATATCCTATTCCCTCTGCAGAAAGTTTTCCAATATTACCGAATATTTTAATCCTTTTACAATTTATAGGATTAGGTTCTTTAATATATAACCAGGTGTAACCTAAACCGATGATGATATCGAGGTCATCTATCATAAGGTGGGTTAAATCTATTTTACTTTGAGAAGATGTGTGTATTTGAAGTGTAAGTGGTATATTAGGACTTAGATATACAACGGCAGAATCCTCTCCAAACATTGTTGTCTCATTTTCTTCTGTGAATAATTTCACTTTACAGACAGTTTCTTCCCACTCGTATTCAATGTTTGGGAGGATTCTCTCCTTATTATAAGATATGTAGGTAGATATTATAGAATTGTTGTTTCCTTCTTTAATAGAGAATTTACATCCAGAGAGGTCTATTTCAATTACTGCTCCTGTACAACCCTTTCTTAATGTCACACTCTCAATAAACTCAGCTCCAATTAATGATATTATGAGGAGGTATATTATCATCTATCTAATCAGATAATTTTATGTTCTTTTAGCACGCTGATCTTCCGTACTCTTTCTATTGCTCTGGTTGTTGGTCGGTCTTTGGTTATTGTTATACGACCTTTTGTTATAAGCTGGTTTTTGTTTCGAATTTTCTGACCTGGAATATACTCGTTGGTTTACCTCTTTTCTTGTAGGTGAAGATTTGTAATAGTTTTCTTTCCTTGGTTTAACTGTTTTTCTCTCAGCATCATTGTTCTTATAAGACGGTTTGTCGTTCCATATTACCCTTTTCTGTTCAGGCTTTTTCTTTTCGATCTGAGTAGATCTTTTTGGTATGTATACCTCGCGTTTAACAGGAGTTATACTCCTTTCTAAAACCTCACCTCTCTTATCGGTTACCCTCCTGAAGTCTTCTTTGAATTCTCCAATATTTCTTTTATCAGAGTGGGGTTTTTCAATTGACCTTTTATCAATTGAGGGATTAGTTCTACTTGATATTTCAGTCAATGTAGGTTCAGGAGCACTGGTGAAGTTCACCTCTTTTAATTTATTTTTCGGTATATCATCTTTCATCTCGTAAACCGGGTGGTTTTTAATGGATTCTTCATAGTTGATCGGCTTTATAGCGGGTTTATCGTAGAACGATTCACGAGATACAAATGTCCACGAGTTGGGGTCTGCAGGTGGGCTTCCACCTGGTCCAGCTGGTGCCCATCCTATATAGGGACCGTCCTGAATCCAAACAACCCATCCTGGGGACCATCTCCTTCCAGGACTCCAGACCCAGCCATAACCCGAGCACCAGACCCAGTGTCCATAATGATAAGGTAGAAATCCCCATGGTTCAAAAGATACCCATAACCAGCCAAAGGATATATCCCAGAACCAGTATCCACAGAGATAAGGTCTCCATCCAATAACAACCATTGGTCTCCAGACTCGTCCATAGGGATGAACAACTACCCATGTACCATAGCAATCAAGATCACAGGAACCCATGAATATTCCCACATCCACATATAACCTCGTGTACCTTTCACAGCGATAATTACAAAATCTGTCAAAGCCATCTGGCTTACAGTCATAACATTCTCTAATTCTACCAGAATAGGTGACATAAACCTTTTCTCCTTCCCAGACTGTTGTAATTTCCTCATCTGTTTCTACAGTAGCACATCCTTCAAAAACATATAACTCAGCCCTTCCATCACTCTTTGCCTCTATTCTCACATCACTTTCAACATCTATATATATTGATGCCTTTTTTGTTTCTACCAGAATCTGGTTATCTTTAACATTCTTTACTCTTGCAGTTCCATAGGAAATGTATATAGATGCCTCATCTAAGTCAAGGTACAGGACTTCTGTTCTTGTATAACTGTTTAACCATATTACTGCTCCCATACACAGTTCTACCTCCGCTTTTGATTTTCTACCTGTCTCTATTATATCTCCCTCTTCAATTACCATGTTGGGAATGGCATCTGTCCAATTCACTGCTTGGTCTTTCAATATCCAAACATCACCCTCCATATAACTCAACCTACCTACGGATACATCATATCCTAAGGCAGCTGCAGCTATGAGGGTTATTAGTGCCACTGTTAATAATGCTTTCATCTTGCTCACCTCCTCATATTATTAAACGATTGTAGAGGGGTAAATATTTTATCATCGATGCAAAAAAGTAATCATAAAACAGTGATATTGTAATCTCAGTAATTGAATTATTAAATTACTAATTTAATATCATTATTTTCCTTCCCTGAATGCTACTTCTGTGTGAGTTTATTTTAGGGATACCAGAATTTAATATAGTTTATACATACTATTAAGGCAACTCCAATGAAGGTTCTGCCTTAAGCGATAGAGGAGAGGAATCTCCTTTTTTAAGGTGAAACTCAGCACATCTGGCTACCATTGCACCGTTGTCGGTACAAAACTCAAGAGAAGGAAAAATTACATTACATTCAGGTGCCATTTCCCTTATCTTTTCTCTCAACCTTTTGTTTCTTGCAACACCTCCGCATAAGCCAATTGTATTTATTCCTATGGTATCAGAAAGTGCAATTGTTGGATATATAAGTGAATCCACACATGCCTCCTGGAAGGAAGCTGCTATATCGGGAATAACCTTCTCTGAAGGATGATTCTTTTTTATATGATATAGAACTGCGGTCTTAAGACCACTAAAGCTGAAGTCGTATCCATCTAATTTTGCCCTTGGGAAATGAATGAAATCAGTTCTACCTTTTTTTGCGATTTTTTCAATTTCCTTACCACCAGGATAAGGGAGACCAAACATACCAGCAACCTTATCAAATGCCTCACCGCATGCATCATCAAGTGTGCTGCCAAATATGCTATATTCTCCTTCCCTTTTCATAAGAACAAGTTCGGTATGTCCCCCAGAGACTATGAGGACTATGATGGGGAACTTTATTTTTTCTTCTAAGAAGAGTGAAAATATATGTGCCTCAAGATGATTGACCCCTGAAAATGGTATATCAAGAGCCATTGCAATAGATTTACCCAGAGACATTCCTATAAGTAGAGAACCAACCAGTCCTGGTCCATACGTTACACCTATTCCATTTAAGTCTTTTAAAGAGACATCAGCTTCCTTTATCGCCTTGCGAATGATTGGAACTATATTTCTGATATGATCTCTTGATGCCAATTCAGGGACAACACCGCCATATTTGGAGTGTCCTAACTGCGAAAAGACGATATTGGATAGTACAAAACCATCTCTAATAACGGATGCAGATGTGTCATCACACGATGTATCTATACCAAG
>JAGMCL010000134.1 GCA_023129165.1 Caldifarciminota bacterium | reverse complement strand
AATCTTTCGATAAGTATAGAAAAGCTATAGAAATAAAAGCAAATGATCCAGCTGTTTTCTACAATTGGGGAAATTCACTTGCAAAACTCGCGAAATTAAAGAAAAGCACAAGTCTTTATAAGAAGGCGTTAGATAAATTTATCGACAGCTGGAAGATAATAAAGGAGAAAAAGGTTATTGATCATCCATTAATGGTTAATACTCTCTTTAGAGCTGCACTTATTGCATTAGGGTTAAACAGAAATGTAACATATAAAAAACTCATTTATGAATTATTAGAAAATCTTTCAAAAATAGTTATATCTAAACGAACTTTAGTGTACTTCTATTTATTTATTATAAACCTTCTAAAACTTAGAAAAGTTGATGAGGTAGATAAATTTATTACAGAGATTTTAAAACCATCATACAAGGAAAAATTCGCTTTTTTACAACATTTTGATTATCTAATAAAATATTACCTCGGGGATAAAACAATTATTGAACGTGTCCCCAAAGAATTGCAGAAAGTTCTAAAAGAGATGATAAAAGAGATTGAAGGATCAGATAATACATAGAGTAAATTAATAGGAGGATAAATGGTTAAAAGAGATACTTATATCTACGAACTCAAAAATGGTCATGAAATTGTATATTATGGCATTACTAAAAATCCCGATGAGAGGTTTATAAGCCAAGTGAATTCAGACAAGATATTTACACATATGAGGAGAATCCGAGGTCCGATGTTTCGGAAGACAGCAGAGAAATTAGAAAAGGAATATATTCAGCGATACCAACGACAACATGGTGGTCGACCACCTAAGTATAATATCCAAAAAACATACTGAAAGTCAAGATAATTAAGGAAATTTAATATTAATCCTAAATAAGGAGATGAAAAAAAGAGGACATACAATTTTCAGTAATAGCAAGGATAGCAAGATGTTTGGTGGATGATATATCAATTCGGCAGATATTGGAAAACAAACGTGTTTCCAGATATAGAAAAAAATGGAGTTAGGTTCCAGATTCCAGCTCGACCCGATTTTTTTCATATTTTAGCCGTCGAAGAATACGAGCATTTACAGACATATTTTATCTAAATACTTACAAGTTAAGAGAATAATTAGGTAAAAAGAATAAGCAAGAGAGTATTTATACCGTTAAGATTAGCCGTGATTTTAAATTTATTAGTACAGATAAACCTATGTTAACCAGTATAAATATAGGAGGCAAAAATGCCAAGAAGTAAAAAATCACAATCAGAGCATGATACAGAAGTAAAGAAGATTGCGAAAGAACTAAAAGAAAAAGGATTTGATGTGCAGGCGGATGCATCTGGTTTTCCAAAGCCTGATACTATTAAAGGTTTCCGTCCTGACGTTATTGCTAAAAAGGGTAAACAGAAAAGAATAATCGAAGTCGAAACACCTGATTCTGTAAAAAGTGCAAGAGATTTAAAGCAACAAAAAGCTTTTAGAAATGAGGCAGATAAAGATAAGTATACTACTTTCAGGAGAAAAATAACGGATTAAAGAAGCTTAAAATTCATAAATTTTAAAATTTAGCGAGGGTACTTCTATGAGTGAGCATCCAACAATAAATTGGGTAGGGACTTCAGGGGAAAAATACAAATATTATATTTGGGAGCTTCCCGCTTCATTTAATGAAAATCAGAACGGTAACTATATTTTCTCAAAATTAAATGAACAAAATAGGTGGGTTCCAATATATATTGGTCAAGGAGATTTGAAAGATAGAGTAGAAAATCATCATCAAGCTGACTGTATTAGTAGTAAAGGTGCTACACATATTCATGTACATCTGAATTCAAAAAAAGAAGATAGAATCTCTGAAGAAAAAGATTTGCTAGCTAATTATTCAAATGCCTACCAACCTAAAGGTTGTAATGAAAGAGAAGGTGGCTAACCATCGTTTCCAGTTGATCCGCCTAGCTGCTGTGAATTTTGACAGTTATGATTTAAATACCATGTACTGTACTTTCTTGATAGTTATGATTTGAATTGTCGGCGGGCAACTGAAACGTAGCGTTAGACCTATAAAATAATAAAATTGGTGTCAGTTCTCCATAAGACTTTATGACACATAGAGTTACAAGTATTGGAAAAATTGGTGTCGGTTCTCAATAAGACTCAATAATATACATAGTTACAAGGATACTTTATTTTAAGCAGAAAGATAAATACAGGGAAAAGGAGTTACATCTCCACATAACATATACTATAACTTGAAAGTAGAAAATATAGGTAAAGCCATAAGTGATGTATAAATAAATTAGAAAAACTTGACTTTTTTAGATTAGCGTGACGATAATCCAACATGCAGAGTATGAATCTGAAATCTGAAGACCTGACCCTAGTTCTGTTTTTCAACTCAAAGGGCAGGAAATCTTAAACTTCAAGATGTGACCCCATTACTTTTTTTACAAGGAGGACACAGATGGAACATTATCAAAGATTATTTAAGCGTTTCTCATTTGAAGTGTCAGTGATTATGGGATTTGCCTTAATCATTGCATTAACGAATGGCTGTGAGGAAAATGAGCTGTTGGGAGATGGGGGTCCGGATGCAGAAACGGACCATATCGCAATAAATTTTGAATTATCGGCAAAAGTTGAGAACTCGGCGGGGGGTGGAGTTAACGGTACACCGGTTAAGCTTGAAGGCGATAAGTGGGTCTGGAACAGTGATAGTCTGGAATATAAATTTCATCACCATTTTGAGGTTACATTGACGACTCAAACAGCGTGGTGGTTTGTAATACCATATCCGGGATATACCGATGCATTTAAATTTGGCTATAATATAGGGAAGGTTGGTAGCCACCAAAGTTATGTCGTGCTCCATGCTACTATTGTAGGTTATGAGAGTACCCGCAAATTTGAGTACTTTTATCATTCAAATGCGCAAGCTGCGGGTGACGGTGCAACTGTAGAGAAAACTCTCGTACTCGCTCATCCTGACTATTAAACTACCGGATAACATTGAATAAAGTTGACGTAGCTTTGGTGTATCAATTCGGGAAAAAGGGGACAGATAGGATTAGTGGATTGAACATCAATTTGGCAGATACAGGAAAAAATGTGAGTCTTACTGTATTGCAAAACGAAATTATAAATTCTAGATTCCAGCCTGACCCCATATCTTTCTCTTTATAACCACAGTTCTTTATGCAATTATATCTTGACATTTCTTATTTTTTATAGTATAATAAAGCCAAAAGGAGAATAAATGACTTTAGTTATATCAGTAAGAGCCCCAGATGGTATAGTAATTGGAGCTGATAGTCTATCAACAACACATTCAAGTCTTAGTTTTAAGGGGAATATTGAGACTGCTTGTCCCAAATGTGGTAATAAAATTAAACTTTCAGACTTCCCTGGTCCCAAGATACGTGTTCCTGTGTCTATTTTTCCTACGGCTCAAAAACTATTTTCAATAAGAGAAGATTTTGGAATAGGTTTTTTTGGTATGTCTATCATCAATGGTATATCGATATATAATCACATTAGAAGTAACGACGAAAATTGGAAAAAATGTACAGAAGTGTCTAAACTTGCTGAAGTGTTAGGAAAATACTTCCACAAAGAATTGAGAAAACAATTTAGAGATATTACAAAAGCACCTGATAATTTTCGTCCATTGGGATTTCAACTTGTGGGATTTGATAAGGAATCAAAGCCATGGGGACGAACAGTCTCTGTTTCTATAGGTAAAATAATTCAAACCAAAATAGAGGACAAAATTGGTTGTACTTTTAGCGGAGAGGGACATGTAGTTAAGAAACTATGGGAACTAAGAGAACAAATGGGGTTGGGAGCGTTATATGAGAGCTTTTCTTTGCAAGATGCAGTAGAATATGTATCTTTTTTGATAGGAACAACAGCAAAATTCCAGAAATTTGCTAATATGATTCCAACTGTAGGTGAACCCGTAGATATTGCAGTAGTAACAAGACATGGTGGTTTTAAATGGGTCAAATGTAAGGATTATATTAAAATCCTTGAGAGTAAGGAAGAAAAGGGGGGTTATAATGAAGAAAAAAATAGTTAAATCTTATAGCGAATCAGGACAGGAGCTTTTTCCAGCAACATATATTTATTATGAAGTTATCCCACCATCTATTTCTGATCCACAATTTAATATATCAGATAAGATGAATACCGGTGAAGATTTAAACTATTTGATAAGTCCTCAAGTTGACAGGTTTTCAAAAGCGTGGAAAAAACTGGCAAAGAGATAATTGAATACCTCTCCAGAAAAGAAATCATCGAATTGAACTTTAAACTTATTAGTCATTATGGAGGGGTATATTTTAAAGGTGATGTAAATATAGCTAATGAGAATTCATTTAGCTATTTTTTACATGCTGTAAAAGCCACATATTTTGGCAAGAAACTCCATCTTTCCCCATTTTACAAAGCCAGTGCATACGCTTATTATATAATTAAG
The DNA here is from genome assembly GCA_023129165.1 of Caldifarciminota bacterium. GTDB lineage: Bacteria > Hydrothermota > UBA3073 > UBA3073 > UBA3073 > JAGMCL01. The sequence goes on along the minus strand of JAGMCL010000134.1, from coordinate 25,460 downwards.
AACCACATATTTCATGATGGAAATAAAAGAACAGGAATGGCTTCAGCAATACGTTTTTTAGAAAAGAATGGGTATAGGATTCTTCCCAATATTTCATCAAATGTTATAGAAAACTTGGCACTTAATATTGAAAAAGGAGATATATCTAAAGTGGCTCTTGCGCGCTGGTTTAAGAAGAATACACAATGTGGTATTGATAAATAAAATGTTATCCAAATAGAGATTATAATCAAATTTTCACACAATAATGTAACATATCCATTCTTTTACATTTTCAATGCCTTAAAACCCTCGAACCTAAAGGGGAATTTCACTAGAAGCTGTGAAACCATTTAAAGATATTTCCCGTTTTTCCCTTGACTTTTTATCTGTTTAATATTATAATGTAATTGGGTCAAATGGTTCTATATATTAATATATATTTATATCGTTGTGAAAACTGAAGAAGAGGACAATAAGATAATAAAAAAGTAGCCTGTCCCCTTTTTCCTTCCTAGAGTAAAAAGAGCTTACAAATTCCAGATTCCAGCCTGACCCCAATCCTCAAATTTTACATTTATAATTTCTTAAGTCCTTTGAATCTAAGGGAAGTGTTTCATTAAAAGCTGTAATAATATTCAAAGACATTTCCTCATTTTTCCCTTGACTTTTTTGAAAATTAGTGATAGAATAGCTTAAATGACTCTTTTTATATCATATATTCAAATAGTTGAGCCTGACCCCCAATCTTGTTATAAAATATATTAAAGGTGATTTATCGTGAAAGTTCTCTTCGTTAGCGGGTTTTTTATTTGGACAAGAAAATGGAGAGTTAGAAATTCCAGGCGACACCAATCCAACATGCAGGGATGAATCTGAAATTTGAAGACCTGAACCTGGTTATCTTACTATAAACATAAATAGATTATGAATAAAGAGGGAATATTTTCAGATGCGAAAATCAAGTGGTTATTCGAGACAAGAAAAAATAACCCTAGCCTTATTAGAAGGAAAGAAAGTGATGTTTTAGAATACAAAGAAAATTTCAATTGGGTTAATAAAATTGAATATGTGAGATTATTTTGTTCATTCGCAAACCACAGGGGGGGCTACATAATATTTGGAATTAAGGATAAGCCTCACGAATTGATTGGATTGCAAAACGATAGGTTCTCTGTTAAGGATCCAAGTCAAATAACTCAATATTTAAACGAACATTTTTCTCCTTCTATGGAATGGTATTCTTTTGAACACGAAAAAAATGGAAATAAGTTTGGTGTCATCTATGTGGAAGAATCAAAAAGTAAACCTATTATGTGTATAAAGCATGATACCCACACTAGTGACATAATTAGAGAAGGAACCATTTATTATCGGTATTCTGGACAGACAAAGGTAATAAGAGCGATAGATCTACAGGGAATAATTAATGAGAGGATAGAAATAGAGACGAGAAGTTGGCAAGAGATGTTAGTAAAAATGGCGAAACTTCGCCCGGAGCATGCAGAAATATTTGATGTCGAAAAGGGAATGATTGAACTAAAAGATAAAACCATTATAATTGACGAATCCATACTTTCAAAGATTAGATTTATCAAAGAAGGAGAGTTAAACGAGAAAGAAGGAACTCCCACATTAAAGCTTGTTGGTAGCATTAAAACAGTTCCAGAAGGTGGTATACTTCCAGTAAAGAAAGTAAAAGTTCCTATGGGGATACATAGAAATGATATTTACAACGCTTTTTTCAAAGGCAAATGTGACTATCCTGAAGGGTACTTAGAGCAATTGGTTTACGAGAACACTTATTATTTACCTCTGTGGTTTTTCATTGAAAAGGCTAATTTGTCCATTGAGAGGGCTATAAACATACTGAATGAGCAGAAAGGAAGTAACAATATACGAAAGAAACTTGTTGAGAGATTAAAAAATGATGTCCTCAATTATAAGTTAGGGAGGATTTTTGTTGATGTTAAACTACAAACTGGTGCAACTGTGGGCTCTCTTGACCCATCAGTTAACAGATATCTTAAGAAAAAATCTTTGCCAAAACGAAGGAAAAACACAGTTAAAAGGAGTTGTATACTGATATTTTTAAAAAAATATCCCCACAAAATCATGGAGAACAAAGGATTTATTAAAAAGAATTCACACATAATCCTGGAAGCTTGTACTCATATTGACAAGAACGACATAAGGCAACACAAAAGTAAATATCTTGCATTGTTGAAAAAGATATATGAAATATTGACAAAAAAGAATAGGGAAACAACGGAATTTAGAAAAGCAGTCTGCTATTTAGATATAAAATTATACAAGAAAGAACCAGAAAACAAGAAACAAATATAAAAAGAATATAGGTGTCAGTTTATAATAAGAACAAATAACATATATACTTATAAGGATACTCTATTTTAAGCTAAAAGATAAATATAGGGAAAAGGGTTTACATCTTCATATTACACATATATACCTGTCGGTAGACAGGCTAAATACGATTTTTTAAGGAAAAATCTCAATTAGCGGTTTTTTCATTTGGACAAGAAAATAAAGGGTTAGAAATGCTTGACTTATTTAGATTAGCCTGACCATATTTCTCTGCAGAGAAAATTTTTGAGATTGACTTCAAATTGTATTTATGACTAAAGAAGGTAACCTTATTAGAAGACTTGAGCAAGGCTTATCAACATTTACTGATACTATTGAGCTTGTTAATTATCTTCTTACTCAAAAACAGTCTTCACAAGAAATCATACTCTTAACCTGTGCCAGACTCGACTCTCTGGCTAATCTTGCGTTTAAGAATATAAAAGGACAAGAACAAGCCTTTCGTAAATTTATATTAGACTACTCGGGTAACAAAAGGTTCTTTAATCGTATAAGCGTTGGCGACCTTTACTCTTACCTTACCTATTACGGCATTCTATCACAGGGTGGGTTAATCGAGAAACCCGGCAGGATCAGGAAATTCGGATCAGAGTCTGTAAATTTCATCGAGTTTATCAAAAAAAGCGGAATACCGATAATTGATAAGGACGTGAGTCGTCTTGCATTTAGAATTGCAAGAATATTATCAAAATATTTTAGAGTGAAGCCGAATCAAAGCCTAAAAAAGTCATATATGGCATCTCGTACTAAAATATTAGATACAATTTCCAAAGAATTCATAGTCCCGAACTTTAAAGTCATTAAAGAAGCACTTAAGGTATTGCTGGACGATTTCAAGGCAAGTTCTTTACTCTACAAGAATTATAGATGTGATGTTATTCATGGTTTAAAAGTAGAGGTATTAGAAGATGCTTTTTTTGAGAAAACCAAACCCTTTCATGGAGAATATGGTACGGGATACGGAACTACATTCCGATTAGTATTCCCTGGGCCATTTCTCAGAGACCTCTTAGAGAAGTGTCTTAATCAGTATCTACACCATTTAAAAAAAAGAAGAAAGATACCTTTAGAACTATTATTTAAAATGTATCCGTCTGAGGAATTTATTAATTCGAATGTTTTTGATTATATTGACGATGAATCATATGATGATTTTGAAGAAGTCAATTGGAAACTTTAAGATTTGTGTCATGAGGATGGTGCAGGTCTTTAAATTTAAATATTGTTTATCGTATAATCCAAAGGAAAAAGAAAAAAAGGGGACAGTCTACTTTTTCAGTCATGGCAAGGATAGCGAGGGGTTTAGTGAATGATATATAAGTTTGACAGATGCAAGAAAGTAAGAAGTAGAATTGAAGTATGAAATTAGAATTAAAGGAATACTGAAAAAGAAAGATAATTAGAGAATAAAAAGTAGCCTGTCCCCTTTTTCCTTCCCAAGTTAATAGGAGGTATTATGAAATGTCCACATTGCTTAATCTCGTTTCATGATGATCAAGAAAGAAAATCTATCGACACGGATAGTAATTTTAGATGGACATTAGTAAAGCGTACTTGTCCAGAATGTGGTAGATTTATTCTAAGTTTTATTCAGGAATATGGTCTTAATGACAGAGGAAACTATACACAAAGCAAAGAATTTTTTTGTTATCCAAAAGCTGAAAGCCGCTCACCATTGCCAAAAGAAGTCCCTAATAAGTATGCTAATGACTACAAAGAAGCTTGTTTAACTCTGGCTGATAGTCCCAAAGCGAGTTCTGCATTAAGTCGAAGATGTCTACAATATATTTTACGAGATGAAGCTAAGATTAAACCTGGCAATCTTTCAGATGAAATCCAACAAGTACTTGATGAAAAGAAATTACCAAATTATCTACTCAAGTCTCTTGATGCAATACGAAATATTGGTAATTTTGCAGCACATCCTATAAAAAGTAAATCATCTGGTGAAATAATCGATGTAGAGCCTGGCGAAGCTGAATGGAACTTAGATGTACTTGAATCCTTGTTTGACTATTATTTCGTGCGACCTGCAGTTCTAAAAAAGAAAAAAGATAAATTAAATGTAAAACTCAAAAAAGCAGGTAAACCTCCTATGAAAGAACCATAGAAAAGTAAACCTTAAATATAATAGAAGACAATGGGGGTTAGGCATAGAAATAAGAAATATAAGATGTTTTATGGATGACATATCAATTCGACAGATACAGGAAAAAATGTGAGCCAAGCTGTAGAACAAAATGGGTTTAAAAATACCAGATTCCAGCATGACTCCAATTTTCTTTATTAAACATAATTAGATATTTTTTTCTACGGAAAGTATATCAATTGTTAGAGAAAATACTCTTTCATATCTTCATTAACAGATAGTAGTTTAACAAGGGGGTAAATCATGGGAGAATCATACAGGGAAGATCCTTACGAGGTTTATGTAAAAACTTACGGTAAAGTTCGAAGTGGTCACTCACTCGAAGATAACGATTACCGTGGGAGAGTAATAGGTGGTAAAGGTATTACTAAAGAGTATGATCTACCAAGACGGTTGGCTGTATCTCTTGCCGCCAATGATGCAAAATCGCCTTACATGCGAACTAAAAGCGATTTTGAGGAAGAACTTAAGCGTCTATTAGAAAGTCCGCCAAGTCAGGACACAGGGGTGACGTATGAGAGGGATTCCTAAAAGCAGAATATTAAGAGAGTGTATTCTATACTGAAAAGACACTATTATTTTAACCCGAACAATACTGTCTTTTTAATAGATAACTAAAAGGAAGCAATAATGGAGAATATTCTTTATTGTAGTGATAATCTTGAGGTTTTACAAAATGTGCTTATGATGAAGTAGCCAGATTAAAGAATAAAGGTGAGTTAGAGATTACACTTATAATTGTTAAGGAATTGTTAGAGAAGCGTAGAACGTTACTTAAATAAAAAGGAGGGTAAATTCATGAAAAATCTGGGAAAAGACTTAGATGAATTATTTAACCAGAAAAGGGTGAAAGAACAGAAGGGTGATGAAAAAATTAAAGAAGTTGAATCAGAAGTGGAAAAGTTCTATTCTTCGGTAGTTGCTTCCGCTCTTAATGAAATAAAATCTGCATTAGAGAAACACAACAGAAAAGTAGATGTAAAGATAGGGAAAAAATACGGATCTATAAGTATACGATATCAAAATATTTTAGAATTAGACTATTCAGTCAATGCACGGATATCTCCCAGGGGCGCATCTCCTTATCCGATAACAAGAGGTACAGATACCAAGACTGGTAAAACATATTCAGCAGAAGGTCACTATGGAATAAGTTCGGGAGATTATGATATTTCTAATCTTACAAAAGAAGTAATTATTCAAGACATTTTGAGAGAATACAAATTTAAGGTCTTTGGGATATATGAGTAACCACATGTATCTTAACAACCTCAAAAATCGTTTCAATAAAGGTAATTTATATAGATTAAGATTTTATAAGAACATCCCTTTTATTTTCCAATTTTTCTCAAATATCGCAAAAACAAAAGGGCAAAATCCTCAAAATTCACCCTTTTTCTCTCAATTATCTTTTATGGTGAGCTATGTAACGAATGCAGAGAAAAAGAAAAAAATGTTGTGCTTGATAAAGCAATTTAAGACGATGTCCCATGGTTCTTTGGCAAAAGCATATTTCGCAGGTAGCTTCTAATAATGCTGATTTTTAAGGTGAGTTAAGTGGATAGGTATTTTCTTTTTATACATCATATCTAAATTCATAAAGGAGAGTAATGAATTATAGCAATGAAATAATTAAGGAATATGTTAAACGGTTTAACGAAGAATCCAAAGACAATGTCGAATACAATAAAGGATTGAGAGATATGGAGAAAATAGATTTGGAAAACATAATTGTTGAAGAGGTAGAAAGAGTTGTGAAGCCATTCTTATATAAATGGGGAAGAATGGGACGAGTTCTTGGTCGCCAAGAGTTTGAACATTGGAAAAGCAAGCTTAAAGAACAAATACAATCAAATTATAAGACACTTAATGATTTTAAAACAAAAGACTTATCAAATGTTGATCTAAGCAAATTCAAAACAGATATTAAAAAATGTTATAAATCCTTTAAAGAGATTATAGGACGAACTGCGTCAACAAAGGTTTTACATCTAATTTGCCCAAATTTCTTTCCTCCATGGGATAGTAAAATTGTCATAGCCACCAAAAGTGAATGTTACCGAAAAAGTAAAGTTAGTAATAAGATTACGGAATGGTCATATGAAGATTACTACAGATTTATGCAACAAATACAAGTTTTTATTAAGAAATATAAGAACCTTGTTTCTGAGTTAGCCAACCAATATGGAAAAAGTAAACTAAAGATTGTGGATGAGTGTCTATGGTGGGCAACGCAGAGGCCACTATGTATGTTCTTTTGAGAGAACATGGTATAATGAATAACGAAGATTAAAGGCTGTTTGCCAAATAATTCTTTATTAAAGGAAATATATCACTACATGCCCCACTCCCGCAAAGGTGGGGAAAGCAACCTTGTTCAGATATAACACATTATATGCCATTATTATCAGAAGCTAACTAGTTGCTGAGTGTATATAAAAAAGTAAGGTTAAAATTATGTATAGACACGATCAAGATACAAAAAGATTCCTAGCAAAAACAGAATCAATATTAATAAAACAACAGAGCAATATAAAACATCTATTAGCAGAGATTGGAAAATATAAACAGAATGTAAAAGGATCCCTTGCTAAAATTTTAGGAGCAAATGTTTTTGCCGTTGGTTCGGAAATGCTGGCATTTCAAATTTTGAAGAATTTAGAGAAGAGCTTTTTGCTTTTGTCATTAATCGGATTGCGTGTTTTAGTAGAAAATTACTTAAATGTACACTACATATATCATCATCCAAAGCATGCACAAGATAATAAGTGGGCTGAAGAACTTTGTAACGATTATTTGGATAGAACAAAAAACACAAAAGCTATGAAAAGTAAATTAGGTAAGGTATCTTTGTATAAAAGAGCAAAAAGCGTGGGTTTAGAAGAATTTTATAATGTCGTTTATTCGGAATTATGTAATTACTCTCATTTTTTAGCAGATATTATAGATGTGATTCATCCTACATACTTTAAGGCTAAAACAATACAAACAGCAATTTATGTTGTTACCTGTTATCAAGACATATTAATTGCTATCGCATCGTTTTTTAACTGCTCCTTTGAGATATTTATTGAAGAAATCTTAGTATATAAAAAAGAAGGAGAGCAAATTTTAGCATCTATCAACATGAAAAATAGTCAGGTCGATTTAACTAGTGAGAACAGATAATTGAATCAGGCACAGAAATATGTGCCCAGCTATAGAACAAAATGGTGATATAAATTCCAGATTCTAGCGTGTCATACATTTCACCATCAAGGAAACAGGAGGTAAACGAAGTATGGGTAGATGGACCAATTGGAGAAAACTCGGAGATAAAAATTATTGGTATGATGATGAATTCGACTATGATGGTCCTTCTTGTTACGAGTTAGGTTTGGGAGGACCTCGCCACGGTAATATACAACCCGTATATGTGGGTGAAACTGGCAGTGAAAAAGGACGGCTATATGCTCACGCTCGTCATGGTTCACACCTATTTGATATCATTGAATATCACTTTAAGCTGGGCTTTACTTTGTACTATCGCGCTTAGGCTGTACCCTCGAAGGCATCCGCAATACGAATGCATAATAATCTTCTTAATCGGTACAATTACGATTGGAATATAAAACTTAACATTGAAGAGGAAGATTAACAAATGGTGTACAAGGCACCGCTTACCCGCAAATCTTTGCGAGAAACCAGCCATAGAAGAACAGGATGGAGGTAAAACAACATGATTATAAAAAGTGTTGAGGTAAAGAATTTTCGATCAATAAGGGAAGCAATATTAGATTGCGATAATCTTACAGCTATTATGGGAAGAAATGGTGCGGGGAAATCTTCTTTTCTCCACGCCATAGATAGTTTCTATGACATCGTGGCGCCTATATCAGAGGAAGATTTTTTCAACCGAGATATTGGTGCTTCTATAGAAATACGAGTAACTTATAGCGATCTTCGAGATGATGAAAAAGAAGAATTTAAGCCATACATAAGGAATGAAGAACTAATTGTCACAAAGCGCATCTTAAGCGAAAATGGTCGGATAATACAGCAATATTATGCCGCAGCTTTGCAGATACCACAGTTTGCTGAGATAAGGATATTACCTACCAAAAGAGATCGTATTAGTGCTTGGAACGAACTGGTTGATAGCGGTGAATTTACCGATTTGAGCGGAAGGACTCGTAGCGCGGATGAAGTTGAGCGATTTATGAATGAATACGAAGCTAATCATCCAGAATTTATGAAACCAATTGAGCGGAAAGAACAATTTTTTGGTCCCAGAAATATTGGAGGAGGTAAACTAGACAAATTCACCAAATATGTTTTAGTACCTGCGGTTCGTGAAGCCTCTGACGAAGTAACGGGTAAAAAGGGAGCAATTTATCAAATTTTAGATATGATTGTTTTGAGAAAGATTAATGCTAGAAAAGACATACAGAAATTCAAATCTGAATTTGAAGAAAGGGTTAAAAAACTTTATAGCTCTGAAAATCTCACCGAGCTTCCTGAACTAGGTTCTTCAATTTCTGAAACACTTGAAAAGTTTGCTCCTGGCTCAAAGTTACGTTTATTGTGGGATGAAGTTAAGCCACCTGGTGTTCCGCTACCTCTTGCAAAGGCAACTTTAATCGAAGATAATTTTGAGGGTGAAATTAACCGCAAGGGTCACGGTCTCCAAAGGGCATTAATTCTTACCTTACTGCAACATTTAGCCATGATAACTCCAGTAGATTTACACATCGAAGGATCTGCTGAGGAAGAAAGTATCGTTTTAGAAACTAAAGCTTATGAATCACAAGAAGGACCCGACCTGATTTTAGCTATTGAGGAGCCGGAGCTTTATCTCCATCCGTCAAGATGTCGTTACTTAGCTGAGCTCCTACTTCAACTTACTGAAACACCAGAAATTGGTCTTGGGGTGAAAAATCAAATTGTCTACACAACTCATTCCCCTTATTTTGTGGATCTACACCGTTTTGATCAAATTCGAATGGTTAGAAAAGTATCCTCACCAGACTCACTTGTGCCACAGAGTGTCGTTACACGTTTCTCTCTAAAACAGGCAGCAGAAGAAATGGCAAAGGTTTGTAATGCCGATCCTACCAAATTTACAAGGGATAGCTTCAGAGCACGTGCAATGTCTGTTATGAATACTATTGTGAATGAGGGTTTTTTTGCAAACGTTGTCGTAGTGGTTGAGGGACTATCTGAAGTAGGAACATTGTGGAAGCTCCAAGAGATCTTAAAAAAGGATTGGTCTCGACTTGGAATAGTTGTAGTACCAGCAGGAGGAAAGAACAATATAGACCGTCCTATAGTAATTTTCCGAGGACTTTCTATTCCAACATACCTCATCTTTGATGCTGATTCACAACTTATGGGTAAGGGAAAAAAGGAAGATGCTGCGAAAATTCGCAATCTTAGATATCTGAGATTAGCTGGAGCACCAACAGAAGATTTTCCAGAAACCCAAGTTCACGAAACTTGGGCAGTATTTAGTGAGAATCTTGAAGGTATATTCAAAGAAATATTGGGCAATGAAACTTTTCAAGCTATTCGAGAGGAAGCGGCATCTGAATTAGGATATGATGACTCTGCGCGTGCAATTAAAAACATTGAAGGTGTTGCACGTCTTATAGAACTTATCTACGATAAAAAATATAAAATACCAATTCTTGAAGAAATCGTTGAAAAAATTACACAATTACGTAGCATCGAAAAACAAAATAAGGCTGAGTTTGTATAATACACATATTAAAGGCATTTTACTTAGAAAAAATTGCTCTATTAGCGGGTTTTATTAAGACCCTCTTCCCACCCCCCCACTTTCCCTAAAATAGATAAAATCTCTAAATTATATCCACCTCATGATTGTTCACCATAACTGTTCTTACAGTGCATCATAAATAAATATAAAATAAGCTCTTGACAAATACGTAAATATATGTTATAATATATATATAATACAGTAAATTACTTTACTATAATTTTAAAAGAACAAGAATGAAAGACTTAAAAAAGGAAACTGCGCAGGAAAGATTTAAAAGGCTTGCTACTTATAGAACTAACACAATTATTGAGAGACTGAGGGTGCTTGGTAATTGTTCAAACCGACAGGTGTACGAATATACGAAAGAAGATATTGAAAAGATTTTTTCAGCTATAGAAAAAGCGGTTAAAGAAACAAAAGCAAAATTCCGAGTTCCTAATAAAGATAAGTTTAAGCTTTAATAGTTTCACACATTCATGTACCCGTTTGTCTTTAGTTTTATATAATATAAACTTCTTAAAATGACAAAAGAAATTGTAATATTAATAATTATACAACTTGCAATTTGGACTTTTTTAGTTATGCGTATAACAGTCTATATAAAAGGGGAAAAACTGAAATGGAAAGAGAGAAGAGATTTTGAAAAGAAGGTCAAAGATGCATGTACAATACAAACCAACAATGGGGTTATGGTCCAATCACAGGGAGAGAAAAAAATAGCAAATTGGCTCTATGACCACGATATTGAATTTCTTTATGATACACCTATGAAGGTACCAGGAAGAAAATATCCTTTAAGGCCAGATTTCTATCTAAAGAAACACAAGACAGTGATTGAATTTTTCGGGCTAATAGACGACCCTAACTATGACAATAAAAGAACAAGGAAGATCGGTACATATTGGCAAATGAATCTTAGAATATTAAGTATTTATCCTAAGGATCTTGATAAAATCGATACAAAACTATCAAAACTCATTAAAGAATAAATAGAGGACGTATGATCTTATATAACAGAACTTAGGGATGTATAGGGATTATCAAAAGTTGGATTTGGGTATATTTTTGCCGGTAACCAAAAAAGTCCTTGACATTCCATAAGATTCATGGTAAAATAGAAATTGGTAACAAAAGTTGACAAGGTGTGTATCTGAAGTTTACAACGTATATACTGCTGTTATATGAAATTCGGATTTGCTGCTTAATAAAAACTAAGAAAAAAACTATATTGAAGGTATCGAAGATGAAAAGAAAAATAGACATAAATTTTATAAAAACCTGCTCTTGTCCAGAGAATCATATAAATTGTCTTACTGCCAAAGACTGGGTTCGAAACCAAGTTGCTGTTTGGGAACTGTATTATGAAAAAAGAGATATTAGAGATAAAGACACTCACCCGGCCGTTTTCCCAATTGCTTTACCCAAGAAGTGTATTCAGCTTTTTACACATAAAGGAGAATTAGTAATCGATCCCTTTGTAGGTGTTGGTACTACTCTTATTGCTGCGAGGGATTTGAGCAGGAATGCAGTAGGATTTGACCTTAATAAAAAATACATTGATTTTACCAATGAAAGGCTTGCTCAGGCACAAATAGACTTCGAAGATAGTACAAAACAGATTGCCATTTGCGACGACGCGATCAATATTTCAGAATACCTTAGTGAAAACACTGTTTCTTTATCTGTTACTTCGCCTCCCTATGCTAATATGCTAAACCATAGAAGATTAAATAAAAGTATTCGTGGAGATCTCCGGAGAAATAAACACTTCAAAAAGATTCAACAATATTCAAATAATCCCCGCGACCTTGGAACAATGAAGCCAAAAGAATATGCGGAAGCACTTGCAGAAATTTATAAAGGAATATTGCCTCTCTTGAAGCCAAAGGCTCATTGTATAATTAATCTTAATGATTTATGGGAAAATAACCATAGGTATCCTACGCACAGTTATGTTATTGAAGCTATGCAAAAGGTAGGTTATGAACTTAGGAATATAATCATTTGGGATAAAAGAAATCTAGTGAATAAAGTAGGAATTTATGGCTGGCCAAGTAACTATATTACCCTTAGCACAACTTTCGAATATATACTTGATTTTTGGAAACCCTTATGACTTATCCTGAACTAATAAAAAAATTGAGAGAAGTAAAAGAAATGGGTTATGTTAGAACTCACCGAGTAGGGACCACAGGTGTAGGTAAAACATTGGAAGACCTCTTAGGAATAACGGAGAATAATATACCTGGGCCAAATGCTGCAATGATTGAATTAAAATCAGCAAGAAATAATGCCTCCAGTATGCTTACATTATTTACAAAATCCCCTCTTCCTAAGAAAGCGAATTCTGTTCTCCTACAAAGATTTGGCTACGAGTCTGCACGCGGTAATAATAGAAAAGAATTACATACTACAGTAAATGCTACGGGGTACAATCGACTGAAAGGGCATCCTGGCTTTAAAATTGACATCCACGAAGATAGAATAAATCTCATAACTGCCCAGAACGAAACCGTAGGTTATTGGGACAAAGAAACACTAAAGAACTCTTTTGAAATGAAACTTCCTAAGTTGCTATATGTAAAAGCAGAAGCAAAAGGTAGAGGTTCTAATGAAAAATTTTGGTTTAATGAAGCATGGTTACTAAATGGCTTCAATTTCAAAAACTTTTTAGACCTATTAAGAGAAAGCGTAATTCTTGTTGATATACGAATCGGGCAGTATCCTGATGGTAGACCCCATGATCATGGAACAGGGTTTAGGGTCCTCCCCGATAGATTAGACTTGTGTTTCAAGTGTAGGAAAAAAATAATGTGATGTTGGCTAGGATACTAGGGTCAGACTCGGCTATTTGACTCTCTCTCGGTTTAGACAGCACTTAGGATAGCAAAAAGAACATAGATATAATACAAAAAGTTTTTGTTACACCTTAGTCAAGAGTTTCTAAATTTCCTTCCATGGCTCGTCCAAGTCCCTGTCAAAGAACACCCCTCTCGAAGATTCTCCAAAAACTTCCTGACATTTTGTTAAATTTACGTTAGAATTAAAAAAAGGGGTGGATTTAATCGGGAAAATACCGAAGCGAGAGTTCAGATACATCTATAGTAATCGAGGCAGAGATTACGGATTGGTCTGGTATTTTTTGGGATTCACTTTATTACAGGAGTGAAGAAGAATCATTATTTACAGGTAAAACACACGACATCGTTGACTCAATCTATTACTACACAGTTCCCTATCAACCTGAAGATTCGCTCTTTTACTGGCTTTGTGCGGTTGATTCATCATTGTGGCAGAACTTTACACGGTTTCCTGATTCGGGGTATGCCTTCTATTACTCCCCATCCACAGGGATAGAGGAGAACATTCCTCGTGTCTTCTTCCTTTCCCAGAACTTTCCCAACCCATTCAGGGGTAAGACAGTTATCAGTTATCAGTTACCAGTTATTAGTAAGGTCTCTTTGAAGGTATATGACCTAACAGGAAGATTGGTGATAACTCTTGTTGATGAAGAGAAGGAGGTGGGATATTACACTGTCAAGTGGACGGGAAGAGAGAAGAACCTTGCTTCAGGGATATACTTTGTTCGGATGAGTACCGTCCCCATAAGAGACCAAAGGTCTTACGGGGCAAGGGAATATACTAAGACAAGAAAAATGATATTAATACAGTGACAGGGTATTCTTGACAGGATTAACCGGATTGACAGGATGTATTTTTAAATTAAATACAAAGATTTTTGTTTATAACAGATAAATGAAATTATTCTAATCCAGTTCATCCTGTGCATCCAGTCTAAAAAAAATTCTGACAGGATAAATAAAAATAAAAACTTTTTTTTTAAAATAACTAAATCCAGTCTATTCAGTCAATCCCATCCAAAAAAAATATTTCATTACAAAAATTATCTTGACAAACATTATCTTATCGATTATAATTCAAAACAGGAGGATTTTAATACTATCATAAATAGAATAATTAACCTGTGCCAATTGAAGTAGGCAAATTTTACGCTTTAAAAATTTAAATGTGTATTTTTGGAATATCCAAATGGAGGAGTATTATGAAAGACTCTTGTGCATTTCTTAAGGGCTGTATCTTTCTGGTCCTGATGTTTGTGACGGTTACCATATGTTTGGGAGACGTATATACTGTAACCAATAATAATGGTTCAGGAGGAGGTAGCCTAAGACAGGCAATACTTGATGCAAACGGCAATGCTGGGCTAGATACCATACTATTTGCTTCAAATGTGAGAGATACAATTACAGCTGCTGGTTTCGAAATAACCGATGGGTTAACTATAATAGGTCCTGGTGCCGACCTTCTTACGGTCGATGGAAATTTAGCAGATAGGGTGTTTCATATCGAATGTGCTAATCTTGGTAGAGTATCTATATCAGGACTTACCATAGCAAGAGGAAGGGTCTCCGGCGCTGGTGCCGGTATATTTGTACGGGGTGACACATTAGTTCTATCTTCCTGTAAAGTTTGTAATAACGTTAATTACCATCAGAACCAGGCAGGGGGTGGAATTTATCAGTTTGGAGGAGTAGCATATATAGATAATTGCACAATTAGTGGTAACACATGTTGCGTTGGTGGAGCAGGTATTACAGGTGCTGCATATGCAAATGTTACTATTACAAACAGCACGATCAATGATAATACCGTTACGCAGAATCCTGCTTTCGGGGGCGGAGGAATTTATAACGCTGGAACATTAACAATGACTAATTGCACGATCAGTGGTAATGTACATGAAGGTAAGGGTGGTGGAATCTATAACGTTTTGAGGAGTGTACATCTTAATAATGTGACCATCACTAACAACTCGGCACCCAATGCAGGTGGGATATATAGCAGTGACGGGGATACGGCATATATGAAAAACACCATAGTAGCAGGCAACACAGCTGACCTGGGTGGTGCACCTGATTGTGCGGGAGTAATAATGTCAGAGGGTTATAATTTAATTCAAGACGTGACAGGTGCTACTATAGTCGGTGATCTAACTGGAAACATTACCGGACTTGACCCTAATCTCGGTCCCCTCGATTACAATACGGGTTCCACTAAAACACATGCACTGCAGACCGGAAGCCCTGCCATTGATGCAGGAGATAATCAAACCTGTGCACCTACTGACCAGCGTGGTATCGTCCGCCCTCAGGACGGCGATGACGACAGCGAAGCTGTTGCAGATATAGGTTCGTATGAACTTATGATCGATGCCGATAATGATGGTGTGGCTGATATAGAGGAGATGGGAGCTGATAGTATTGACCCCAATTATGACGGCAACGGTGATGGTATAGCTGACAGTCAGCAGGGAAACGTAGCATCCTTACATACATATAGCGGTGACTACTATGTAACGTTGTATTGTCCCGAAGGTTTTAATTTCTCAAACGTTCAGGCTCAAGACAATCCATCTCCTGTGGATGCTCCTGAAGATATAGACTTCTTATACGATTTCTTTGGGTTTAAGATAACCGGCATGGGCTCAGGTGGATCCGCTACAGTAACACTATATTTACCAGGTGGTGCAACCCCTGAAATGTATTATAAATATGGTCAAACTCCAGATGTGCCTTTGCCCCACTGGTATGAATTTGATTACGATGGTCAGACAGGTATAGAGATAAGCGCAAACATCGTTACTATGCATTTTGTTGATGGTCAACGTGGCGATGACGACATCACAGCTAATGGTATTATCGTAGAACCAGGTGGTCCAGGAGAGCTTGTAATAGGAATCTCTGATAATGCATCAGGACCTGTTCCCAGGGCATTTGCTCTAAGAGAGGCCTCTCCAACCCCATTCACAGGTGAAACTTTGATAAGGTATGAATTACCAAAGAAAACTTACGTAAGTTTATGTGTCTATAATTCTGCAGGTCGTTTGGTTGAGGTTATTGAAGATGGCGAGAAAGAGGCGGGTTATTATACTGTCAGGTGGACAGGGAGAGAGAAAAACCTCGCTTCAGGGATTTATTTTGTTCGGATGAGTGCTGCTGGCTTTACGAAAACCCGAAAAATGATATTGATCCAATGAAAGGGAATTTTTGACAGGATTTACTGGATTTACAGGATAAACATTATTTAAAGATATTCTCTTCTTTAAAAAAATAAAAAAATCCAGTTCATCCTGTATATCCCGTCTAAAAAAGAAATAATTTGACAGGATTAACCCCGTACATTAACACTACAGGGCAGGCAAGATTGACAGGATAAATTTTAAACAGTTGATTGGTTAATTAGTTGAATAGTTGATTAGTCCCGGTGGAATAGTTTACACATTCCACGGGATAAATAAGAAGTAAATCTATGTAATCTTATATTTCAATCGGTGTAATCAGAGATTTCTGTACTTTTCAGAAATCTCAAAAATAACTTGACAAATTGGTGTTTTTTCGTTATAATATATACAGAAGATAATTTATAATAACACTTTCATTTCAGTAATTTAAAATATTGGGGGTGAGTATAAAGTAGAAATGTGTTCTTTGTTTCTTTAACCATTACTGATACAACCTGAGCAGAAAATTCCTATAAATATAGCAAATCACTGCTACTTCTCTCCGTATTAATCTCCACAGTCAATCTAAAAACTCCTGTAGAAATAGGTTTCTGATATAATCAAAATTCCTATCTATACTATAAAATTCGTAAAGTTTATATAATCTAATATATAAACAAAATTGCTTTATAAGTTTTATTTCATTTAACATTATACCAGGGGGTTACTATGCGTAATATAGGAGTATTTTTGAGTATAGCAGCATTGGTTGTTGCAATTGCTGCCATAGGGGCAAGACCTAACAGGTTCAATGAGACTCCACAATTAAAGGTACAAAATAAAGCTGGCATACCACATCAGATAAACTATCAGGGTTATCTCACAGATAATTCAGAAAATGCCATCACCGACACGCTTGGGATGACCTTCAGCATATGGGATGCGCCCAGTGTTGGAAGCCAGTTGTGGGATGAGACACAAACCGATGTGGCTGTAATAGATGGATTGTTCAATGTGCTGTTGGGCAGTGTCAACCCCATAGCAAGTAGTGTATTCAGTAACCCGGCTTGCTGGCTGCAGACTGAAATAGTAGGAGAGATACTGTCACCAAGGAAGGAGCTTGTCAGTATAGGTTATGCATTTCGTGCAGATACAGCAGATTATGCAATAGCTGCCCCAGGTGATAATGACTGGCAGGTTGATGGCAATAATATGCACTCTATTCCAACAGACAATGTCGGTATCGGGACCTCGAGTCCGGAGAAAAAACTGCATTTGTCGAGTCCAACTTCAATTTATGGAATGCTTCTAATAGAAAATTCCAATACCGGTGATAATGAAGCAACCATCGCGTTCAAAGAGGGAAGCGATGCTGGTGGTGTTGATATTTGGGTGGCAGGAGTTGGGTCATGGGGCAATACAAACGACTTCGTAATAGGTCGAGGTGGAGTAAAGTTCTTAGTGACACCGGATGGCGATGTTGGTATCGGGACGTCAAGCCCGAGCGATGAAACCAAACTTCACATTCAGGCAGTTTCAGACAATTTTGGTGTCCTGGTGG
Source organism: Caldifarciminota bacterium (assembly GCA_023129165.1). Lineage (GTDB taxonomy): Bacteria > Hydrothermota > UBA3073 > UBA3073 > UBA3073 > JAGMCL01. The sequence goes on along the minus strand of JAGMCL010000134.1, from coordinate 7,603 downwards.
ACGGTGGAGGGACATCAGGTTCAGAGATTGGATTACATTCGGCAACATCAAAATATGCAAGTTTGGCCAAGAATTGCTATTACGATGGTGCTTGGAAGAGGTTTAATACAAATTCTGGAGCTTTTTTGCAGGAAGTTCAGCCTGATGGAGATGTGCTGTTCAGAACCATAGATGCTGGCACAAACCCAATTTCTTGGATAAATGCCTTAACGATAAAAACAGATGGCAAAGTTGGTATCGGAATAATGACTCCGGTGTATGATTTAGATGTCGATGGTTCTATAAAAGCTAGTGGTAGTTTAGGGATAGGAGTGTATGGATCTGCTGGACTAACAGGAGTAAGAGGAGAATCAGTTGGATATGGTGTTTATGGAAAAGGCGTTATTGGAATTTATGGCGAGGCAGATACCTCGATAATAGCGAGTGCAATAGCAGGTTGTTTTGATGGCAAAGTCGGTATTGGCACGAGTGTACCCGAAGAAAAGCTTCATGTCGTGGGTACAGTTAAATGTGAAGTTCTCAAGCTCACAGGTGGATCAGACATCGCTGAACCATTTGATATTAAAGAGACAGATGGCATTAGAGCAGGTATGGTTTTGACAATTGATCCAGAGAATACAGGAAAACTAAAAATTTCTGAAAGGGCATATGATCGCTGTGTTGCCGGTATAATTAGTGGCGGCGGCGGCATCGAGTCTGGAATATTAATGGGTCAGTCGGGCTCTGCCGCAGATGGAGAGTATCCTGTGGCACTGACTGGCCGCGTCTATTGCTGGGCTGATGCTTCAAATGGACCCATCCAGCCTGGAGACCTACTGACCACATCAGAGACTCCCGGGCATTCTATGAAAGTTACCGACTATGTGAGAGCACAAGGCGCAGTTATTGGTAAAGCGATGAGTTCGCTCGATAAAGGTAAAGGTCTGGTTCTTATCCTGGTTGCGCTGCAATAGGAAGGAGGTGTAATGATGGAAGGGATTATAAATAAAATTTTAAAAGCATCGCTCATGGTCCTTTGCCTGGTTCTGATATCTCCGTATCTTCAGGCAAAAGAATTAAGTGAGTACGAGGTTCGTGCTGCCGTTGAAACATGGGTGCGTTATGTAACTGCAGATGCACGACCCGATGCCGTCATCGAAAGAATGGAACCTTATAAAGTTAAAGGCAAAACAGTTGCCTACATTGCTTATCTCGGGGGTAGTGGTTTCTGCCTTTGCGGTGCCGACGACCTGGTTCTCCCTGTATATCTTTATAACCCAAAAGGGACTTACAACCCTAAAAATCCAAACTATCAATACATCCTCTGGGAGATCGAAACCAGACTGAAGTATTTGAGTGAAGGATTGGAGGAAGGCGACCCAAAAGTGCTCCAGTATGAAAAAGCTTTGTCTGAGAGAGCTGCGTTCTGGCAAGAGCTTATTGCTGGACGTATTCCTACAAGAATAGAGGATAAGTATGCTCGTATTGAACCTATGATGATGATACTCCCTCTGAAATGTAAATGGCACCAGGGCTCACCATATAACGACGAATGCCCGTTACTCACTCCTCCTGATGAACGAACAGTTGTCGGTTGTGGTGCAACAGGAGCAGCTCAGATCATGTATTACTGGAAATGGCCGAATACTGGTGTTGGAAATGACACTGTGTATTACAACTATCGCTGGAGGACTGACTGGGACTTTCAGTATCTTGCAGTTAATCCAGATACTCACTACTTTCCAGGCGGGTGGGGAAATGATCGTCTTGACTGGACTCCAGATTATGGAGGAAGGCTATGGATGACTGGCTACTGGGACGGGAGTGTTCATGCTGCAGCGATAAAGATTAGTGGGGATTCTGACTATCTTAACGCACTGGATGCTCTTTGGAACAGGCTCACCCTTGTAACAACGACCTGCTATGCGAACTTCGGCACCACGAGCTACGATTGGAGCCTTATCGGGGATGTCCATTCAGACCCACCAGACGTCGGGGATGCTGAGGTAGCAAAACTCTGTTACCATATCGGTATCGCCAGTGAGATGGATTACGGTGTTTGGGCATCTGGATGTGCTCTTTATATCGTTCAAACCGGGATAGTGGACCATTTTCGATATGATCCAGATAACGCCTATGGTGTTCCAGATATCAATATAATGACTGAAGAGATCCAGTGGCTTCGTCCATTGGCATTCAGCGGTTGTAGTGCTCCCAATAGCTGCCATATGTTTGCTGTATATGGCTACAACAAAGGGACTGATCCAGACAGACAATTCTTAATGAATATGGGATGGGGTCCTGGTAGTGATAGCCTGTGGTATTCTTGTGATAGTGTTTCCTTTAACCTTTATCAGAAGCATCTTACCCGCATTGCACCCCTGAATGTTGTGAAGTTTGTGGGAGATGACAACCCTGGCGATGGCTCCCCGAACGACCCATATGAGGATATTGAAGAGGCAATCAACGAGGCACCCGATAATGCGACACTGATATTCAAGGCTGGTTCAGATAATACCTTCTCTGCAGGTATGCTCGTAATAGATCACCCTTTTACTCTTAAAGGTTATGACGCTACAATTCGTAAGGAGTAGAAGATTTGGGACAGCGATGATGGTATGGCGTTGATAAGAGTGATAAGGTTCACAGACTTATTCTATTAGGGATATAAATGATTGGACAGGAGGTAAAATGTTTGACTATCGATTAAATATTAAGGCTACTGTTTCTTTGTTACTTGTGCTCTGCTTACCGGCTTTTGCCTTGACCAAAGGGAAGGCAGAGGTAAGGACACCCAAACAACGGGGTTATGTTATACCCTGGTCTGTTTTAGATGGTGGTGGTAAAGTTGGAGAGGCAATATCGACATCTTACAGGCTTAAGGATGCAATAGGTCAGTCAGTAATAGGTAAGTGTGAGGGCACAAGTTATAAAGCAAGTTTGGGCTTCTGGTCTCCATGGACAAAAGGGGGAGCGGTAGGAGTAGAAGAAGAGTTTACTGAACCAAATGAATTTCCTCAGGTTTTCAGCTTATCACAGAACTATCCAAACCCTATGGGATATAGAACCACGATAAAATATTCTCTTCCCAAATCCAGTCGAGTTGAGCTTAAGGTTTACAACATATATGGACAGTTAATAAAGACACTGGTGAACGAGCTACAGAAAGCGGGTTACTACACAGTTGGATGGAATGGAAGGGATAATGCAAGCAAAGAGGTCAGTAACGGTATATACCTGTATCGGCTGGAGGCTGGGTCATATACTGAGACGAGAAAAATGATATTAATTAAGTAGCGAGTAGCCAGTAGTGAGTCCCGATGGAATAGCTGCGCATTCTACGGGATAAATAGGGAGTAGAAAAGGGATAAGAGAAAAAAATCCAGTCCATCCTGTTCATCCCGTCTAAAAAAGAAATAATTTGACAGGATTTACCCCGTAAGCTTACTACGTTCGCACAGGGCAAGCCCCTTATGAAATAGAGACACATTTCATAGGGCAGGCAAGATTGACAGGATAAATTTTAAACAGTTGATTGGTTAATTAGTTGAATAGTTGATTAGTCCCGGTGGAATAGTTTACACATTCCACGGGATAAATAAGAAGTAAATCTATGTAATTTTATATTTTAATCGCTGTAATCAGAGATTTCTGTACTTTTCAGAAATCTCAAAAATAACTTGACAAATTGGTGTTTTTTGATTATAATATATATATATGCTAATTTTTGAAACACTTTCATTTCAGTAATTTAAAATATTGGGGGTGAGTATGAAGTAGAAATGTGTTCTTTGTTTTTAACCATTACTGGTACAAATTGAGCAGAAAATTCCTACAAATATGGCAAGTCACTGCTACTTCTACCTAAAGTTATCTCCTCAGCCAATCCTAAAAAATTCTCATAGAAAAGGTTACAAATACAGTTAAACCCCCATCTCTACTCAAAAAAAATCTCAAAAGACTACGTAATCTAATACAACACCAAAAGAACTTTATATGTTATATCTCGTTGGTATCATTAAGACAGGGGGTATTATGGAAAAAAAGCTATATATTGTATTGTTTCTTGTGCTGCTATACAGTGCGTCACTCGTGGCATCATCAAGTGTCACACCTGGTGTAAAATGCTTCCAACTCAGAAGACACACGGTAAACCGTATTGAGATGCCCATAACTAACTGGGGTGAGTTTGGTCAGAACGAGGTATATACAGCAGGCACATACTGGCCAAGAATCACAGGAGAACCGTATATATATGGTGCAGGAATATGGATTGGAGCCTTCGTAGAGAAAGAATACACCGACCCAGCTGATTCAGCAGCACACACCTATCTTTTCCCGGGTGGTAATCTTCCAGATACACTTATCGGAGATGTACTCGTGTCATCTGGTTTCAACACTGTTGGTTCAGGTTATGATTTTATCCCTGGACCACCTGATTCAGTACACATATGGGACCACTACTATGACCATCAGTCACATCCAGAAGATAGGATTTATTTCTCAACTGATTCTGTTGACATGAGCGAATGGCCATTTACCAACCAGTATGGAGAACCTATATCAGTTGTATTCGGAAGACCTGATATATGGTCAGACGAAGAGACCTGGTGTGAATACAATGACCTGTGTGATTCTATTCATCACGAATATACCCCATTCCCGACTTATTCACTTGGATTAGCTGTAAGACAGATAACCTACGGTTGGAACATGCCTCAATTACAGGATATGCTCTTCATACTATATGAATTCGAGAATGTAAGCGATGATACAATAAGACATATGTTCGTGGGACATGCATCTGATATGGATGTCGGTGACCCTGATAATGATTTACTTGGACTTAATATTACAAGGCAACTCGGGTGGACCATGACTCCTGGTCAGGAAATAGGTTGGACCAGTCCTCCACCTTATTATGTTGGTATCTGTATACTTAAAGGACCAAGGTCAGATGATACACTCTACATCTATGGGGTGGATGGAACGGGTAATGTTTTGATGGATACCACAATCTATCCTGAAGAATACATTCCGCTTATATCTTTTACAAAATGTACAAGACAGGTGGATGCAGACGACGAGCTTAAAAGATATATGATGCTCGGTGGATGGAACATAGTAACAGGAGAATATGAGCCCTTTGGTAGCATTCCCGATATTGCGCCTCAAGATAAGCGAATGGTTATGGGATGTGGACCATTCGAACTCGTCCCGGGAGAGATCGATACCCTCGCCATAGCGGTGTTGTTCTCAAACGGTAATACGGGTGGGCTTGATTACCTAAAAGAACAGGCAGATATAGCGGGGTTTTTTGTTAACCCTCATGGAATTATAATCATCTCACCTGCTGAGGGGGACACGATCGATGGAATTGTAGATGTAGAATGGGAAACGGAGAGCTCTACAGGAAACCCACTTTTTATAGACCTGTTTCTTATGAATGATACTATAATAGATACCATAGTTACTTACCTGCCTGATGTAGGTTCATATAGCTGGAATACAATTAACTCACCAGATGGCTTTTATAGGATATTTGCCACTGTAACTGATAGTGTAAAGATGGGATTTAATTTATCAGGGGAGTTTGTAATCAACAATCCAGGCAATGGATTCCCGGAAGTTACGGTTTTCTATCCTAATGGTGGGGAAATTTTTTCTGGCTTACAACATATCTTTTGGATGGCAAGAGATCCTGATGGAGACACTCTTACAATAGACCTGTACTACTCTAACGACGAAGGTGTTACTTTCATTCCCATTACTCAGGGCTTAGAAAATACAGGTAGTTTTGAATGGGATACTGAGAATTTCCCTAATGGTATTAGATGTCTTATAAAAGTTGAGGTAGGTGATGGTGAATTATCGTCCTCTGATGTATCGGATTACTATTTTGCAGTGCAAAATGAGCATGAATCACCCTGGGATGCAGAGCATGAACAGGGAGAATGTAATACTCTTATAGTTACACCTTTAATGATTCGTCCAGATGAAGTAATTGGGCATGAATATGAGGTGAGGTTTAGAGGGATTCAATATGATACTCTGATATTCGGTTCAAGATATTCATATGATATCTACGATTTAACAGATGAGACAATCCTTTTCTCAAATTGTTTTTTCTCAAATGGACTCGATAATACTTTATATTTTGATTTCTCACCCCTATTTCATGGTATGAATGTTGAATTTACATCAGTTGTCGATACAACTGATTTTTCCCCGGATTCTATACTGGTGGAGATAGGAAATTATCCAGAAGATGCCCTTGAGACTTATGTGTTTTTTGAGCCTACTGTAACGGAGGTTAATAATTTTGGAATATCACCGGAAACTAAAACATGGGCCTTCAGGGGGCAAGGACCTATAGAGATGAGATGGATAAAGGTGGGAGATACTCTTACATGTGAATTCTGGGATATTGCTAATGATGTAAATATTCCTGCCAATACCCTTACTGACGATGGTTGGTGTTTCTCGGGGAAGATACCAATCAGACCACCCAAGACATATTTAACAGCGGATAATAGGGCAATATGGTTTTATGTATCTGGAGTAAGATATTTTTTCAATAACTGCAGTGCTATGACAGTAGACCAGTTTAATCAGATAGATTCAGGTGATGTCTGGATTATATATAATTCCGGGGACAGACAGCCTCTGCCGGGAGATGTATATGTATTTCAAACAGAACAGGGTATATCCGAGACAACACCATATCTGGCAATAAGAGTGTTCCCTAATCCTTTCAGGGAAGAGACGGTCATCAGTTTGGAGTGCATCAACCGTGTTGATGCTGCTGTGACATGGTCACAGCACTCCATAAAAATCTATGACCTAACAGGTCGTCTTATCCGCACCTTTAATCTGTGTAATCCCTGCAAATCTGAGGAATCTGTGATTTGGAATGGAAGAGATGATTCTGGGAAAAAAGTCCCCAGTGGAATATACTTTCTTAAGTTCGATGCTGGGGAATACACTGCAACCAAGAAGCTGTTAAAAGTGAGATAGAGAGATGGTATAAGACAACAGACATCAGACCACCCGGTAAAGTCGCTTCGCTCCAACGGGGCAAGCAGACATCAGACAAAAGAGCGTAAGGAGTAAGGCGTAGGGAGTAAGCAGTAGGGAGTAAGGCGTCCCGATGGAATAAGTGAAAGATTCCACCCCGTACGCTATCGTTACAGGGTAAATGGGATAAATAGAGTGTGCTAGTGAAATATACGAATTGTTTAATGTTAAATGATTAATAGAAGAAAGTTGATTAGTTAAATAGTTTATTAGTTGATTGGTCCCAGTGGAATAGTTTACACATTCCACCCCATACATTGTCACTACAGGGCAGGCGGGATAAATAAGAAGTAAATCTATGTAATTTTATATTTCAATCGGTGTAATCAGAGATTTCTGGACTTTTCCAGAAATCTCAATAAATAACTTGACAAATTGGTGTTTTTCTATTATAATATATATGTATAATAAATATTTTTATAACTTTCACTAACAAAGGAGGTAAAGATGGCAGTAATAACCATGGAAAGAGCTCGTTGCCTTCCTATTCTGACCCTTGTAGTTTTAGTGGGTCTGGCAGGCAGCGTATACGCAGCCTCTTCGCAGC
>JAGMCL010000133.1 GCA_023129165.1 Caldifarciminota bacterium | reverse complement strand
TCTGAAGCCAAAGATATCTGATAGACGAATATGTTCAACGACGTTTGAGAGAACCTTTGACAGGAGTAGTTATGTACTTACCCTGATTTCAGGGGAAGAGGCAATGTCCTTTGAAACAGAGCCTGAGAATGGTCTTCCATGGATATCGATAGATTTACCAGAAGAGATGGATCTTTCAGATAAAAAGCTTCCTGATTTCTTGGGTTCGGTTATCTCCGAAGACCATATGAGAGAATATATTCAAGAAGAGATAAAATCTTTTGTAAATGGTGAGTAAAGGAGTTCGAAGCTATAAATTTTAAATTTTTGATTTTTCCATACGGATCTCATCAAAGTATGTGACCTGTGGATAATTTTGATATTTAATATTACGTCTGTGGATTATGACAACTTTAAACGAGAACTCATTTCACCTTTTATGAAATTTTTGAATTTTAATATTCAACTTTGTCAGGGAGTTATAATGGAAAATGAAATATCAGTAGTATGTATTCATTGTAAGAGAAAATTCAGAGCTGAAAAGAATAAACTAAAGGAAATTGAAAATGGTCACAAGAAGGGTCATCATGAAGATTATCTTTCATCAGAACCAGATAAATATCTTGAGGTAGAATGTCCATATTGTGAGTGGTTAAATTATATAGATGAATAAGGTCTTACAAATGAAAAATTGATTACTACTTTTTAATTAGATAATATTATAAATTGTCTTTACTAAACTGATGGGAGAAGAGAAATGGACATTAAACTATGGATAACATCTATAGGTGCTCTTGCAACTATTCTCGCTGCGATTATTGCACAATTTCTAAACCGTAGACGTGAGGTAAAATTAGAGGAACTTAAGTTTAAACTTATTTGTTATACTGACTTCTTAAGCAATATTGCTATGTTAGGTGGTGCTCATAAGAACTACGAGTCACATCTTAAGTTTTCAAATTCTGTCAACACTATGAATATAATTTCAAGTAAGGAGGTACTGAATTACGTCAATGAGCTTCTCGATTATATCGGTACGCATAGTGGGAGTAATTATTCAATTCAGGAACAGGATGAAATCATAAGGAGACTTATCCTTGCAATACGGAAGGATCTTGGTCAGAATGTAGGTGGTGGGTTGTCAGAGTTTCCTTTCCGTACCATATCACCTGGTATTCGTCCTGATGAAGTAATTGAAACATGATTTCAAAAAGATTGTGAAATGAAAGTGGGAATAAGGCTTAAAAATAGTCTTCCCTTTTTATAAAATCTTCTAAATCCGCTTAATCCCTGCCTACCCTGCCTACCGGCAGGCGCTTAATCCGCTGAAAAATCTTCTTAATCCCTTCAATCCGCTGATATTTTTTATAATTTTTGATTATCCGATAAATCCGCTTAATCCGCTGAAAACATCTGTTTAATCCGCTGATTTTTTTTCTTGACAAAGTGTAAAAAATGTGTTATAATCTGTTACGTTTTTTTGTTTTTTTAAAAAAAGGGGAGTAACACATGGTACGAGGTAAAGTAAAGTGGTTTAATGAGTCCAAGGGTTATGGATTCATTGAACGCGAAGATGGTGGTGGTGATGTCTTCGTCCACCACACTGAAATCCAGGGTGAGGGTTTTAAGACCCTGCTCGAGGGTGATGAAGTAGAATTTGAGGTAGTGGATGATGCTAAGGGACAAAAAGCAAGCAATGTAAAAAAGATTTAAAAGTCCTGACATAGTCTACCCAGGGGTCGTAGCATTCACAGCTGCGACCCTTTTTTTATATAATCCGTTTAATCCCTGCCTACCCTGCCTACCGGCAGGCAGGCGGCAGGCAGGCGATGATATTTTTTCTTGACTTTTCTCATATTTAATGATATAATTATAAAAGGAATGATTGGGAAAAGTGGGGAGAGTGCTAAAGAAAATGAAATCACCCAGGTAAATAGTTAAACCATCCCAATTTATCTTTTGAATTATCTCTTAAATCTTAGCCTGACCCCCAATTCTGTTGATGTCGTAAATGGATACAAGTTTTATGTGTTGTATTAACAAATACAAGTTTAATAGCTTGTATTTCTAAATCAGGTTTTAATATATTTTATATTAAATAATGCCATAATGAAAATATAAGGACTAAAACATAATTCGAATTTAATTTAAAAGCAAAACCCATCTTTAACTATATGGTGTACTGGGGGGTAAGAAAATGTCAGATGAATGTGTAATAATTGGTGATATAAAAAGGTCAAGGGATTTAGATAGTTGGCGAGATATTTTTTTGAGATTAGAGGAAGCCTTAAAAGAAATAAATAAGAAATTTTCTGATGATATAGTAGTTTCTTTTGTACCAACTGTTGGTGATGAATTTCAAGGAGCTTTGTTAAACTCTAAAAGAGTATATAATATATATACTATCATTAGAAGTAAATTGCAAGTGGATATTTATTGCGGTATTGGAGTTGGCGATATCGAGAAACCGTTTACAAAGGAAACGGGAATGAGAGGAAATGCCTTTTATCGAGCTAGAGAGGCATTAGAGGTTTGTAAAAAGAAAAAAAGGAGTATGTTTATCAAATCTTCAGATACGCCCGATCAAACTGATACAATAATTAATACATTACTACGATTTGTTGAGGTTTTGGAAAATTCATGGACACAAAGACAGAAGGAAATAGCAAATTATTATAGACTTCATCCAAATTTCACCTATAAACAATTGGGTGCGAATTTTGGTATTACAAAACAGGCGACATCTCAGATTTTAAAAGCAGCAAATTGGGAATTAGTTTCTGAGGCAGAAAGTCTCGTCAAGGTTTTATTTAAAAATAAACACCAACACAAACAAAGTAAAGCTACTAAGCCTTACAACTGTAAGTAAAGCATAATAGCTTGACAAATAATAGTAAAGCTTATATGCTTGACAGGTGGATTTAAGAGAAGAAAACTTCACGAAAAAGGATTATAATGGTTGAGCTGAATATTACTATTATTGGAATTTATTTGGCATCATATATACTGGCAGTTGTAGTTGGTCATTTTATAGTTTGCGGGATACTAAAAAAGTTTCTGTTGCCAGAAACTGGTTTTAAAAAAGCAGGAGCTTTTATAGGGATTCTCGAAAGAATTTTTACCTTGACTCTTGTTTTGGTAAACCAATATGCATCTGTTGCTTTAATATTTGCTGCAAAATCTATTACCCGCTTTGAGGATCTAAAGGATCGAAAATTTGCTGAGTATTATTTAATTGGCACTCTTTCAAGTATATTGTTATCTGTGCTTGTTGGCATATTTACAAAATGGTTGTTGGGTGTTGCGAAGTGAAATACGAAAAAAAGGGGACAGGCTACCTTTTATAATCCGATAAATCCCTGCCTACCCTGCCTACCGGCAGGCAGGCGGCAAGTGGGCGTTGACATTTTTTCTTGACTTTTTTTGATTTTGGTATTATAATTATTAAAATAGGAATGGATTGGAAAATCGGGGAGAGTGCTGAGTAGAATGAGATCACTTAAGCATATAGTTGAGGTAGTCCTTAATTAATTCTACAAATTATATCTTAAATCGTAGCTTGGCTTCCCTTGTCCCTTTAATGATGAAGAGAAACAGCTACGAAAGGAGGAAAAATGGGTCTTGTAAGTACTAAAATAATATTGAAAAATCCAAAGGAAAAGAAGCTTAAACCTTTAGAGGTGAATGCTCTTGTTGATACGGGATCTGTCCATCTCTGTATTCCTGAACATATAAAAATACAATTAAAATTAGAAGAAATAGATAAAAAGGAAGCTACATTAGCAGATGGAAGTAAAAAACTTGTTCCTTATGTTGGACCTATAGAAATTAGATTTAAAAATCGAGTGGGTTTTACTGGAGCATTAGTCATTGGTGATCAAATTCTTTTAGGTGCTATTCCAATGGAAGATATGGATTTAACAATAATACCTAAGAAAAAAATTTTAGATGTAAATCCCGAAAGCCCAAATATTGCAAGCTCTATTGTAAAATAAATATATATAACAACTTACTATCATATACCTTCCTCCCAGCTTCGATGTCTTGTCAGGTCCAAAAGCTCGTATATAAGTATAGAAATTTATCAATAATATCTTAGTTTTATATATATCTTGTATTATAGAAAAGAGGACAGGCTACTTTTTACATAATCCGCTAAATCAGCTTAATCCGCTGATAATATTCCCAATCCGCTGATATTTTTTCTTGACTTTTCTCATATTTAATGCTATAATGTAATTGTGTCAAATGGCTCTATATAAAACGAGAGTAAATCATAAAAATATTGAAGAAGATGTTTGTAATTGATGTTATAGAGAGATAAATATGGGAACTAAACAAGAAGTAATTAAAGAAATCTTTAAAATATGCAAAAAGAAAAAAGATTTTATCTTTGATAATAAATTGGTAAAACAAGTATGTAAAAAATATGGATTTGGAAATCCCTTTGACGTAACAAAGCTTGATGACACTTCAAAATTCCCCAATATTTTATTAAGAGAGGACTATTTTATTCTACATCTGGGACGAGGCAGACATAAATTTGTTAAAGGAATAAACAACGGTTATCACTCTTTTGAAGAAATTGGTGGGGATAATATTTTTGATTGGAAATATCAGAAAAGTATATTAAATGAGTTTGATACGAGTGAATCGAATATATTATCTGTAGCGAGTAATCAAAGAATAATACATGATTTTCTTTACGAAGATATAGTAGCTAATCCAAAACTTTACAATGCGAGACGAACAAAAACAAATTTATCTTATTATGTTTTATGTTGGGAAAAAGGAAATTATAACAAATAATCTTCAAATGGAGATAGATTTAACGATGGAATAAAACAATGAGTGATCATTATAACGAAATATTGAGAAAACTAGAGGAGAAATATATCTCCGTAGAAAGATATTATGGACAGACTGTTTATAAATTATCAAAAGGTGGGTTTGTTTATTTGAGATATTCTTCTGGAGACAAATCTGGGAAACAAAAATATTTCTTTGGACTTGAAAGGGAAGTAATAGAGAAAATGAAAAGATATGATTTTTCTATTATTTTCGTATGTGGCTCATACCAGGATTTCTTTATAGTTAATAAAGATTATCTGTTATCTATAATTAAGGGTGTTGCAGTCCGGGGGAATCAATGGAAAATAAATATTAATAAAAAAGATAGTTCGTGGTACCTTAAAGTTACAGGAAAAGAAAAATTTAATATAACAAAGTTTAATAATAAACTTGATTTAATATTCTCAAAAATCATTTATTTAAAAAAGGAAATCACCAAAGAAGAATTTCGCGAAGAAAAGGGTAAGCCTGAACTCATTGAACTATCTGAAGTGGAAAAAATTAAATCTAAACTTATTTCAAGTTCTATTAAAAGTGATAAACCATCTTTATTTGAGGAAGCTATAGCATCCTGCTTTAAGTTTTTAGGATTTGAATGCGAGCATATCGGTGGAGCAGGTAATACAGATGTTCTTGTAAGTATTCCTTATCGAGTAATTATTGAAGCCAAAACTACGATAAGAGGTAGTATTGGTAAAATATATTTCACAAGATTAAAGCAACATAAGGAAAAACACAATGCAGATTATATCACTGTGATTTGCAATGATTTTGAACCATCTGTAATAAAAGACGCAGAGATAGAGAATTCTATTTTAATTCAAACAAAATTATTATGCAGGTTGTTAGATTTAAATGATGAATATCCATTATCACCTTTTGATTTAGGATATATCTTTCAGTTGAAAGGTTTGTTAAAAGAAAAGGATTTACAAAAGTTGATAAATAGACTTGTGAATCTCAAGGAAAAAATTGAAAACCTATCTGCTATCATTCAAAGCATCGATAGTCAAAAGAGAAATTTAGACGAAGTTTATGGGAGATACCAGATGAAATGTACAGAGTTAAATATTGGTACTTTGGATAAAATGCAATTTAAAGCATTTATTGACTTTCTAGCAATGCCATTTATCGGTGTGATTGTAAGGGAAAATAGTTTATATTACAGAGAAGTTAGTGAAAATATAGCAATGAAGAGGCTAAAAATGATTGGAAGTAGCATATATGAAACAAATAAGTAGATCCAAATGTCCAAAATGTGGTTCTGAAGAGTTTATAACCCAGCCTAATCAATACGATTGTTTAAGGTTTGTAAATGGAGAATTTCAAGTAGAAAAATCAGAACTTATAAATGAGAATTTGAGAGTTTTCTGCCGTGAATGTGGCGATGAGGTTGATAAAAAAGCCTCATTTAAAAATAAAAGAATCGTTTTGAGAGTTACCAGATAAGTTCGTTGGTATGGTTTATGGTGAACTAGATTATGAGGAAGGAAAAATCAAGGCTAGGAGCCTCAAATTATGAAGAATTGTAGGATTAGTCTAAAATATAATAGAAAATAGAGATTTGTTGTAATTCTAAGGAAATAAAATGGCTAAAAAAACAGGAAAAAGCAAATCCAGCACAAGAGTCCATGTAATATCGAGAAAAGACGGTTGGGCTGTGAAAAAGTAAAATTGGTGTCAGTTCTCAGTAATGCTTTCGAATATAAAGAGTTATAACGATACGTCATTTTAAAAAAGGGGACAGGCTACTTTTCCCGCTCACAATTTCTTTTTTTACATCAAATTCAATAGATGTTAAATGGTAGCACTATTTGTATAGTGCTCCATAAATTGTGTCTATAACACCAGAAGGAGTTGCTCGATATGGTAAGTCTTCAAAGCAAAATTATATTCTCACCTTTTGACAAAAATAAGTACGCAAATATAATCGAAAAGATTGTTCACACTAAGAATAAAACTGAAAAGGAAAAATCCTACAAGATTATAGCAAAGGATATATTAACTGAGTATGAGCATTTTGACAAGGTTATCGAAGGTCCCAGTATTCATGAATTTCAAGGTGTCCCATTTGATTTTATTGGATGCAAAGAGGGAAAATTTGTAATAATTGAGCTAAAGGGTGCAATAAATAGCTTTAGTTTCCCTAAAGATATTCAATTAGCTCGAATGAGGGATTTTATTAACGAAATGACAAAGAGAAATATTGATACACTCCCTTACTTATTACAGATAAATCTTAGACAGGGTATATATCGCCTGTTGGATGAAAAAGGTCTATCCTTCTTTTTCAAAAAAACAGACAAAACTTTAGGAACAAGACCAATAGAACCAATAGTAGATAAGATAGTAGATGAAATTAAATCACGTTCATTAATAACTGTATGATTCTACTATCCTATTATGTTGTTATTCACTAGTAGCAGAAAAATGGTGTTACTTCTCAATAATCTTTTAAGTTTAGAAAAAGGGGACAGGCTACTTATTTCGCTCACAATCTATTTCTTTACCTTCCGTCATAGATCGGATTTGCACCCTGCTTCAACAAATTCCATCGATGTTAAGTGGTAGCACTATTTGCATAGTGCTCCATAAATTGCATCTCTAATAACATCCTGGGTAACCCACTGATAACCATATCTTTATCTTCCCATCTGATGTAAGTTTTTACTTGATTTTTTCTGAGGATTATGTTATAATATTAAAGATAGAGATACCGTTGTAATGAAAAGAGAAAGAGCAGTTATAGGAAAGTATATCCGCAATTAGCTGCGGATATAAACAAGTTATCAGACATTATCCTTATGGGAGGATCTAGAGGTTATAAAAAATGAAATCTAAAGATTGGGGAATAGAACCCCGTTGGGAATGGGAAAAGTTTAAAAAAGTAATAGTATTTGTAATAGATGATTCACTTAGCGATAATAAGTCATCTGTTATTGGATACATATCAAAACTCATTGATGAGTTTAAAATTCCCATAAATGTAATAGATGGAAATTCAGAACAAGCGGATGATTTAAGGTTCATAAAAGAAATTGTTTCTAAATCAGTGGAAAATAATAGAATTAATTATGAAAAATTTGAGGATGAACTAAGAGAATTCAGAAAAAAAGGGAAATTAGAATACGGTATTGTGATACTTATAGATAAAGAAAAATATGAATTTTGTAGTAAACCGTCTCAGTCGAATGCTATTTACGGAATCGGAGTTGATGACGGATTAGTAATTTTGAGATACACTCATAGAGAAGCTGTAAGACATGAATTTGCTCATATGCTAGGTTTAAATCGTCATCATCATCCACCTAAACCAGAATGTATAATGAATTATGAATGTTCCACATACATTTTTTGTATTGATTGTAAGAACAAAGTACAAAAATTATGGGAAGAGGAAATAATGGAGGGAAAAAGGATAGAAAATCGGGGTCAGGCTGAGATATAAGAGATAAATTCTTTGAAAGTTAAATTTGTAGATTTGATTTGGCAGTCTTAGTATTAAGACTTTTCTGCAAAAAGTTGTGCTTTGCTCTTAAACAAATAATTTGAATAGTGATATGAATATTTCACGTCCAACCTCAAAGCAATTTGACAAAACTAAATATAAAGACCTCATTGAAGGCTTGAATGAAAATATATTGTAGAAATGGGGTCAGGTCTTTAGTTTTAAGTTTACTTGACATCTTAAAAAAGGTGTAAGCTTGCGGAGTGTGTTAACTTAAATATTCAAATCCCTTTCTCTGCTTGGAATACAATCGAGGTTGTGGAATAAAATTGGTATCAGTTCTCAGTAATCACTTCGAATATATAGAGTTATAACGAGACTTTATTTTAAAAGCAAACAGGCTAATTTTTATAATCCGATAAATCCGCTTAATCCCTGCCTACCGGCAGGCAGGCGCTTAATCCGCTGAAAACATCTGTTTAATCCCTTCAATCCGCAACAAGAGTACCAAGACCTGAAAGGAGCCTTCCCTCCATATTGGTTCCAGGTATTGTACAGAGGAACGAAGGAAAAGCAAAACAATGATTAACTGCAATTATTGCACAGATTTTGCAAAAATTGCACGGTCTTATTGCCCCCTATATTAGTTATTTACTGCTATTTCAGGATTAGCAAATTCTGACACGGAATTTGCTCTTTAATTTGAGTGAGAAGGAATATTTAGTTGGATTTTTACAAAGCTAATACTTGCTCTACATACATCCCTATAGGGTCATGTACTCGAAAACCGATGATTTTTTTTCTTGACTTTTACTTAATTTTGTAGTATAATTATAGAGGAGAGTTATTTGAAATAATAAGAAATAAAGAGCAGAGACAAGTACAGAGAAGTCAAAAGAACCCACACTTGTTTTACTTCGTATTCCTACCACAGTCTATGCCGTAGTTGTGCCTCATATTTTTCGTAAGGAACTACTTACCGGATATACATTCTCTTTTTCTCATAACCATATTGAAAGATAAGTTCAAAGGTAATATACCGGGAGGTCAAGATGAAAAATCCGTTGTCAAAATTAGACTTTCAGCTGGCTTATTTAGCTCTGCTAACCAAACAACAGGTTAAGCCTTTAAGCCGCTGGGAAAAGGGAATCCCGATAAACTCAAGAGATTCCAATATCTTGAAAAGATACGGTCTGAAGGTTGAAAATGTAGAGCGAAAACTCTTAAATGGAAAATATACATTCGAAACTATCTTTGGCACTAAATCAAGATATTTAGACAGCTACCTGAAGAGCTTTGAAAATAAGCCAATTGCTACAAAAAAATCCGACAGAGTAAAACAAGGATTCCTTTTCGGTTATCCTTATTGCTGTGTGAAAAACTTCGTAGAAAATGGGTACACCAAAAATCCATATATTGGAAGGGAACAGAAACTTCTTTTCCATTGGATTTGTCCAGATTGCAGAAACACTCCTTCTCTTATCCCCTACTATCAGAAAATCCACAATGAATGTGAGTATATTTTTACAGAAGCCAGTTCTACACATCTCAACAATCCTATTACAGGTCTTTGTAGAAAATCCTTACCTATTGCTACTTCTTTTTTGATTGCTCTTGGTGTACCTCTTATAGTTAACAGCCAACTACACGCAGATGAACATTGGTTAACAGTACAAGATGATATTGACAACGATTTTCTCAGTTATAGAGAGGAAGTTCTTTTGGGCACTCAATGTTTTCATCTATATCCTACTTCTGCAGACTCCATTGCAAAATCATATAAAACTATCATTGATTATCTTCCAAGGGAAGAATCAGACACTACCTGCTATGCTTGTGATAATTATACATACGGGCATTACACCTGCCCGATCTGTGGAGAAACCGCAAATATGGGCTATGTAGATGTGTATAACCCGCTTCGTAATTTTGTAATTCAAGTCCCTTATATGGCAATGCACTTTATGGAGCATGGTAGTTTTTCTTATATCATTGAAGGAGATTCTTCTCGTGTAGATATTGAACTTTTGAAAGAAGTTTTGGCACCTTTCGATACTCAACACCTGGTAATTGAAACTGCTTCTGATATTGATAATGACGGACTGAATAATGCTTCCGAAGAACATTTCGATATGAATCCAGACAATCCTCACACCCATAATATTGGAATAGATGACGGACAGGAGATTACAGAGGCTATCATTGAGCATATTAGCGATTTACCTGAGGCATCGGGGGGGACAACACCAACTGATCAGATTTATATACAATACCACCTGGTTTATGGAGTTGAACAATGCGAAATCTGTGGGGAAACTGTAAATATGGGTCTTACTACCATTGTCGACCCTATTCAAGGAACCTCAATTGAATTTCCAATTATTAGCCTTCACTATATGGCTCATGGACGCTTCGCTTACAGCGGAACTACAAACTTTGGAGAAATAGACCCAATTGAATTATGTACAGTTCTGGATATAGATTTGACGGGTATCGAAAATTTGCCAGAGATAGCCGAAAAATATGGGTATCAGTTAATAAACTTCCCGAATCCATTCAACGCTTCAACCACGATTTCTTTTTCAGCCACAGATTTACACAAATTAAAAGGGATAAAAATCTACAATGTCAGAGGACAACTTTTAAAAACTCTCAGCCCAATGATAAGTGACCAAAGTCCAATGACTAAAGTGGAATGGAATGGTACTGATAAAAACGACAAACCTGTTCCATCTGGAATATATCTCTGTAAATTAGAAGTTGATGGCAAAACAGTTGCCACAAGGAAATGCCTGTTAATAAGATAATTTGGAGGATAAAAATGAAGAGAAGTTTTGACATAGAGGAAAAAGGAGGAGAGTATCTAAAGATTGGATGGGTGTGCGGGTTAGTAATTGTGATGGTTGCTGTGCTCTTCATCCCGGAGAGCGCACCCAATCCTTATAGGCAGAGAGTGGAGAAAGGGATTATCGTTACAGAACTACCATCAGAGATTAAGCAACTCGCAGAGCCACCTCCACCTCCCAAACCAAGGATGCCTGTTGAGGCAGAGACACCGGAGGAAGTGGAACAGGCGACCATAGATCCCACAGGCTTCACGGGATTTGAGAAGGTGCCATCGACACCGTCCACAGTGACACCCGATTTTGTAGCCTATGATAAAGAACCAGAATTATTGTATATGACCAAACCCGAATATCCTGAGATTGGGAGACAGGCGGGAATAGAGGGAGTTGTTCTTCTCAAGCTTCTCCTCGATACCACCGGTTGTGTGATAGACATCAAGGTGGTTAAATCCTTAAACTCTGTGTTTGATGAGGCGGCGGTAAAGGCTGCCCGCACCTGTAGATTTACCCCTGCAAAGCAGAGAGATAAACCTGTGAGAGTTTGGCTTGTTTATCCTGTAAGATTTAAGTTGAGGGACTAAGGGAAATAGGGGTCAGGCTAAGAGATAAGAGATAGAATATAAACTCACTCCTTTTACCACGAGATATCACATAACAAAAAAACTCCTTCATATTCTATCCTCGGTTTTCTAAGCGTATTACAAAACTACTATAACTTTCCCTTTATGCCAAGCAGTTATCACTTATCTCTTAGCCTGACCCCCATTTTCTTTTCCTAAAAACAATATGTGTGAAAAAGGTAAATTGGAAAAGGAAATTGAGGTTACCTTCTTTAAAAGTAGTGGACCAGGTGGTCAACGGAAGAATAAACGGGAAACTGCTGTTAGAATTTATCATCCTTCCTCTGGTATTACTGTTATAGCCACAGAGCACAGGTCTCAGGCGAAGAATAGAGAGCTGGCTTTTGAGAGATTACAAGAGAAACTTGAAGAGCTAAATAGACCCAAAAAGCCAAGAATACCGACAAAGAAATCAAGAGGGGTAAGAGAGAAAGAGTTAAAAGAAAAAAAAGAGTTAGCTGATAAAAAGAAACTTAGAAAGAAGATAGATGTAGATGGATATGATATAGTAGATTGAAGAATTTTGTGTCAGTATAAAAAAACCAGAAAAAAGGGACAGGAAAATTAACCTGTCCCTTTTATATAATCCGCTAAATCAGCTGATTTTTTTCTTGATTTTTCCTTCAGGTTGTGTTATAATATAATTTGATAAAATAGTCCTTATTGACAAAGACTCTAAGACTAATTATAACAGGGACTTGGAATTTAAGATTTTGGATTTTAGATTTACGATTTAAGGACAAGTAAAAAGTCAACCCAACAAACACAACAAACTGGGTAAACTCAATAAACAGTGTCGACCCTAAGACACAAACCCACTAAAAAGTGTGATGTAGTTAAATATCTGAGTAAGCATATATAATGAATATTATACTAAGGAGGGTAGAATGGCTGCAAGGTGTGGGATTGTTAGTATAATCATAGGTTTATTGTTCCTCTATGCCTGTGTAACAGAAAAGGCTTTGGATAAACCAGTGTATGAGTATGAAGAAACTATTAAGTTGGTAGCCTTTGTTAATTCTGCTACTGATTTGATAGAAAAGGATGGAGAGGAATGTTTTCCCGAATTTCGCATAAAAGACAGCAAGTGGCAACATGACGATATGTATATCTTTGTTTGGGGTTTGGATGGAATGAGATATGTTTACCCACCAGACCCTGAAGGTGAAGGCGAGAACATGTTGGATTTAAAGGATATTGACGGGAAACCAATCGGGAAGATGATTGTTAGGGCAGTTTCCGGTGAAAAAGAAGAAGGCTGGGTTCATTGTGAATGGCCTAAACCTGGTGAGGAAACACCAACCTGGAAAAGCACGTATTTGAAGAGAGCGAAGGCGCCATCAGGAAAGGTCTATCTTGTTGGAAGTGGGCTTTATAACATGAAATGTGAAAGGTTATTTATTGTGAATGCAGTAGATAATGCTATTAAGCTTCTTAAGGATAAGGGATTGGCTGCCATAGAAGAGATGCGCTCAAGTGCCAGTGAGTTTATCTTTTTAGATAGTTATGTGTTTATAAAAGATATGAAAGGAGATGAAATATTAAATCCAGCTTTCCCGGATTTAGAAGGACAAAATCTTTACGACCTTCAAGATTCGAATGGAAAATATTTCATCCGTGAAGAATTAGAACTTCTACAAACTCAAGATGAATGCTGGATGGAGTATATGTGGCCTAAACCTGGTGAAACTGAACCTTCAAGAAAAATGGTCTATGTGAAAAAGATTGAAATCGATGGTAGAGTGCTGATTGTGGGAGCAGGATATTTCCCATAAGGGATTGAATTTATGATATTATCTTATAATATAGCATGAGTACTTTAAATATTTCAAATGCTGAAACAACTATAGAAAGTGGAACTCGATACAGACGGAAGATTCCTTTCACACTACTTGCCCTTTTGCTTATTTTAGTCCACTTTGTCTTCCTCCTGATTTTTTTTGAACCGGCTATTTCTACGCCCGATGCACAGGGCTATTTTGCCGAGGCAAGGTTGATTGCCAGACAAGGTAAAACGTATCTTGAGCCTGAATCGATATTACAGTATATCGGACCCCACTGGCTTTATAAAGGTGATAACCATTATTTTACTACCTTTCCACCAGGCTTTCCTGCAATACTTGCAGTTGTATATAAAATTTTTGGACCAAAAGCAGCATTGCTTGTTAATCCTCTGATGTTTTCGTTATCTTTACTCGGATTATTTCTTCTGTGCCGATTGTGGGTTGGAAAAGGCTGGGCATTACTGGCTGTAGCACTTATGGCTGTTAATCACTTTGCAAACGAACATGCCCTTTTCGGCGATTCTCATACAGCTATAATCTTTTTTCTAATATGGGCGCTATTTTTCCTCGCTTTATGGATAAAAACCCGTTCATCCTGGTGGGCTTTTGCTGCGGGTCTTTTTTTGGGCATCATTCCAACCATTCGATATCCTGAAATATTGTTTTGTATAGGATTTGGAATTTTCGTTTTATTGCATATAAAAAGAAATAGGATGTTTTGGTCTTCCCTTGTATCTTTTGTCATTGGAGCTGCAATTCCCATTGGTGCGTTGTGTATTCGAAATCAGATGGCTTTTGGTGTTTTCTGGAAAACAGGTTATGCCTTATCAAATGAGCCGTCACAATTTGGTTTTAACTATATTATAAGTTACTATCTCATATACATACAAAAGCTTTTGCTTGAAGGATGTGGCTTAGTATTCGTTCTTGGAATTATCGGTATTATTGTTTTATGCACTCGTAGAAAGACATGGAAACAGGGTTTATCGTTTTTTTTGCTTGTTCTGCCAGTAACATTACTTTACATGTCGTATTTCTGGAAACCCGATCCTCAATCAATGAGGTTTTTATTACCGACCTTTTATATTTACGCAATTGCTGGAGTCTGGCTCTTAAAGATGGTTACCAATAATCGTTATCATCTATCCTGGTCTTTTTCTATTGTACTTTTGTTGATTACTATTTTGTGGGAACTTCCGCCCTCTATTCGCTCTTTGCAGTATCTAAAAGAACGGAACGCTGTTCTTACAAAGGTAACAGGTATAATTGAAGAAAATGTTAATCCAGGCAGCATCTTGATAGCAAACGAAGGAATCAATCAACATCTCGACTTCATTGGTAGTTGGCGACTTATCGATGCATCAATCTTGAAGTCTCCAGAACCTAAACCTCGAAAGTGGTTTATACAAGACCATGGTATTCCTAAAAAGAGGGAGTTAAGAAACATTGAAGCACGCATTAAATACGCAGAGCTTACGGGTAAGGAACGTTTTGAAACCTTTTCTTTTGATGTTTGGTTATGGGCAGGGGAAAAATATAAGGTATATATAATTGCCAGCGAAGAACAAATCTCTATGTATAAACCGCAATTATCAGAATATGATAAGCTTGTTAATATAATAGAAATCGAACTTCCTGAATTAAGACCTACATACATAAATAAGCCACATGGTGTTAGACCACCAAAGGGTCGAATGGAAGGATTAATGGCT
This sequence comes from Caldifarciminota bacterium, assembly GCA_023129165.1. GTDB lineage: Bacteria > Hydrothermota > UBA3073 > UBA3073 > UBA3073 > JAGMCL01. The sequence goes on along the minus strand of JAGMCL010000133.1, from coordinate 65,385 downwards.
CCACAAGGCCCAATGGGACCCAATCAAATATTTGACCTTCATTTGAATTCAGAACCCCTATTTCTTGTCGAATGGATACGGGAACCTTTGTAGGTTCGTTAAACAGGAAAGGGGACACGTTACTTAAAAAGTAGCCTGTCCCCTTTTTCAATCTTAAATTTATTCTTGACATTTAGGGCTGGACGTGTTATAATAACAAAGGAGAGTTGCATACTAAGGAGAAAGATATGAAGTTCAGTAAAATACTTTATACATTGCTATTATATATTATAACGTTCGTAATATTTACAACATTCAATGGGTGTGGTTCAAAAGATAAAGAGCTGGAACTCACCTTTATAGATACTAATTCTGGTGCAAATTTTCAATGGTTTATAAAGACCAAAGTAATTCCTGAAGCAGAAAAGACGCTAAACATTAAAATACATTATGTAGTCTCTTCTGGACCTGAAATTATTCAGCGGATTAAAACATGGAAAGAGGGGAAAGGAGATATTCATATTCTACTAATAAAACCGAAGGACCTCGTTGACATACTCAGTTCTGATATCCCCTTAGAAACTCTTTATCCAGATAAAGTGGATAGAATCCCGAATATCACAAAATGCTTAGAGGAATATTTAACAAGTGTATTGGGTAACAACCTTAATGGAAGAGCAGCACTTTTCTGGCGAAGTCAGATGAATGGTATTTGTAATGGTTCTCTCATTCCAAACCCTCCTTCATCATGGAAGGAACTATATGAGAGAAGAGGTGAGTGGACCGGGCATATTGGTATGATCCGTCCCGATGCAAAATCAAGTGGAGGTAGAAGGTTTGTCTATTGCTTTTTGCACGCATTTGGTATTGATTTTTCTATACCATTTGAAGAATTAAAAAACACATCTGAATGGGATGATGTATGGAATAAATTCAAGGAACTTTATGAGACAATGCACAAACCTCTTGCATCAGAACCACCAATTCTATTCAATCAATTTAAAAAAGAGGATGTCTGGATAAGTGTATATGCTACTGATTATACTCTATGGTCAAGAGACAAGGGTATGCTCCCTGAGACAACAAAAGCGTTTACTCTAAATGATGGTGTTACTGCTGGTGCTGATGCCTACCTGGTAATTCCATCTTTCATTTTAGAAAAAAAGAGGCAAGCAGCATATGATTTTGTAAATTTTCTCCTTTCCGACGAGATTCAACTTCAGTTGATAAGTACTATGTGGCAATATCCTGGAACTGAGATCTGGGATAAAGTACCAGAATATGTCTGGGAAAATATACCAAGATGGGAAGATATTAAAAACACACGAATTAGAATTACAAATAATGAGGCGTTCAACTTTATTAGGGAACATACTATGGAAGTAATTAAATAAGTCTGCTTTAAAATCTAAAGAGATGGATATGATTTAATAAACAAACCTAAATATGAAGAAAATTACCAAACAAAGTTTGGTTACATTTTCCTTACTGTCCCCTGGATTGCTTGCCATTGGTTGTCTCTTTTTCTATCCCCTTTTTATAATTATAAAAAATAGTCTCGCCTTTGAGGAAGAACATATATTCTATCATTATATTAAATTTTTATCGAGTTCTAACGGACTATATGTTATTGGGCTTACCTGTTTATTGGCGTTTGGAGCAACATTTCTTTCTATCTGCTTGAGTATTTTATTGATTTTAATCCTGCGCAGGAAGCCCATTGGACATAATTTCTTCAAGACACTCGTTCTTGCTCCCATCACCATTCCGGGTCTTATTTGTGCCCTGGGGTTACTTCTATTCTGGGATAAAAATGGTTGGATGAATCTCATTATCCAGGGAATAATAAATCGTCCAATTCAGGTTAATTATACAATTCCGGGACTTCTAATATTCTATACCTGGCTGTTTTTTCCCTATACCTTTCTTATTACCTTTTCTCAAGTTGAATCACTTGATAAGAGTATTGAAGAGGCTGCTGAGGTAGTAGGTGCCAATAGAATGCAGGTATTAAGATATATTCTCCTCCCACTTGCAAAACCAGGCTTACTCGCCGGGTCCATAATAACCTTTATGCTCTGTTTTGGCGCTTTTAGTGTTCCATTAATCTGTGGTGGAGATTACAGACCACTTTCAGTTAGTATTTATACGACTTCTGCTATTTACAACCGCTGGGATGAGGGAAGTGCTATGGCTGTGATTATGGCACTAATACAAATCTTTTTTTTAATTTCCTATATCAGGATAATGAAGAGGGCAAGATAGATGCATTACGCTAAAAAGGTTTTAATCATAACATTTTTACTCTGTATTACAATATTCATCATATCACCTTTTTTAATGATAATCGTGACCTCCTTTGCCAGAGGTTGGTTTGGCACACAATGGATGCCTCAGGAATGGACATTTGATTGGTATCAATGGGCATTTCAGGTTGCTAATATTGGTGCAATCTTGAAAAATAGCATAATTATTGCAGTCTTAGCCATTGCGATGAGTTTATTTATAGGTATGGCTACAGCCTGGGCTATTGCACGACGTCCAGTACCAGGAAAAGAAATTTTATTTAGTATCATTCTGTTACCCAGAATGATACCTCCTATTACATATGCATTGGGTATATCGAATATTTTTTACAAATTAAATTTAATAGATACATATTTAGGGGTGAGTTTAGCACATGTTACATTATGCTTACCATTTGGTATTCTAATTTTATCCAGTACTTTTGAGGGTCTTGACCAGAGAATTATAGAGGCAGCCCAAGTGTGTGGTGCAAGCAGGTGGAGAACCTTTTTCCATGTCATATTACCATTAGTTATGCCAGGTATTTTGGCTGCTATCATATTTACATTTACCACTTCCTATAATGAATTTACATTGACAATTATGACCTATGGTCCACACACAGTTACACTTCCAGTAAAGACCTACTTAGCTATTGGTGATGGATATTGGGAGGTAGCCAGTGCCATTTCGACAATCCTTTTAATTCCATCACTCATTGTACTTATCATTATCCAGAGGTTATTAAAGCCAGAGAAAATAGTTGGGGGGTTTAAAGGCGTATGATAGAGCTCATTAGAGTTACTAAACGATACGGTAATATTATTGCCAATGATGAGGTTTGCTTAAAGGTTAATAAGGGCGAACTAATGACGCTCCTGGGACCCAGTGGATGCGGAAAAACCACAACCCTTCGTTGTATTACAGGACATTGTTCCCTTGATCAGGGTGAGATATTTATTGAAGGAAAGGACGTGACAATACTTCCTCCAAACAGGAGAAAGGTAGGAATGGTATTCCAGAACTTTGCTCTATTTCCTCACATGACTGTCTTTGAAAATATCCACTTCCCTTTGAAAATAAGAGGAATAGGTAAAAAGAAGGCAGGTGAACGGATTTATGAAACTCTGAATTTGGTACAATTATCCGGTTATGAGAATCATTATCCCAGGCAGCTTTCAGGAGGACAACAGCAGCGTGTTGGTCTTGCACGAGCATTGGTTTATCAGCCTAAAATATTACTATTGGATGAGCCTCTATCTAACCTCGATGCTAAATTCAGGGAAGAAATGAGATTTGAGATCAAGGAACTGCAGAAGAGACTGGGGATTACTGCTATTTACGTTACTCATGATCAGGAAGAGGCTCTTGCTTTGTCTGATAAGATAGCAATAATGAAAGATGGAAGAATCCATCAGGTCGGGACACCTGAGGAGATATTTGAAAGACCAAAAACGTTCTTTGTAGCTACATTTATTGGTTTATCTAATATTATTGAGGGAACAGTTAAGAATACCCACCCACTTTGTCTGGATATTGGTTCAAACCTGATACTTACCATATCCTATAAAAAGGAGATAAAGATAGGAGAAAAGGTACAGGTTCTTATTCGTCCGAATGATGTAGAATTTATGATAGATGAGAAAGAGGGAAAAGATAATATATTTGATGGAACAGTTGCACGAACGACATATTTGGGTAATAAGATGGATTACTTGATAGATTTAGCATCACGATTGGAGATAAGACTTCAGACAGACCTCACTTTTCGACATAACATTGGCGATAGGGTTAAAGTATATTTACCCATTAGTAAATGCAAAATCTTATCCTGATGCCGATAGGGTTCGAGATATAGTAAAATAATGAAATTAGCACGACCATTTGATTTTTTCACTTAAAAAATCATGCAATTAAATAAAATCATGATGAAGAAATCAAGCAAGGCGGTCTTTCGTTTCTATGAAGAACTTAATGATTATCTTCCCGAAGAAAAAAAGAAGGTCTTTTTCGCTTATAATTTTAAGGGAAGTCCTTCAGTTAGGGATGTTATTGAATCTATAGGAATTCCGCACGCCGAGATTGACCTTATACTTGCGAACAGTAAATCTGTGGAATTTTCTTATAGTCTTAAGGATGGTGATATAGTCTCTATATATCCAGTTTTTGAAACTTTAGATATTTCAAATGTTACACATCTGAGAAAGAAACCTTTACGTGAGCCGAAATTTATCCTGAATAGTCATCTCGAGAAATTAACTGGTTATCTCCAGAAAATTGGTTTCGATACATTTTATAGAGAGTGTTACAAAAATAATGAGATTATTAAAATTGCAGTAAGGGAAGGACGTATTATTTTAACTCAAAATCCTAAAATTCTAAAAAATAGAGAATTCACACATGGTTATTTTATCAGGTCTAAAAGTCCAGAAAAGCAACTTAATGAAGTAATTGATTATTTCGACCTCTACTCGAAAATAAGTCTCTTTCCTGATAAAAACCTATCTATTAGAGAAAACCAATAACATACCTTTTGTTTTCCTCCTAATATTTTCTTGACTTTTATATGGGTTCGTGTTATAATTGGAAGTCCTGTTATCTTAGCCATTCGGTATGTTTTATTTAATTTTTTTTCAAATTTTCAACCAAAGAGGAGGGAAGTATGGAATATGGTAGTCTTATGAGAAGAAGTGGGTTGTGCTTGGTATTATTGGCTTTGGTTACCCTGACTCTGAGTCATAACCTTACCTATGCACAGGACACATATCAAGAGGATATAGATCTTGATGGTAGGATCGATTATAGAACCACCACAGATAAAATAGTTGTAATTCCCGATATATCAACTGATAAAGATACAGGGGATATTATTCATACAGTTCCAGCCCCTGGTTCCAGATGCCAGGGATTAACCTATGATGGAACCAATTTATGGGTATCAGATTATCAGACAGACTTAATATATGAGGTAAGTACTGTAGATGGAGCAGTAATAAGTTCATTTACTACACCAGGGAATTATGTTGAAGGTCTGGCATGGGATGGAACTAATTTATGGGCTTCAGACAATGGAGGTGGTCCATCAGAACCAAATAAAATTTATAAATTAAACCCCTCAGATGGAACAGTAATTCATTCGTTTACTCCTCATGGTGCCTGGCCGCATGGAATAACCTATGACGGACAATATTTATGGATTGACGACTTTTATACAAAAATGATATATAAGGTCGATCCTTCAGATGGTCAGGTTTTAGACTCAATTCCTGCTCCAGGAGATGGTTCAATAGGATTAACCTGGGATAGTCAATACCTATGGAGCGATGATTTTTTAGCTGATAAGTTATATCAGATTGACCCTTCAGATGGTTCAATCATACGGATGGTTAGATCTCCTCATACTAATCCAAGGGATTTGGCATGGGATGGACAGTATATCTGGGTGTTATCCTGGCAAGCGGCAACAATATTTCAGATCGATGTAGGTGGTGGGATATCGGTTGAAGAAGGTCAGGTTCTGCCAGACGATTATGTATTATATGTAAATTTCCCTAATCCGTTTAATTCATCTACGACTATACGCTATGAAATCAGAACATCAGATGTTGTGCAGATTACCATTTATGATGAGTTGGGAAGGTTAGTACGGACATTAGTAAATGGTGAAAAACAACCAGGAGAATATTCTGTTGTCTGGGATGGTAAAAATGAGAAAGGAGTAAATGTCTCAGGTGGTTTTTATATATATCGATTGAGTGCAGGCTCGTTTAATAAAACCAGAAGGATGTTGTTGTTGAAATAAAGGAATAGAAATAAAAAAGGGGACAGGCTGATTTTTTTTCTTGACAAAGTGTAAAAAATGTGTTATAATCTGTTACGTTTTTTTGTTTTTTTAAAAAAAGGGGAGTAACACATGGTACGAGGTAAAGTAAAGTGGTTTAATGAGTCCAAGGGTTATGGATTCATTGAACGAGAAGATGGTGGTGATGATGTCTTCGTCCACTACAGTGAAATCCAGGGTGAGGGTTTTAAGAACCTGCTCGAGGGTGATGAAGTAACATTTGAGGTAGTGGATGATGCTAAGGGACAAAAAGCAACCAATGTAAACAAGTCTTAAAAGTCCTGACACAGTCTACCCAGGGGTCGTAGCATTTACAGCTGCGACCCTTTTTTATATAATCCGATAAATCCGCTTAATCCGTTGATTTTTTTTCTTGACATTTTTGGGAGTTCGTGTTATAATAACAGCGTCGAAATATACACTAATCATCGAGTAAAATTGCTTAAATAAGTATTTCTAATGCGCCGCTAGCTCAACTAGGGAGAGCAACGGACTCTTAATCCGTGGGTTCTGGGTTCGATTCCCAGGCGGCGTATAATTTGAGTTTATTGGGTTTATTAAGTTTGTTGAGTTTATTGAGTTTGTTGGGTTTACCCGGTTTATTGAGTTTGTTGGGTTTATTGGGTTTACCCGGTTTATTGAGTTTGTTGGGGAATAAATGACAGTTAAAAGATTTGAAGAGCTTGAATGTTGGAAGGAGGCAAGGATTCTCGTTCGGATGGTTTATAATTCTATAAACAGGAATGAAAATTTTAAAAGGGATTATAGACTTAGAGACCAATCAACCGCAGCAGCTGTTTCTACTATGTCAAACATAGCTGAGGGTTTTTCTCGACACTCGAATAAAGAATTTATTCAATTTCTTTTTATATCCAAATCTTCTGCTGCTGAAATACAAAGTATTTATTATGTAGCTTTAGATCAAAATTATATATCAAAAGAGACCTTTGAAAGTATATACAATCAATCGGAGAAAGTTTCTAAACTTGACTCAGGACTGATAAGCTACTTAACATCTAAAATAAAGTCATCCAAGAAAACTCAACAAACTGAGTAAACTCAAAGAACTGAGTAAACTGTTAATTTATTGACTATTAGTAATTCTCGCCCCCATAGCTCAACTGGATAGAGCAACTGGCTACGAACCAGTAGGTTGTCCGTTCGAGTCGGACTGGGGGTAGGATAAGTAAATTAAAAATCAAATATTAAATATCAAAATTATCAACGTTAATTATATGAATCTAACGAACTCAATAAACCGTATATTGAAGTAGCGAGTATCCAGTCCCGATGGAATAGTTTAAACATTCAACGGGATAAATAGTGAGTCCCGAGCATATAAACTAAACAAACTCGACAAACCAAACAAACCTGAATAGCTTAATTATTATAACTAAAACGAGTAACTAATAACTTATAACTAATAACTAGGAGTATATAATGCCGAAGAGGACATATCAACCATCGAGAATTAAGCGTCATCACAAACATGGGTTCAGGAAGAGAAGTTCAACGAAAGATGGTAGAGAAATATTAAAGAGAAGAAGAGCAAAAGGAAGAAAAAGGTTGGTAGTATGAAATATGTGTTAATCCTTGTACTGAACATATATAAAAAGATAATCTCTCCTTTGTTCCCACCAAGCTGTAGGTTCTACCCTACCTGCTCTGAATATACCAAGGAGGCAATAATACGATATGGAGTATTCAAGGGGCTGGGACTTGGGATATGGAGGGTTCTTAGGTGTAATCCTTTTAGTAGAGGTGGTTATGACCCGGTACCCTAAATGAAAGTAAAAAGTAAAAAGGTAAAAGTAAAAAGTGAAAAAAGGAAAAATGTGGGATGATGAAGGTGATAGGTGTTAGGTTTCAGGTGTTAGATGGTAGGAGCGACTTCCCAGTCGCGATAAGGGAAGAGTGAAGAGCGAAAATTATCGGTTATCAGTAATCAGTAAATAAAAAAACTTTGTGTCTTCGTGGCATTAGAAGAAATGTTTAATGTTGAATGATGAAGGTGATAGGTGTTAGGTTTCAGGTGTTAGATGGTAGGAGCGACTTCCCAGTCGCGATAATTATGTTGAATGTAAAATGTTAAATGAGATAAGAGTTGATTAGTTGAAAAGTTAATTGGTTGATTAGGTTAAATGATATTGGAATGCAATCGTATCTACCTGTCGCCTGCCCCGCCTTGGCGGGGGTAGACAGGAATCGACAATCGAAAATAGTAAATTTTAAAAAAGGAGAGTTAAAATAAAAAATGAAAAATGTGATGTTAGACATTAAAATTTCGGTTCTTATTATTGGGTTTGTTCTTATATTGGTATCATGTGACAGGGATGACCCTGTGGGCGGTGATTTTATAGATGATATAGTCGGAGATGTAGTTTGTGATAGTCTTGTTAGCTTTACACACACTTATTTTCAGGAAAACTCTATAACAGGCTCATCAGATTATATTTATACAGGTGATAATGTGATAAGTCTTCTCTCGTTTGAAAGACCGCAAACCAAGGTACAGTATGACAGTGTGATTTTGGAGTTTGTGGTGAATAGTAGAGTGGATGGAGAATTATATCTGAAAAGGTTTGATGGTGAGTTTGAGGAAGATAGTATAATTAATTGGGAGTATGTTAGCTCACATCTTTCAGACGTTATTTCTGAATCATATTCCTGGATAGAAGATACTTTGACAGGTGATACACTGCTCCGTATTTCTGCTAATAAGGTTCTCGATGACAGTTTAATTAATGTAGCTTTGTGTGGAGAAGGTGAGGGATGTGCATTTTATTCAAAGGATTCACATTTCACACCTATTATTAAATTATATAGAGGTCCCTTACTGGAAATAGAAGAACCTATTAGGGATGTCTTTGTAGATACCATTTTTGATTTAGATACTACGGATATTTTTATCGCCTCTGGATTCTATGAATATAAGGATAGTATCTTTATAGCGGATTCGATTATTGATTTTGATAATGTTGCGACTGTAAATAATGCCGACTTGTATATTACTGTAATTAGCACGTTTGGACCAAACCCTAAAATCTCCATAAGATACAAAGGTAGCCAATCTGCAGGGTATAAAATAGAGGAAGATTCTATTGTAAAAATAGAGATAACAAGGTTTGTGGATGAATGGATAACCGATGAGGATAGGTTTCTCATAATCGAAGGTAAAGAAGGAACACATTTTAGAGCTTCCTTCAGTAGAGATATTATGCTTGAAGTTGTTTATACGAATAAGACAGGAGATATGAGATGAGAACTTTATTAAGATTTTTATTATTAATCTTATTGTTTGTTCCTATTGTTTCATATGCATCCGTGTTTTCATCCCTGGGTTATGGTGAATATGTAGACTTTGGTAATGCAGTTGAAAGGGGAATGGCGGGTGCGAGAATATTTGAGACGCCAGAGGTAAACACATTTAGTGTAACCTTTCTTGCTGATTTCATACAAATAAGGGATGGGGATAATGTACGAAATGATCAGTCTTTCTCTTTATATGATATAAACTACTTTTTTCCACTTCCTAATAGATTTGGCGTAGCCATTACTCTCTCTAACATACTTTCAAAAAATTTTTATATCGAATCGAGAGATAATCAGTTGGGAGATATTAGATACGATAGGATAATTACTGGAACAGGAAGCATTAATATTACTTCCATATCTTTATATAAGTCATTTCATTCCTTTAGTATTGGCATAGGTGGACTTGCAACTTTTGGAAGGACAGAGGAAATATGGGAAACAAACTTTACATCGAGCAATTATGATAAAACAACTTATATTATTAATAGTTCAACATATGGATATGGATTGAGGCCCCAGTTTAAATTAAGTTATAAAAAGGTGGATTTATCACTGAGTTATTCTCATTTCTTTAGCGATGTAGAGCTTCCTCCAAAGTACTCAATATCGTTATTCTATAGAGTGAGTCAGGACTGGATGATTGCAACAAATGTTGATATGGAAATGTGGGAGAGTGTTGATAATATTTTTTCAACTGGAACAAATATAGGTTTAAGTTTGAGTAAAAAGATAGGTACAAAAACGTTAAGAGGTGGTGTATTCTTGCATTCATGGTATTATAGAGATATAGACGAGATAGGTGGATGCTTTGGAACAAGTTATCTTTACCCGGATAGACTGGGTGAGTTATCAATCGGTGTTGAGGCGGGTAAGAGAAGCTGGGAGGAGATTGAAGAGCTATTTGTCAGATTATCAGTAACTCTTATCGGGAAGGATATCTGGTAGGTATGGGACTCCTTGACAGGGACTTGTAATTGACCCCGATGAAATAGATACTCATTTCATAGGGTAAACGATTTACTATTGACTATTTACGAATTAAAGACAGGAAAAAAGTAAACACAATAAACCGGTTAAACTCAATAAACTGTGTCGACCCTATGACACTTTTAACAGGGACCTGCCTGTCGATAGGTAGGGATTAGACTCGTAAAATAAAAGAAGCAAATATATATAATATCTTCTAATCTTTTTTCCAGATGTGTGTAAAATAAATTGTTTACCAAAAAATTTTTTATTTACAGGGGGGATTATGGGACTTGAACAGCTTGGGTTAATGTTTGCAATAGCAGGTGGGGCTATTGCATCCTTTATGGGCGGAGTTGGCTCTGCAATAGGGCTTGGTATAGTTGGAAGAAGTGCAAGTGGTGTATTAAGTGAGGACCCTGATAAATTTGGTAAGATATTTTTATTGGCTGTTCTTCCATCCACACAGGGTTTTTATGGGTTTATTATTGCAATTATAGTAATTCTCAAATTAAATCTTCTTGGTGGAACACCTCTTATACCCACTACTATACAGGGTTTACAAATACTATTTGCTGCACTTCCATGTGCCATAGCCTGTTTCACATCAGGGATTCATCAGGGAAAGGTATGTGCTGCTGGTGTTGAGATGGCTGCAAAGCAGCCTGATGCAGCAATGAGGGCTGTGATATTTGGGGTTATGGTTGAAACATATGCAGTTCTTGGTCTGGTAATTTCATTCCTTATCATATATATTGGGATAAAAATTTAGTTATAAGAATTGTATGCCACTAAGTCCGTTAGCTAACGGAAAGACACTAAGACACCAAGATTTATGATTTTAGATTGGACTATAAAGGTGTAAGGTAGTTAAATATCTGAGTAATCAGGTATAATGAATATTATACCAGGAGAATCAATGGATAAGGTATCACAAAAAATACTGGAAGATGCGAAAAAGGAAAGTAATAAGATTATAAAAGAGGCAGAAAAGAAGAAGAAGGAGATTGATAGTGCAACAAAGCGTGAACTCAAAAAGGTTACAGAGAAAATAGAAAGAAGGGCAAAAGAAAAAGGTGAAAGGGAATTTGAAAGGTTAATAGGTTTAAAAGAGATTGAGCAGAGAAATGCCTTACTCGGATATAAGCACGAACTAATGAATAGTCTTTTTAACAAGGTGGTGGATGATATTTGTAAGGGTGATAAGTACTCGAAGCTTATAGAATCTCTTTTTGAAAACTCTGTTGAATCAGGGGAAGAAGAGGTTTTTGTATGTAAAGATGAGAAGATAATAAATGAGAAATTCGTCCAGAAGATAAACAAGGATAAGGGTTGGAAACTCAAACTATCAAATGAGAAGATACCAATAAGGAGAGGATTCATACTAAAGGGTAAAAATAAAGATATCGATGCATCAGTTGGAACCATAATTAAGGAGAAAAGGGAATTGTTAGAAACTGAATTGGTAAGGATATTGTTTGGGAAGAGTAATGTTTAATGTTGAATGTGGGATGATGAATGTTAAATGTTTAATGTAGGAGCGACTTCCCAGTCGCGATAAATTCCCATTATGGTTAATCGGGGTTAGGAAACCCCTCCTACAAAAAGGGAGGGTAGGAGTCCGTCGTTTGACGGACGATAAAAGAGTTGATTAGTTGAGTAGTTAATTGGTTAAATGATACAGATACATGTTAGATATTTAATGTTTAATGTTGAATGATGAAAGTGATAGGTGATGGTAGGAGCAACGTCCTCGTTGCGAAAAGTAGCTGACAGGTGACAGGTAATAGGTGGTAGGAGTAAAGGACACAATGACTCTATGACTCTAAGATTTATCCTGTGGAATGTTTACTATTTCATCAGGACCCTATGACTATCTTTTGTTATGGTTATAAGTTTTCCCTACATAGAGAGTGAAGATGAGAGATATGCATATGCAGTTGCAAGAATAAGGTCACTTGAAACAGGACTGCTTACTTCTCAGAAAATTTCTCGTCTCATGGGAATGTCCGGAGAAGAACTGTTAAAGTCTCTTGGAGATACGGATTATGCACAACTCCTTCCTAATTTACCTCGTGAATATGAAGATATAATAAGTAGGGGGAGAGAGGTGTTATTCTTGCTTATGGAAAAATTGATTTTAGACCCGCCTGTAATGCAGTTTTTAAGATCTCAATATGATAGTTACAACATTAAGATGTGTCTAAAGGCAAAAATCACCGAGACTGAACCCAAATCTCTCTCACCATACGGCAACATATCACTTTCAGAGATTACTGATATATTCAGAAACGAATTATATTTTAGATTACCCTCAATGTATGAAGAAGGGATTGAAAAGGCAGTAGAATCATACTATATAGACAAAGACCCAGGAATGTTGGATATTATACTTGATAAGAGTTTTTTCGAGTATCGCAGTGATAGGGTTCTTGAGTCAGGTAATTTATTTATCTCCGCACTTCATAAGATTGACATTGACCTTGTCAATATAAAGACACTTATAAGAACCAAGTGGGCAAAAGTAGATAAGAGAAGATTTTCTTTTGGTTTGATTGATGGTGGTTTTATACCCAGTAAAGAATTGTTGGCAATCTACGATGAGACAGTAGAGAGTGTGTGGGAGTATTTCAAATATACTCCTTATGTTCATATCTTAAGTGAGGGAGCACCACCAGTATTTGAGAAGGGTTCTTTTCTCAAACTTGAGAAGTTTTGTGATGATGTTTTTATTGATTTTTCAAGGCATTCAAAATATCTTGCATTTGGTGTTGAGCCTGTGGTTACATATTTCTATGCAAAGGAGAATGAATTTAAAATCTTACGCATGCTTTTTACTTCCAGCATTTATGGTATAGAAGAGGAGTTGTTAAAAGAAAGGTTGCCGGAAACGTATGTCTAATGTTAAATGTCTAATGTTAAATGTTAAATGTTGTATGTTGAATGGTAATTGAAGATTGACGATTTTAAATTGACTATTGACAATTTACTTTTTCCTTTTTACTTGTCTTTTAACTAAACAAACTAAACAAACCAAATAAACCAGAATAACTTAATTACTTAATGACATAATTACTAATCTATCATGGCGACTAAACTTGCAGCAGTTGGAGAATATGACGTTATAATGCCTTTCAGCGCAGTAGGTGTCGAGATTTACCCGGTTACTTCTGAGCATGAGTTTATCAAAACAGTACAGGAGCTTATAGAGGAGAATGTGGGTGTTATATTCGTATCGGATAAGTTTCTGAGTGGTGCAGAATCAATTTTTAAAGAGGTTTCTTTTAAACCACTTCCCTGTTTACTATCAATACCCGGACCACTTGGAGCAAGTGGATTTACTCGTGAACGTATGAGAAATCTTGTTAAAAAGGCTTGTGGCGTGGATTTGATGGGGGGGAGAAAGGGGTCTCTATGAAAGATTTTGGTGAGATAATAAAGGTTTCAGGTCCTCTTGTTGTAGCAAAGGGTATGAGTGGTTCCAAAATGTACGATGTAGTAAGGGTAAGTAAGGCAAATCTAATAGGAGAGATAATAGAATTGAAGGGAGACCTTGCATCAATTCAAGTTTATGAGGAAACTGGGGGAATTGGACCCGGGGAATCAGTATACCCCACACATGAACCTCTATCTGTTGAACTTGGACCTGGTCTTATAAGTTCAATATATGATGGAGTCCAGAGACCCCTTGATGATATTATGAAACAGGCAGGTAATTATATCACAAGGGGAATCGCAATTCCCGGGCTTGACAGGGAACATAAATGGGAGTTTGTACCAACAAAAGAGAAAGGTAATGAGGTTGCTGGTGGGGATATAATTGGTGAGGTTGAGGAGACTATTCTGGTCAAGCATAGAATTATGATACCACCTGGTATCACAGGAAAGATTATTGATATAAAGAAGGGTAAATTCAATGTCACTGATGTTGTTTGTATGGTCGATACTAAAAATGGTAAGAGAGAGATAACACTTATGCAGAGGTGGCCGGTGAGAATGGCAAGGCCTTACAAAAAGAAGTTGCCACCGGAGATACCTATGTATACGGGTCAAAGGGTGATAGATACCTTCTTTCCTGTTGCTGAAGGTGGAACTGCATGTGTACCGGGTCCCTTTGGATCCGGAAAAACTGTAATTCAGCACCAGATTTCCAAGTGGGCAGATGCAGACATTATCCTGTTTGTGGGATGCGGTGAGAGGGGTAATGAGATGACAGATGTATTATTAGAATTTCCTGAGCTAAAGGACCCAAAGTCCGACGAACCACTTATGAAGCGGACTATACTTGTGGCAAATACATCCAATATGCCTGTGGCTGCAAGGGAGGCATCAGTTTATACAGGAATGACCATAGCAGAGTATTTCAGGGATATGGGCTACCGTGTGACACTACAGGCAGATTCAACATCAAGATGGGCAGAAGCAATGAGAGAGATATCGGGAAGACTTGAAGAGATGCCAGGTGAAGAGGGTTATCCTGCTTATCTTGGCACACGAATTGCAGAGTTTTATGAAAGGGCAGGAAGGGTAAAATGCCAGGGAGCTCCTGAAAGGGAGGGATTTCTTACTGTGATTGGTTCGGTATCACCACCTGGTGGAGACCTTGCTGACCCTGTAGTACAGTCAACGCTCAGGGTTGTTAAGGTCTTCTGGGATTTGCAGGATAGACTCGCAAATGCAAGACATTTCCCTGCGATAGATTGGCTTTCAAGTTATTCGCTTTATTCAGACACTTTAAGGGAATGGTTGGATGCAAACGTTGGAGAAGAATTTCCTTCAGAGATAAAGGATGCAATGATAATTTTAGAGAGAGAGTCAGAGTTACAGGAGATTGTGAGGCTCGTTGGAATTGAATCGCTTTCTAATGAAGAAAGATTGCTGCTTGAGATTGCACGGTCAATCAGAGAGGATTTTCTTCATCAAAATGCATTCCATGAGGTTGATACATATACATCGATTAAGAAACAAAAGGAGATGCTCTCAACCATACTTTATCTCTATAAGAAGGTGCAATCTCTGTTAAAGACGGGAAAGACAATGGATGAAATAATAAAGTCCCCTATCTGGGAGCGGATTTCGAGGATGAAATATATAGAAGAGGAGAAGATAAAAAAGATAGAGGAACTCAGGAAGGATATTGATAAGCTTTGATAGTTGAATGGTTGAATGTGAACGAAATGTTAAATGTTTAATGTTTAATGTTTAATGTGGTAGGAGGGACTTCCCAGTCGCGATAGAATTTGGAAGCAGATTAAGGCAGATGTATACAGATACTTTTTAAGCAGGTGATGGTAGGAGCAACGTCCTCGTTGCGAAGAATGAAGAGCGAAAAGCGTAGTGTGTAAAGCGTAGGGCGTAGGGCGAGAAACGGGGAACCGGTGAAACAGGGAAGAGAGAAGAGGGAATAGTTGGTTAGTTGGTAAGTTGGTTAGTACAGGGGAAGAGGGAGGAATAGTAATAATTGAATATTTACTATTGAGGAACACAAATTGGAAAGCAATTGTAAATCGACAATCAAAAATAGTAAATTAAAGGTAGGAGGGACTTCACAGTCGCGATAAGGGAAGCGTGAAGAGCGAAAGTCATCGGTTATCAGTAATCAGTAAATAAAAAACTTTGTGCCTTTCCGTTAGCTAACGGACTTGGTGGCATTAGAAGAAATGTTGAATGCCTATTGAAGATTGACGATTTTAAATTGACAATTGACTATTTCTTTAATGACCTAATAACTTAATTACTTAATGACTTGAAGCCGTCGGATTGCGAATTTCGGATTTTAAAACAAACTCAAAAACAGAGTAAACTGTGTAAACTCAATAAACACAATAAACTGAGTAAAGTGGGTATACTTAATAACTTGTTTGTTTTAGAATATATATAATTTTTTGAACACTTGGTGTCTTAGTGGCTTAGTGGCTAATAAGAATTACTTAATTACCTAATAACAAATAACGATTAATAAAAAATAGGGGAGTTTATGGCAGAGGAATATAGAACCGTTATAAAGATATCAGGTCCTCTCATGCTTGTAGAAGGGGTCAGTGGGATAAAATATGCCGAGCTGTGCGAGATAGAATTGAAGAATGGCGAGGTTAGAAAGGGACAGGTTCTTGAGGTTGACAAAGATAAAGCATTGGTACAGGTGTTTGAGGGAACAAGAGGTATTGATATTCCCGAGACAAAGGTGAGATTCAGGGGAAGGGGTATTGAAATTTCTCTATCACCTGAGATAACAGGCAGGATATTCAATGGTATGGGTGAACCCATCGACAATGCTCCCGAGATTCTTCCTGAGGTGAAAGCCGATATAAATGGTTCTCCTCTTAATCCATATGCCAGGAATTATCCGGATGAGTTTATCCAGACAGGTATATCTGCAATAGACGGATTAAATACACTTGTAAGAGGACAGAAGCTCCCTATATTCTCTGGTTCAGGTCTTCCTCATAATTCAATAGCTGCTCAGATAGCACGTCAGGCAAAAGTACTTGGAAAAGAGGAGAAATTTTCAGTGGTTTTTGCTGCCATGGGCATTACTTATGAAGAAGCTGAGTTTTTTATAAACGATTTCAGAGAGACAGGAGCTATATCAAGGGCATCCATGTTTATAAATCTTGCGAATGACCCAGTTATTGAGAGGATAGCAACACCAAGAGTTGCTTTGACAGCAGCAGAGTATCTTGCCTTTGAACTCGAGATGCATACACTTGTAATACTTACAGATATGACCAACTATTGTGAGGCACTAAGGGAAATATCTGCAGCGAGAAAAGAGATACCAGGGAGAAGGGGTTACCCCGGATATATGTATACTGATCTTGCCTCGGTATACGAGAGGGCTGGAAGGTTGAAGAATAAAAAGGGTTCAATAACACTCATTCCGATTCTTACAATGCCTGAGGATGATAAAACTCATCCGATTCCTGACTTAACTGGATATATTACAGAAGGGCAGATTCTACTTGGAAGAGGGCTTTTTAGAAAGAAGGTATTTCCGCCTGTA
Organism: Caldifarciminota bacterium; assembly: GCA_023129165.1. Lineage (GTDB taxonomy): Bacteria > Hydrothermota > UBA3073 > UBA3073 > UBA3073 > JAGMCL01. The sequence goes on along the minus strand of JAGMCL010000133.1, from coordinate 47,995 downwards.
AATGTATTACCATCACTTTCAAGACTTAAGGATAAAGGAATTGGAGAGGGTAAAACAAGAGAGGATCATGCAGACCTCTTTAATCAATTGATTGCTTGTTATTCAAGAGGTAAGGAGGCAGAGGAACTCTCAATCGTACTTGGTGAGGCGGCACTATCTGATATGGACATACTATATTTGAACTTCTCAGACGAGTTTGAAAAAAGATATATATCCCAGGATGATTATGAAGATAGGGATATAGAAACCACACTAAATCTTGGTTGGGAACTTCTATCGATGTTTCCCAGGGCGGAATTGAAAAGGATAAGGGATGAGCACCTTGACAAGTATTACAAAAAATCATAAACGCGAATAACCACGAAAAGAATAATTATTTGTAAAATAAAATAATCAAGATAATCTGCGAAGATCTGCGTCCAATAGACAGTGATTAATATGAGGCTTAATGTAAATGCAACGAGAATGGAGCTTTTAAGGCTCCGTAAGCGCACAGAGATTGCAAAAAGGGGACACAAACTCCTTAAGGATAAGCAGGACGAACTTATGGAGAGGCTTCTTGCTATGACCAGAGAGCTTGAAGTGCTGAGAGAGAAGATTGAAAGGGAACTTACTCGTGTTACAAAAAAATTTCTTCTTGCAAGAGCCAGCATGGAACCAGACTTACTGAAAGAGGCGCTTTTTATTCCTACGAAGCATGTTGAGGTAAGACTGGAGCAGAAAAATCTGATGAATGTTAAGGTTCCAGTTCTTACGCAATCTGTTAGTGGTGAGATAATCTGTTATGGATATTACGGGACATCACCAGAGCTGGATGCAGCCCTGATGAGTCTTGACGAGATAATAGGGGAGCTTCTTGAACTTGCAGCAAAAGAGAAAACTCTTGAACTTGTTGCATTGGAGATTGAAAAAACCCGTAGAAGGGTGAATGCCCTTGAATATATCCTTATACCAAATCTTGAAGAGACACTTCGATATATAGTTATGAAGCTTTCTGAGATGGAACGTTCAGCGCTTTCAAGACTTATGAGGATTAAGGATATTGTGAGGGCGCATTAATGAATGACCCTGATGAAATATGCTATGCATTTCACAGGGCAAGCCCCTGATGAAATAGCTCACAAGCTCGCATTTCATCCTGTACACTACGCTACAGGACAAGCAGGGCAGGCAGACAACAGGAAAAAAGATAAAGGAAAAATGACTAATTTCAAATTTCGTAATTATCATATAATTTAAGACCATAGGGGGTGATATAAATATATTTTATGGGATGGTTGTGATTTAATTTTTTTTAAATAAGTAAAATGTGTGTTCACTCTGCAAAAAGGAGGAAGAGATGAAAGTAGTATTGACCTTATGTATAATTATAGCTCTTTGTGGAACAATTTTTGCTGCAAATAATCATAGTTTTGGTTATGTAGAACCTACAGTTATAAGAGAATGTAAGCCTATATGGAAGGGACTGGAGTCTTTGAGTCAAACCGAAAGACAAAATGCTATATTGAAGATTGAACTTCCAAAGGAAAAATCAATAGACATGATTGAACATTCCAGTCTTGTTGAAAACAAGTGGAACAGTGGAAATTATGCAGGAGCAATTGAGCTGTTTCGTAATTTTGCAGACCTCCAGGATGTATCATGTGGGATACAATGGAAAGAACCGATAAAAACGGAATCAAAGTGGGGAGAGGATGTTCAGATTGGTAGCAGGGAAGACATTTATGTAGTGAATCTTGATGTCGAAAACGCAAACGGAAATCTATTTGCTGCATTTCTGTATCCGGAGGACACACAATATAAATGGTCTGTATATATTTCAGAAGATACAGGAAAAACGTGGTTAGAAACCTATATATGGTGGGCATCTTTTTACATAAATGATATAAGTGCTGTGGTAGCTGGCAATTATTTCTTTGTTGGATACACGCATAATGGGATAGATTCTCTAACATCTGCACGCGTAAGAAGATTTGATACAGACAGTGGCTATGTTGATGGAGACTATGGTTGGATTGAGGTATTTGACCATGGGATAACGATAGAAGATATAGCCTTAACCAGTAATGCTGATTACTATAACGACAGAGTATACTATACAGCAATCCAGTCAGATAATAGTCTCTGTTTTTACTGGAATTATCCATTAAATGCGAACTGGTTAGATTCTAACCCTTTAGTTAATGACGCATTAAGGGGACTTGATATATGTACCAACAAGCCATACTCAGTTGACGAGGATATATTTTCCTATGTCTCTTATATCAATACAGATGATAGTGTAGTAGTGTTAGGAATTAACTACATTGGAATATGGCAAAATTATGGCGCTATCGATTACTCTGGATGTCTTTGGGCGGGTTCTTCCATTAGTGCCTATTATGATACAGTAATAACCATGTTTCCACATTATGGTGCATCTAATCCATGGGTAAAGTATCGTATCTCTTATGATGCCGGGGCTTTCTGGTACTGGTGGTTTGTAGGTGATACTACACATGCAGGTGATATGTGTGATGTAACATCCCGGAATGGTGATGGGATGGGAGCTGTTCATTGGTTATGGGATGGTGAACATCAATATGGCATGTATTCCTGGAGGGATTATCCTCTTGATCCATGGAGTGCACCAGTTGAATTCAGTGACTATGAGCCTCGCTATTCTGTTAAACCTGTAATAGAGCGCGTGTCAAGTGGCATCTATGGAATAGTATATGCTGATTTTCCTTATCAGAATGCCTATTTTGATAGGAGTGACTGGATAACGGGTATTTGTGAAAACTTTGATACTGATATTACTTTGCTTTCTAATAACTATCCTGAGCCATTCAATGAGTATACAACTATTAAGTACCAGCTTCCAGTTCAAACAACTCTTTCTCTGGATATTTACGATGTAACAGGAAGATTGGTGAAGAATTTATTTAATGGTGAGAATGGACCTGGTAATTATACTGTCACATGGGATGGTAAGGATAAATATGGTTGTACAGCAACAAATGGTATCTATTTTTACAGGTTGAGTACAGGTGATTTTGCACAGTCAAGGAGAATGACGTTGCTAAGATAAAGATATATATTTATATTTTTTAGCTGCTTGGTATTAGAAAATTATAATTTTTTATGAAGTTTCTGGTTCATACAAAGACGGCATTACTTGCTCTAAAATCGCAGAGGATGAGGACATTTTTAACCACCCTCGGTATAATTATTGGTGTAATGACTGTGATAACGATGACCTCCATTGTTCAGGGCATGAATAGATATGTGTACAAGATTCTTGGTACCATTGGAAGCAATGTAATATATGCACAGAAATATCAATGGCGGGTTATGGGTGGACATATGAGTAGAAAGGAATACAGGGAAATTGCCAAAAGGAAGGATTTTACAGAAGAGGATGTAGAGGCAATATCTAAACTTCCATCCATTGAGCGAGTAACATTTGCTCAGTCAACCTGGGGTAGGGGAAGAAAGATTGCGTATCGTAGTGAAGAGATTGAGATTAATCAAATTGAAGGTGCAACCCCTGATTATATGATAATATCAAACTACGAAATAGAGCGAGGTAGAACCTTCATCGAAACAGACCTTTCTTTCAGGAGACAGGTTTGTATTGTGGGTGCTTATATTGTAGAAAATCTTTTTAAGAAAGGAGAGGACCCTATAGGTAAGGATGTTTATATTGGAAGCTATAAGTTTGAGATCATTGGTGTGCTGACGGAGCGTGGCAATTTCATGGGAAATAACCTGGATAATACTTTAATTATTCCTCTTACTACATTAAGTAAATATGTCGGGTCTACTCGCGGTTGGTATTCTACTTATGAATCTCCTTTTATAGTTGCACAGACAAGTGAGACCTTCCCGATAGAAGAGGCTCAGGAACAAATGGAGGAATTATTGAGACAGAGAAGAGGCAATAGATTTAATGAAGAGAATGACTTTGCCTTAAACACTCAGCAGATGATAGTCGATATTTATAAGAAAATTACTTCAGGTATTTATACCTCTATGATTGGTATCGCATCGTTGGCACTGATTGTTGGTGGAATTGGAATTATGAACATTATGCTTGTATCGGTTATCGAACGTACAAGAGAGATAGGTTTACGTATGGCAATAGGTGCAAAAAGAAGAGATATAATGGTTCAATTTCTTATTGAGGCGGTGGTTTTAACAGGGGCTGGTGGAGGAATGGGAGTATTGTTGGGATTTGGTCTTAGTAAGTTGATAGCTGCGTTTACACCTTTACCGGCAAGTACCCCATTCTGGAGTGTTGCTCTGGGAATTGGATTCTCTGTTATTATTGGCTTATTTTTTGGTATTTATCCAGCTTCAAAAGCTGCAAAACTTGACCCCATAAGGGCACTTCAGTATGAGTAAAGATATGAAAAATATTATAAGGATATTCTATGAGCCTGTAGAGGTCTTCAATGATATAAAGGAAAAGCCTGTATGGTTTATTGCATTCCTTGTGCTAGCTGTATTTTCATTAATTGGTACCGCTGTTCTTATACCTGGTGTTATCAGACCAGAGGTTATGAAATAGGTAAAGAGGCTGGATTTAAAAAGTTACTCTCAATAACAGCATACTCATATCTTGTTACAATTGCCGGAATCATATTAAAAACACCATTGTCTCTTATTAAACAATCAGCCGAGATACATACGAGTTTACTTCTATTCTCGCCTTTCCTGAAGCAGGAAACCTTTTTCTATAATTTTTTTGCACAGATTGATTTTTTTAATATATGGGCATTTATTCTGTTATCTATTGGCATTTCTGTGGTTTCTGAATTTGATAGAAAGAAAAGTTATATCCTTGTCTTTGTTACCTGGTTGTTGTTTGCTGCAGGTCTTGCGACCCTTGCTACAATTGGCTTAAGAATGGGAGGGTTAAAGTGATAGGTATAATATTGTCTATATTTCTTTTAAGTAATACATTAAAAATCGACCTGGAACAGGCAAAACAAATAGCGATTGAAAATAACCCGGCATATGGTATTGAGGAATTAAATTATAGATATTACAAGCTTGGTTTATATGATGAATTATCCTCCAACATACTCAACCCGTCAATTGGAGTCACATATTCTGATGTTACATATGAACAGTGGCCCTACACCTCGTTAGAGGGTTATAATTTTAGTTTTTCTTTAAATCAGACAGTATTCGATATTCAGGAACTTGCCTCTATTATTCAAAGCAAATCCAGTGTTAATTCTGCTGGCGCTACACTTGAAGAGGCAACAAATGCACTGTATTATCAGGTTGAAGCACAGTATCTAGCTGTTTTAAAGGCAGAGAAACTACTACAGATGCGTCAAAATGCCATAAAACGAGCAGAGGAAAATATGAGATTAGTATCCAAAAGGCAAGAACTCGGGCAGGCATCTAAACTGGACATCCTGAACGCACTGGTGTCTCTCAATCGAGCCAAATTATATCTATCCTCTGCTGGCAAGGATTATCAGATTGCAAAGAGACTAATACTTAATATACTTGGAATTTGGCATCAAACTGAAATCTTGCTCGAACCCGTAGAAACCGACAATGATTTTGAATTGCCTGATCTTGATACACTCATAACCATAAGCCTGGAAGCGAGACCTACAATAAAGGCAGCAAGGGAAGAGATGAAAAATTCAAATATTGGATTCTGGGGTAGTATGCTATCATTTGTCCCCCAGGTTTCTTTTAGGTGGCTCTGGAATTATAGCAGTGAGGATTTCCCTGATAACTTCTCCACGATAAGGGATGAGGCAGTAAAGAGCTCTGGTTGGTCTGCTTCTGCCAGTATTAATCTATTTACCTATCCTTTTGAGGTCTCTAAAATGAAGACCATTATGGATATGACGAAATTGAACCTATTAAATAAGAGGTTGAGTGTGGTCGAAGATGTTAAGGAGGCATGGCTTGATTGTATGACTGTATATGAAAACCTGAATCTTGCCCAGAGTCTTTATGATGCAGCAAAAGAGGGTGATGATCTGGCGAAATTGCAGTATGAACTTGGCTTGATTTCTACACTTGAGCTATTCCAGTCAGAAAATGACCTGCTGGATGCCGAGGTAACATATGTTTCTGCTCAGTATGACTGTAAACTCGCAAAGGCGAAAATCAAATATGTAGTAGGTGGGGAAATTTAAATTAATTGTAATTAACCGCAGAGTTCGCGAAGCATGCAGAGTTAAAAGAAAAATTTAAGAGAGAATATGGAGATTTTTAACTGTAGAGCACATGAAGAACACAGAGGCATCTCTTCGTTAATTTTTGATTTTTTATCTGTCATTTTAATACCTGCCTACCGCAGGCAGGTTTGATGTTTGATATTTAATATTATATGTAACCTCTGTGGTTGATATTTAACACAGCAATATTATATCAGGAGAAGAATATGAAAAAAAAGAAGAAACTTTTTATTATAATAGGAATAGTTGTTTTTATTATTATTATCATTATCATTAACCTGGCGAGAGGGGAAAGGGGTATAAAGGTAGATGCCACTATTGCAAAAAGAGATAACATAATCTCTAAGGTAAGAGCTGAAGGTGCTTTAAAAGCCCTTAATCAGGTCCAGATTGGTAGCGATGTTATGGGTAGGATTATTGAACTAAAGGTAAACGAAGGTGATAGGGTGAAAAAAGGGGATATTCTTTGTATTATTGAACAAAGCACCTATTTTGCCAGACTTAAAAAAGTAAAGGCTTCGCTGGATTTTGCACGGGCGAAGTTAACCAAGGCAGAAGGCGACCTGAGACGTATGGATGAATTATATGATAACAAACTGATTTCTCAGGAACAATACGAAAGTGAAAAACTGAGCTACGAGATGGCGAAAACAGAGACCGATGCAACTTTTGAATCCTACAACGAGGCAAAAGAGAATTATAACAAGACAATCATAAAATCACCTGTTGATGGTGAGGTGATGCAGATCAATAAAGAGCAAGGTGAGATGGCTGTAATGGGTACAATCAGTACTCCTGGTTCAGTAATTATGACAATCGCCGAACGTTCAAAGATGTTTGTTAAGGCGCTTGTTGATGAGACTGAAGTAATAAGGATAAATCCAGACCAGCCTGTTAAAATAGAGGTAGATGCTTTACCAGATACGACCTTTGAGGGTAGAGTAATAAGAATTGGTGGTATACCGGCAAGTTCAGGCTATGGTTATGAGGAGGCTATCAGCTTTCCAATTGAGGTAGAAATATCAGGTGCTCCTGAAAGACTTTATCCTGGAATGTCGGCTACATGTGAGATTACGGTTGATATCAGAGACTCTGTTATCGTAATACCATATACAGCAGTGGGAAGAAAAAAGATAGAAGGAACCGAGGAGGATGTTGTGTTTCTGGCTAAAGAAAAAAATTCAAAGGTTGTTCAGGTGAAATTAGGAATTACAGGTGAAAATGGTATAGAAATAGTTGACGGAGTATTTGAAGGTGATACTATACTTACAGGACCATATAAGACACTCAGAGAATTAGAAGATGGAGAAAAAATAGATGTGAAACTACAGGAACCATTATTGGGTGGAGAAGAAAAGGAAAAAAAACGGGGTGGGATTAGAGTAAAGGTAGGAAAATAAGATGCTAATAGAAACAAAACAGATAAAAAAGGTATATAAAATGGGCAATATTGATGTTAATGCCCTCAGGGGTGTAAATCTGAATATTGAGGAGGGTGAATTCATTGCGATAATGGGTCCTTCAGGTTCTGGAAAATCTACACTTATGCATATACTCGGTTGTCTTGATACACCAACTTCCGGAACTTATTTATTTCGAGGGAGAGAGGTACAAGATTTATCAGAAGATGAGCTTGCCAACACCAGAAATCGAGAAGTAGGATTTGTTTTTCAGACCTTCAATTTACTTCCCCGTATGAAGGCATTTGAGAATGTGGAATTGCCACTAATGTATTCCGGTGGAAGAGCTGCTGCAATTAGAAAAAGGGCACTTGATGTTCTCGAACGTGTAGGCTTAGAGGACCGTGTAAATCACCGACCGACTGAGCTCTCAGGTGGTGAACGCCAACGTGTAGCCATAGCCAGGGCACTGGTAAATAACCCTAAGCTTGTCCTTGCTGACGAACCAACAGGTAATCTTGATTCTAAGACAGGTCATGAGATAATGGAGCTTTTCAGGAGTCTGCATAAAGAGGGTAGGACGCTAATTGCCGTTACCCATGACCCTGAGATAAGTGAATATGCTGACCGTATTGTAAAGATCAGGGATGGTATCATAATTGATTAAAATTCGGCGAATAATACATATTATTAATTATGCTTGCCTTAGATAACACCATTCTTGTAATAATTGATATTCAGGGAAAATTAGCACATCTGATGTACGAAAAAGAGTCCCTATTCCAAAACCTCCAGATACTTATAAAGGGTGCAAAAATCCTTGGACTGCCAATTATATGGACAGAACAAACACCCGAGAAAATTGGTCCCACAATACCTGAAATAGCCCAGATTTTATCCCCGAAAAGACCGATAAGTAAGATTAGTTTCAGCTGCTGCCAGAATGAAAGGTTTATGCAGGAGCTTAAAGCCCTCAACCATAAACATATTCTAATCGCAGGAATTGAGACACACATATGTATTTATCAAACGACTGTAGATTTAATCAATCTCGGGTATGAAGTACAGGTTGTTGTGGATACCGTTTCTTCAAGGACAGTAAAGAATAAAAGGGTAGGTCTCGACAGAATAAAGGATACAGGTGCCAGCCTTACAAGTGTAGAGACAGCACTATTTGAATTATTGAAAGTAGCAGAGGGAAAAGAGTTCAAGGAAATATTGAAAATAATAAAATAGGTATATTGGTTTTTAATTAGCCCACTGCTTCAGCGGTGGGTATGAAATGTCAGGTTTTAATTAGCCCACTGCTTCAGCGGTGGGTATGAAATGTCAGGTTTTAATTAGCCCACTGCTTCAGCGGTGGGTATGAAATGTCAGGTTTTAATCAGCCCACTGCTTCAGCAGTGGGTATGAAAAAACAAAATGGCGCATGTTTTTTTCCAGCTCTATTATCATTTTATCTGGAGCACTCATAATCGTGAGCCTATTATTGATAGGAACTGGAGGCCTGATTTTCTGAAGATTCTGCAAGAGGAAGTACGTCAAAAAGATAAAACCACGCTTTAAATTAAAATGGCAGGATGGCTATGGTGTTGTTCTTTTTCTATTCCCACCGCTAAAGCGGTGGGCTAACTATAAATAGGAGGGGATTTTATGCAGATAGCACCTAAGGATTTGATATGGAAGGATTTTCAGAGATTACGCAAGAAAAAAGACCTTTTTACAAAGTCTATTGTCGAAGACCTTCTCTTTATCCAGACAATAGAAGGTCATTCCCATAATGGTGATGGTGCATTTAAAGGACGAAAGTTTGTGGATACCACGATTAATGATATTGTTCATGCACTGAGAAGAGAAGAATTTATTATACGTTCTGAGAGACAGATGTTGATAGATGAAATATACGAATATGCTGAGCGAGTAATAGATGGAGAGAATCTTCCTCGTCTTTTAAACAAGCATAATGAGCCTTTAATGCGTTGTCCTCTTTTCTTGCAGTGGGAAGTAAATCCTGAGGATGTGCTGAGAGGCTTGTATCTTGGTGGATTGATGGATGATTTTTCGATGCGCATGAGGGTGAACAAGAAGTTTAAAACCAATATGGGTGGAGGAAAGCCATACCTTATCGATCTCAAGGTAATGGAAAAGATGAATCTGAATGGAGAGGTTCTTGCACATGGTAACCATGAGAATAAGATAGCTGAATACATAGAAGAAGGCTTAATTTTACGAGACTCAAAGAATGTGGATTTCTTACGTCATCCGAGCATTAGATTTCAGTATATAAGACACAAAAGGGGTCTTGGTGTTTCAGATGATGCAGCAGTGATAGTAAGTGGACTTCTTTATAGTATGAGTGTTGGTCTTGGTGCATATCTTGCCGATGCAATTGATACCCTGGATAAATATTCACTAAAGTTCATAGAGCAGGATGATACATTAGCATGCACAATTGAGACCAATTTTCCTGACCTGAATATAACAGAGGAAGAGGTGTTATCCTTTATATACCTTATTGCAATTCCAGAAGAAATGCAAAAGAAAATCCCTGATTCCTCTCAGAGATACTTCCTTCAAATTGATAGGAAGACAGACATTACAACGCTTGAGTCACACTATAGATTTGTTATGGGACTTCCGTACCCCCGTTTTACAATTTCATATGATAGAGTGCTGAACGAAGATTTTTATGAATATGTAAAAGAGCGTTTGGATTCTTTTAAGAAAACTGGATTTTAATGATATACTGCTATCTCCAAATTCTTATTCAACCTTTGGCTAATCCCATTTTTTTAGTAACTAGTGCTGTGTAAGGTAAGGTATATTACATTTTAGAGGTAGCCGCAACCTTCAGGTTGCGTTGTAATTCGCAGGTTGAAGCTTGCGCCTACCATATTCTTAAAAAAGCGAAATTACCTTTGCTGACCCAGCACTAGTTCATCATCAATAGGTTTAGCATCTCTTGAATATCATTTAAACCAACTAAATTGGAGATGAACCATAAATCATAATAAAAACGAAAGGTAGAAATGCGAAAAAGGGATTTTATGAATATGATCAGATCTAAAATGATAATCAATTTATTGATAGTATCGCTAATTTCTATCACTGTATCATCTTATGCTGACTCAGGAGAGTCTGAGATTTGTATGTTTGTTTTTTATGAAGAGGACTGCGAGAATTGTCAATATATAATATATGAATTCCTCCCTCAGATAATATCTGAATATCAAGACCGGGTGAGTATAAGGTATTTTGATATAAGTAAAATAGAAAATTACGAGGCTCTTGTCAAACTTGAAGAGGCATTTTATAGTACAGATAATGAATTCCCGATTATGGTAATAGGGAATTTCTTATTAGGATTCGAAGCGATAGAGGCAGAACTTGAAACGATATTGAATAAGTATTCAAAAGATGGGATTCCATTTCAAAGGATAGATTTAATAAAAGACACACAGTATACCGAAAAACCTATCTTGGAAGAGCAGCGAGAAAAAAGCGGAAATAAACATGAACTAATTGAAGTCTATCTTGCCTACTTTTATGAACCAGGCTGCCCAAAATGTGACCGTGCTGAATATCAAATAAAATATCTGCAATGGAAATACCCAAACCTTGTGGTTAAGAAATTTAACATTGCTGATAGAAAGACAAAAAAACTGGCAGAGGCACTTGGCGAGATTTATAATGTACCTGATATTAAAAGAATGGCAACCCCATCTGTCTATACTGGACAGGATTATTTGATTACAGATGATATAAATGATAAGAATTTGATTGAACTTATCGAAAGATATAGGTATAAAGGAACAAAACCACCCTGGGAGGATGCAGAAGATTACCTAAAAGAGGCTGAGAAGAATATAATTAGCAGATTTAAAGGTTTGGAGATAACTACTGTGTTTATAGCCGGGCTTACAGATGGGGTTAATCCTTGCGCTTTTGTGACTATTATCTTCTTTATATCCTATCTTGCTCTTATTGGTAGAAAAGGAAGAGCATTATTGCTTGTTGGATTGACCTTCACTTCAGCTGTCTTCATAACCTACCTTTTAATAGGATTGGGATTTTTAAAATTTATACAGTCTTTATTGTTTATACCTATTCTGGCAAGGATAGTATACATATTTACTGCAGGTGTGGCAATTGTACTTGGAGGATTATGCATTTACGATTATACGAAATATAAGAAAGGTGATTATGATGAGTCGATACTAAAACTACCAGATTTTTTACATAAGAAAATCCACAAGGTAATACATGAAAAGAGTAAAATGAAGAATTACTTGCTTGCTGCCTTTATTACGGGTATTTTTATTTCTCTCCTTGAATTTGCCTGTACAGGTCAGGTCTATCTACCCACCATAGTATTCGTTTCTAATATACCCTCGCTAAAGGTTAGGGCAGTATTTTATTTATTATTATATAATTTTTGTTTTATCATACCACTGATATTCATATTCATACTGGCGTATAAGGGTATGACATCAGAACATCTTACTGCTGTCTGGAAGAAGAAAGGTAAAATAGTGAAACTTATAATGGCGTTGATTTTTTTCTGTCTGGCAGGATTTTTGATATTTTATATCTTTTAGAAAGGGGTTGAAATGAGGGCTATACTTAGTTCAATTTTAGTTGTAGCCATCATCTTGCTTTTCTGCAATGTATTTGCTGATGAGGTAGATAATCTCAAGGAGTCTACTCCTCCAGATATCCAGTTTGAAGAAAAGATATTCGACTTTGGTGAAGTATATAAAGGAGATAAGATAACCCATATTTACAAATTCACAAATGCGGGGCAGGGGGTTTTAAACGTTGAGAAGGTTAGAAGTTCATGTGGTTGCACTGCAGTTAATATTACTTCGACAGAGATAGAACCAGGTGGAACTGGTGAGATTAAGGTAACATTCTACTCAAGAAGTTATGATGGATGGATAACAAAGCAAGTCTTTGTACATTCCAATGATCCTGATGAACCTATAACCACGCTTAAGATAACTGCGATGGTAAAAATTGACCTTGTGGTTAATCCTATAAGGTTGGATTTTGGATTAATTGATGAAGGTGAGAGTGATTTCAGGAAATTGACTGTACTACCTGTAGCACTTGAGAGATTGGAGATTGAGAAATTAGAAATTCTATCAGAATACGTTACTTTGGAGAGTGTAAAATATTCTGAAGGAGATAAAAAGGGATTTGAGGTTATAGTGACTTTAAGTTCCAGAACCCCCCAGGGGAGGATTCTTGATACACTTAGAATTTACACCAATAGCAAGATACAGCCTATAATACAGGTACCAATTTTAGGTTTGGTTCTCGGTAAAGTCGAATTTTCACCAGAGGTATATGATTTTGAGGTAAATAAAGGAGATTCGGTAATCTTTGAAGTATCATTGGATGTTGGAGCAAAAAGGGGATATAATATTATTGGAGCGAAGGATAAGTTGGGATATTTCACTTCTGAATTTTTATTGTTAGGACTGAAAGGAGGGAAAAAGGTATACAGGATAATATTAAGACCAACGACTGATGCCCTAGAGGGTTATTTTGAGGAGGATTTGGAACTTTACACCAACTTTGAAAAACAGCCGATCATAATAATTCATCTTAGGGGTGTTATTCATTGATAGTATGAGGATGGAAATCTTAACGCCAACCTGCCTACCGGCAGGCAGGCGCCTTGCAATCTGCCTAAAAAACAACATGGGGATTTAAAAGAAAAATTAGTTAGTTTATGGTTTATCTGCTGTCTCAAAGTGTAATAAGGTATAATTTAGTTTTTGATCTTTTGTGATTACAAAATATTATTATGAAACATTCACTAAAGACAGGATTTAGTTTTGGTTTAACCTCAGGAATAATCACAACACTTGGGTTAATGGTGGGATTACATTCTGGCACTCATTCAAAACTTGTTGTTATTGGTGGCATATTGACAATAGCTATAGCAGATGCTTTCTCAGATGCATTGGGTATTCATGTTTCTGAAGAATCTGAGAATATACACACTAACAGAGAAATCTGGGAGGCAACAATTTCCACATTTGGAGCAAAATTTCTTTTTGCAATTACATTTGTTATTCCTGTTTTATTGCTTCCATTAGAAATAGCAATTATCGTAAGTATATTGGGGGGACTAAATTTATTAGGAATTTTTAGTTACTATATTGCTAAAGAGCAAAAAGTAAAACCCTGGAAAATTATCCTGGAACACCTGCTTATAGCATTAGTAGTCATAATTATAACGCATTATGTTGGAGATTGGCTCGGATCAATGTTAGGTTAAATACGCTTTTTAAGGCACTTCTTAAATAACTACACTTCAAAAAAAGCACAAGAGACTGCTGACCATCTTGTAAAGAACTCAAATGCCCTAATTTAACTTCTGCCAGACTTCCTATTGAATAAATAATTCATAGATATATAAAAACTTATTGACATAGTAATGTTTTTGTGGTATAATTAGTCAGTTTTGATACAAAATGCCTAATTTATTAATCAATATATGAAAAAGAAAATACTAATATCAACTCTACTGGATGAGTATAGGATGGCGGTTATAGAAGATGATGTTCTCGTAGAATTTTCTATTGAGCGTCCAGGTCTTGAAAAGAGAGTTGGTAATATTTATAAAGGAAAAGTACTATCCGTCAATCCTGAACTTAATGCAGCATTTATCAATATAGGGGTTGAAAGGTCGGCATTCCTTTCATTAACAAGGGAGAGGGAGGAGCTACTCGAGGGAGAGGAACTTGCAGAGGAACTTCTGGAGGAGAGAAAGTTGACCAAAGGAGATGAGATTCTTGTTCAGGTTACCAAAGAAGGAATTGATAAAAAGGGTGCAAGAATTACCCAGTATTGTTCATTACCTGGAAGATATCTTGTTCTGATGGCTGGGACAAAACATACTGGAATATCAAGAAGGATATCAAATCCAAGAGAGAGGTACAGGTTGAGGAAAATAGTGACGGATATTAAACCCCCCGATTTCGGGGTTATAATAAGAACTGCAGCGCAGAAAATAGAACCAGGTGAGTTGAAAAGAGACCTTAAGATGCTCTTAAAAATGTGGAAAAGATTGGAGAGTATAGCGTGTAAGAAGACAGCTCCATATCTTCTTTATAAGGATGCTGATTTTATAACCGCATATGTGAGAGATAACCTTGCTCCTGATGTGGATTTAATTATTATGGATTCAAAGCGTACATACAAGGGAATTTACGGATATGTAAAGAAATATTCTCCTATCTATCTTTCGCGAATAAAATTACATAATTTGACTACTCCACTGTTTGATGTATATAAGGTTAATGAATGGCTCAAGAGGAGTTTCGAAAAGAAGATAAAACTTCCATCAGGTGGATATATAATAATTGAAGAGACCGAGGCGCTTGTTGCTGTTGATGTAAACAGCGGATCATTCAAAGGTCACAAGGATGCAGAAGTAATGAGCCTTACAACCAACCTTGAGGCGGCAAAGGAAGTTGCGAGGCAGTTGAGACTTCGAAATAAAGGTGGGGTAATTGTCATTGATTTTATTGATATGCATGATGCATCAAATAAAAGAAAGGTCGTAAACACCCTGAAAAAGGAATTAAAGAAAGACAAGTCAAGGAGTAGAGTATACGGAATGACCAAGTTAGGTCTTGTTCAGCTTACAAGAAAGCGCGCTCGATTCTCTTTAAGCCGTATCCTTTTTGATAATTGCCCTGTTTGTGAAGGAACTGGACATATACCTTCGCTGTCAGATGTTACATCAAGGCTTGAGCAGACACTTCTTTCTCTTGAGGGAAGAAAGCATTTTAAAATCAGAGCAAAAGATTATATCATAAGTTACCTTAAGACAACTGAATGGAATAACCTGAAGAAATTAATGAGGATGAAAAGATTGCGTATAGAGTTCGAAATTGACTCGGACGTGAATTATGGGGAGTTAATAGTAACCGATAAGGACATAGGAAAGGACTACAGGATTGGAAGATAGTGTAATTTTAGATTTTAGATTTTAGATTGAAGATTGACTAATGAAATGTTGAATGTGGAATGTTAAATGTTGGATGTTGAATGTGGTAGGAGCCCCGCCAAAGGCGGGGCGATAAGTAGGTTGAATGTGAAATGTTAGATGTTGAATGTGGTAGGAGCAACGTCCTCGTTGCGAAGAGAGAAACGGGGAAACGGTGAAAGAGGGAAAGGGAAATGTCAAAAGGCAAAAGTAAAAAGGCAAAAGTAAAAAGTCAAAAGGCAAAAGTTAAAAGGAATGTTGATTAGTTGATTAGTTGAATAATTGATTGTTGAATGTTGAAGGTGAAATGATTTTGAATTTTGATTTATCTGTGATTATCTGTGTAATCTGTGGTTGATATTTTAAATGAGGATTAATAAATTTCTTAGTGAGGCTGGTATTGCCTCAAGAAGAAAAGTAGATAATATCATAGGTGAAGGAAGAGTTAAGATTAATGGAGTTGTAGCAGAGGTTGGTACTGTTGTTAATCCTGATATAGATAAGATTACTGTTGATGGAAAATTGGTAAAAAGACGTAAATATGTCTATTTAGCCTTTTATAAACCCAGTGGTTGTACAACAACACTCTCAGACCCTCATGCAAATGTCACCTTGAAGAATTTCCTTCCTGAAGGATTGGATGTATTCCCGGTTGGTAGACTTGATAAAGATTCAGAAGGACTTCTCCTCCTCACAAACGACGGGGATTTTGCCTTTAATATCACTCATCCTAAATTTAATATTGAGAAGGAATATAAGGTTCTACTATCGAGAAAACCAGATGAGAAAGAGATAGGCGAGATGATTGAGGGAGTAGAATCTGATAATGACGTTTTAAGGGTAGTTTCTGTATCTTTGACAGGCAAAACCGCACGGGTTATTATGACTGAGGGTAAAAAGAGAGAGGTAAAGAGGCTGTTTAAGGCATTTGGTATAAGAGTTTTGTCTTTAAAGAGAATAAGGATAGGAAATTTATTGCTGGGAAATCTCAGACCAGGCGAGATTATAAATATTAATCCGAAAGATGTGGGATTAATTAAATGTTGAAATGAGATAAGAGTTGATTAGTTGAAAAGTTAATTGGTTGATTAGGTTAAATGATAAGTGATGGTAGGAATCCGTCGTTTGACGGACGATAATTGGTAGGAGCCCCGCCTTTGGCGGGGCGAAGCTAGATAGTTAGTAACACCTATTAAGACAATGTAACAAGTTTGGATAAGGTCTCTCGATCTTACCCTTAGCGCGTGGTGATAAAGCATGCCATAGTTGCGTTTTACATTTTTGAACCACCTACTTCCATTAAGTAAGAACTTCATCCTCAGAAAAAATTCTTGACATTTAATAAAATCGGTGGTAGAATATAAAAAGAGTTTAAGGATATAATTAAGAAGGAAGTGTAAAAATATAGAGAAATGGATAAAATAAATGCAAAGAGACATATTGGAAAATTGGTAAAGAGATTTGGAGAGAATATCTCTCAATATAAGAAACTAAATTACGATGAGGCGAATACCCGTACTGACTTTATAGACCCTTTCTTTGAAAACTTAGGCTGGGACGTTGCCAACAAACAGGGTTATGCTGAGCAATATCGTGAAGTTGTAAGAGAAGCAAAAGTTATCGTTGCAGGTAAGCACAGTGCACCTGATTACTCCTTTCGTATAGGTGGAATACGAAAATTCTTCGTAGAGGCAAAAAAACCAGTTAGAGACCTAAAGCATGAAATATCGCCAGCCTATCAATTGAGAAGATATGCCTATACTGCAAAATTACCTCTCTCTATCCTCACAGATTTTGAGGAATTCTCTGTGTATGACACCAGAATTAAACCCACACCAAAAGATTCGGCTTCCTGTGCCCGTATCTTCTACTGTGGATATAAAGATTATCTCAAAAATATTGAATTCATATATGAAACATTCTCCAAAGAGGGTATTTTACAAGGAAGTTTTGACAGATATGTAGAATCAAACAAGAAAAAAAGAGGTACATCAGAGGTAGATAAAGAATTTTTAAAACTTATTGATAAATGGAGGGAGAAACTTGCAAAGAATATTGCCCTTCGAAATAAGAGTTTATCCCTTTATGAATTAAACTTCGCTATACAGAAAATTGTTGATAGGATTATATTTCTACGTATAACAGAAGACAGGCAGATTGAGGATTATGGAAAACTTCAGATCCTAATAAACGGAACCAACACATATAGAAGATTGATGCAGGTTTTCCTTCACTCCGATAAAAAATACAACAGTGGATTATTTGATTTTGAAAAGGATAGGATTACTCAATCTATTTCTGTTGATGATAAACCGATAAAAGATATTCTAAAATCCGTGTACTATCCAGAATCGCCTTATGAATTTTCTGTTTTAGATGTAGAAATTCTTGGGAATATATATGAGCAATTTCTCGGTAAAACCATTCGTCTAACACCCTCACATCAGGTTAAGATAGAAGAAAAACCAGAGGTTAAAAAGGCAGGTGGAGTATATTATACACCAAAATATATTGTTGAATACATTGTTAAAAATACTGTTGGAAAAATTATTAAAGAAAAAGCTCCAAAACAGATTGACAAGATAAAGCTCCTTGACCCTGCCTGTGGCTCTGGGAGTTTTCTTCTCGGTGCCTATCAAGAGCTCTTAAACTATCATTTAGAGTGGTATTCCAAAAGTGAAAATTTAAGAAAGGCATTGAAGAAAGGACAGATTATACAAATAGGAAAAGATAGTTATCAATTAACTATTACAGAGAAACAGAGAATTCTTCTCAATAATATATTTGGAGTGGATATAGATACTCAGGCAGTTGAGGTATCTAAACTCTCACTTCTTCTTAAACTTTTGGAAGGAGAGACAGAAGAGTCAACAGGTCGGCTGTTCAGATATACCCAGATGAAGCTTTTACCCGATTTATCAAACAATATTAAATGCGGTAACTCTCTGATTGGACCCGATTTCTACGATACTCAGCAAACAACTCTTTTTGACGAAGCCGAGATGAGGCGAATTAATGTCTTCGATTGGGAAAGTGCCTTCCCCGACATTTTCCAGAATGGAGGATTTGATGTAGTAATAGGAAATCCACCGTATGTACTCATAGGCTCTGATAGAGAGGCTGAACAATCTTACTTTTGCAGTGGAAGGTTTACTTTAACATCATATAAAACAAATACATATATTTTGTTTTTAGAAAAAGGTCTACAGTTACTCGGCTCAAAAGATTCATTACTTGGATTCATTATTCCAAAGTCTTTGGTTTTCAACGCTTATTTTTCAAAGACAAGAGCTACTTTGCTGAGAAATTATGCAATTCCACAGATAATTGAAATAAGAGATAAAGTGTTTCAAAATGCAGAGGTAGGAGACTCTATATTGTTTTTTGCACAGAAAACGTTAAATCCCATTAAAAAAACTCTGAAATATTATAAAGTTACAAATGTGTTTCCCAAATTCGATATTATAGAAAAGATAGAAACTGTTCAAAGTGAGCTATTAATAAATAAAGAAGCAATATTTTATACTGCTCCTATTCAAATAAAAGTCCCAACAAAAGAACTAGGAGAAATTACAGTTGTATCAAACGGATTGAACCCGGGGAATATTAGGCATATTCTACTTTCAGATAGAAAAGAAACAAGTACTCACAAGGAGATGGTTTTAGGTCGTGATATACAGCCGTATTTTCTTAAATGGTCAGGCACTTGGGTGAATTACGATTCAAGTCTTAGATATCGAGTTAAGATTTCAGATACAAAATCAAAAGATGGTATGACACCTCAAAAAAGAGTTGATTTCGCATTAAGGAAACCAGAAATATATAAATCAAATAAAATATTAATAAGGAAAACAGCAGATTATATTATTGCCACATATGATACTGAAGGTTTTTATTATGACTCTCTGGCTTATGGTGTTCAGCTAAATAAAGAGACAAATGAATCTATATTATATATAGTTGGACTTTTGAATTCGAGCCTAATTGGATTTATTCACAACAGTTATTCAATGAACAAGGGGAAAACCTTTGCTAAAGTCTTAGCAATAAATCTAAAAAAGCTACCCATTCGTAAAATTGACTTTTCCAATCCATCTGAAAAAGCAATGCATGATAAATTGGTGGCGATGGTGGAGAAGATGTTAAAACTGCAGAAGAAGTTTCATTCTGCCAGATTGGAAAATGATAAAAGGATGTATAAAACCCAGATAGATATCCTCGACAAACAAATCGACTCACTTGTCTATAAACTCTATGGTTTAACAAAGGAAGAAATTAAGATTATTAAATCAGGAAGCTAAAAATCAAAAAGTGAAAAAACGAAACAAATTTAAAGATACACTCAAGTGGATATTAAGAGCTCTTTGAGCATCAGTAATTTCTCTTGCTGTTTGGAAGCTATGGGCATCATTATCATTATTGTATAGGAAAATTTACCAATTGACATCAATAAAAATATCGATTGGATATTTTTTTATCTTTTGTTTGGCAGCCTTTTTAATTTGGTACTTCATCAGTAGGTCTGTAAGAAGAAGGGAAGAAAGAGAACTGGGGCTGCCAAGAATAGTGAGCATACCAAGATATGGTTATCAAGAAGTGGGAACAGGAATCTATGGAGGAGTAAAATGGGTCTTACAACTTCCCAATCCAGGTCCATTTGATTCCCATCCATTGTTACCTAGTCCTAGTCCATTAGAAATAGCAAAGAGATTGAAAGTAACGGGTCCGTTTTGTCCCAAATGTGATACTGAACTTGAGGAGAGAAAAAAATTGTTTGGATATACATGGACATGTGTTAAGTGCAGATTTTGTATAAGAAGCAAAATTCCGGTTCATAAATTACGAGAGAAAGCGTACCTCTACTTCAAATCCGATATCAGAGAACATCTCCGAAAACAAATGAAAAAAGAGGTATAAGGATTAAGAAACCACATATAATTAGTAATCAGAGTTGGGACTTGAAATTTCAGATTGAGAGGGCAGACAATCAGGGTTGGAGGTTGAGAAATTTGGGGCTTCAGAAACTTTTGAAATCTTTGAAAACACTGTGCTTTGCGTGGCTGATTGATTTGGACTTACTAACTACTTGATTTCAAGATTCCTGTGCTTGAAAATGAAACGATTAGAGTTCAAAGGCAAGAATAGGAAGAGATCTTTTAAGACAATTTAAGAGAGAAAAATTAAAAAATATCAATAATACTTGACAAGTTATCGAAAATGTGCTATAATATAATTGGGTTAAATAAATCCTGTACCTATCCAGATTGAGTGGAAAGAAGACGAGGAGGAAAATTGAACAAAACTTTATTTGAGAAAATATTGAAGGAGATCGTAGCAAAAATTGCGAGACATTTGGACCCTGATAGGATTATATTATTTGGCTCTTACGCTTATGGAGAACCCGGGAAAGACAGCGATTTAGACCTGTTTATAGTTATGGAAAGTAATGAGAGACCCTCTAAACGTAGAATAATGGTGAACCAATTATTCTGGGAAAGAGAGATGGCGATGGATTTTATTGTAAAAACTCCTTCTGAAGTGAAGGAACGGCTGGCAATTGGCGACCCTTTCGTCAAGAAAATTATCAAAAAAGGGAAAGTATTATATGAGAGAAAAGTTATCCAATGAATGGATTTATAAAGCAGAGGAAGACGGAGAAGAGGCTACTGTAGAGGAATCCAAAGAAGCTGTTATCAGAATGAAGGAAGTTCGTAAATTCATAAGAAAAAAAATGGGATATTATTAAAAATGAGACTCCAGAGAGGGTAAGATTTTGCATTCATTGACAACAGATTGGAGGTAATTATGGCAGGGATAAAAATCCATGATATCCAGCCCAATATGCGAAACATTGAAGTGACGGGACGGATAAGCAAAATGGGGGAGAAAAGAAATGTTCAGACCAAATTTGGGCCTGTCGATGTCGCTACAGCCACATTAGAGGATGAAACAGGTTCAATTGATCTCAGTCTCTGGAGAAAACAGATTGATATGGTAAAGGAAGGCGATAATGTTAAACTAACAAACGCCTTTACCAAAGTCTTTGGTAACAAGCCTCAACTAAATATAGGGAAAGAGGGTCAAATAGTCAAAATCACAATGGAATAAACAATGATCTAGAAATGTCTGACCCTATAGCTTAAACTGGTCTTCCACGAGAAATTTGGGTCAGGCCCCATTAGAAAGTTCTAAACTTCTAACGGGGTAAACTGAAAACTGAAATATAGAACAACGATGGTATCAAGTTTGATTTTTTACAAGATATCCTATAAAGATCATGATGTCAGATAAAGAGATTTATATTTTAATCTGAGTAATCTTTAACACACTAAAGGTGTTGTGTAGTTAATATCTGAGTAATCAGGTATAATGAATATTATGCCAGGAGGTAAAATGAGGGAAGCCATACTGTATCCTGGAGAAGATGGTTATTGGGTAGTAGAGTGTCACAGCCTGCCCGGATGTATTAGTCAGGGCAAGACCAAGGAAGAAGCGATTAAGAATATCAAAGAAGCTATAAATTGCTATATCCATGCACTCAAAGAAGATAATCTCCCAATACCTGAAGAGAAGTTTAATGCCAAACTGATAGCTGTATGAGTAAACTTCCTGTCATATCTGGTAGTAAGTGTGTTAAGGCTTTGGAAAAGGCTGGATTTTATTTTAAGAGACAGGAAGGTAGCCATGTAACCCTTCGTCGTGATAAACCTTTTGCTCAAGTAGTTGTTCCGTTACATAAAGAGTTGGACCGGGGCACATTGCGTACCATTATCCGCCACTCTGGTTTAACAGTAAATGAGTTTATCAAGTTGTTGTAAAAGTAATTAGTTGTCTTACGCTTTCAGAAATTTCTATGGAGGAAGTCAGATTCTAATCTTAAGATTTTAAATTGAGAGAGCAGAGAATCAGGGTTGGAGGATGGGAAATTTAGGGTTTTAGAAATCTTTGAAAACGCCACGCAGTGCGTGGCGAATTGATTTGGATTCATAGATATTGGTAAAAAGTTGGTTCTTCTCCAATTTGGTGAGTTCATAAGCTAACCAAAAGCTGTACTGTTATATAAATGAGGCTTTTTGTATTTGGAAAGTTATCTCTCCTTCTCAGGATGTTCTCTGTTTTGGCTGAATAAGGATGCAGTAGCAAGCTACTGCACTCCAAAAACACATTAAACTAATAATGGAGTGCATCAGCTTGCTGATGCAAAAAACAGAAACTCATTGAGAGAGAAAATGGAATTTATGAATTTATTGATATGTTTTTTAAACTTTGGATAGAAAAAAGATTGTAAATTATCCAAAAGACGTTACGCCAAATGGATAATTAAATCCTTATTTCCCGTCTAAGAGAAGAAAATAAAGTTTGAAACTTTGTCATTGTTTTTTGGGACAGCAAAATAGACCGGAGGTAATATATAATTTTCCTCAATTCTGATTTTATTTCTACCTTATAAAATTTCCCTTGACTTTTTTGGAGATATGATTTATAATAGATTGTAGAGTTCAAGTCATTCACTTTATGTTCTCATGTTTCTATATAGTTGAGAGACCTCTTTAATAGGAGATTAAAGGCAGAAGGAATTTTTATTCAAAAATTAGACATTTTCCCAAAGTTATGTGATAAGGGTTTGGTCTGTCATTGCGAATTTCGATGAACATCGGGATGAAGCAATCTCATATTAGGTATAGTAATTAGAGACGAGATTGCCACGCTCATCCCCCAATTCCTAGAAGAATGGGGGATTCACTCGCAATAACATGCATCCTCTTATCTATCATCACGAGAGTTTGGGACATTCCCAAAAATAAAATAAATAAGATGGAAATAAAAGATATCAGTGAAGCAATTCGAAATAATAAGATTCGCATTACAGACCACGCTGATGAAGAATCTCAGGTTGATGGTCTATCTTATGATGAAATTTTCTTTTCGGTTTTACATGGCGAAATAATCGAGGAATATCCAACAGATAGGCCGTATCCAAGTTGCCTTATATATGGTCAAACTTTTCGCAGAGAACCAGTACATAGTGTGTGGGCATATAATGAACAGAACCAATGGGCTGTTCTTATTACAGTTTATCGACCTGAGCCAGGCAAATGGGTAGATTGGCGTAAAAGGAGGAAGTAATATGATGCCTTTTAAGAAATGTCCAGTATGTGGAGGCGACCTTTTAGTAAAAGATGTAGAAAAATTGCTCCGGGGGGGGATCCATGTTGCTGTAATTAAGGTGAAGGCAGAGGTTTGCCTTCGTTGCGGTGAGCGTCTTTATTCTCAAGAAACAGTTCAGCGATTTGAGGAAATTAGAGCAAAATTAGAACGTCAAGAGGTGAAGAATTTTCAACCCCTTGGGCAATCTTTCCAAGTATCATAATAAAACCCAGTTTTCACTATTTACTTGCCTAACATACCGTTTTTATAAATCAAGGTTTCCCAGTTATCAGGCGGTGAGACCTCTAATATAGGGAGTAATTCAATACATATTACTAAAATAGTTGAGGGATAAAGCTCCATAGTAAATTTGAACCTATGATTTTATTCCGATTCAGCGTATTTTGTGTTTTTTGCTGTTATAACTATCTGTGTAACCAGTGACTGTGACTATCCAGGGTATTTCATCAAAAATAAAAATAATCCCCATCGAACAACCATTTTTACCTACCCTTGCCTCCTATATATGGGATAGATTTAATGGATACTATCCTGACCTATCCCAAATTCTCATTATCTTTCCATCAAAGAGGAACAGGTACTATTTCAGAAGGTATCTACTCCAGTCTTCGGAAATGAAGGGAATAATTCCCCCTACAATATTAACTGTCCAGGAGCTAATTGACCTTCTATTTGAAAGGCTTGGAGGAAGAAAGGGTAAAGATCTTGAGAGACTTGAGAGAAATCTTATCCTTAAATATGTAGTTGATTCCTTGAAGATAGAATTCTGGAAGGACATTGATTTCCTTAGATTCATATCAATAGGAAATAGATTACTCACTTTCTTTGATGAACTTTTGAAAACGAATATAACTCTTGAGAATATAGAGGAATTGAAGGAGCAACTTCATTTTCCGGAGAGATATGTAGAGAAGGAACTTACAATAACGAGAAGCATATTTAACGAATATAGAAAGGTTCTAGGAGAATCTGGCTACACAGATACAGAGTATAAATATGAACTTATAATGAGTGGATTTAAGCCAGAATTACTAAAGGGTTTTGATTATATTTTTATTTCAGGTCTTCTTGCCCCAACAAAAGTAGAGTGTAAAATAATAAAAGATATTCTTGATAATCTAAAATCGGAACTTATTCTCCATTCAAGTAAAGACGATATCAAAGAAGATATCACGTCCCCTTACTATAGTCACAATAAATTCATTCTTTCGCTGGGAGCAAGCGTTGAAGATACAGAAGTAATCAGTGAACAGTCATCTGTGAACGGTGAGAACAAATACACAAATAATACGATGTCACATAATTGTCGCCCCGCCAAAGGCGGGGCTCCTACAATTCATATAACGAAAGTGAAAAGCCAGATTGAGGAGGTGCTTTACATAAAATATCTACTGAGTAATCTCATTGGTAGATATGAACCTCATAGAATTGCCATTATACTTACAGACAGAACATTGGTATTACCAATAAAGACGGCTTTAGAAGCAGAGGGTTATAATTTCAATATCTCTATGGGGATACCATTTTCACAGAATCTTCTTTACTCATTCCTGTTTCTACTGAGTGATGTGGTGAAGAAGGATTTTCATTATAAGGAATTCCTTTCACTTATAAAACACCCACTTATGAAAAATGCAGTCCTTGAGGGAATTGAAACAAGACCAATCATATATGAAATTGAGAGGCAAATGATAAAGGAGAACAGGGTTTTCTTCAAATTTGAGGATTTTAAAGATGAGGAATATAAACCACTTATCGGAATGATAGAGAAATTTACTGACAGGATAACAGAGAAAACCTCATTTTCTCTTTATGTAAATGGCATCGAGGAGATACTTTTTCAGCTTCTATCCTGTAATCCTGAGTTTTTAGAGTCTGGCATACTGGGGATTGGCGAGTTTCTTAAACAAATCCACAAAATCGATAAAATTATAATCAGAGAGGATATCTTTTCTGCTGGAATAGAGAAACTTGACCTCATCCTGAGGACTCTAAAAGACGGTGAATATCCTGTTTATGGTGATCCATTTAGTGGTATCCAGTTGATAGGAGTCCTTGAGGCAAGGAATCTTGATTTTGATTGTGTAATATTACCATCGATGAATGAGGGAATATTTCCTGCAAGGAGTGAGAAAGACCTATTCGTTCCTCCTCATCTGCGTAAAGAGTCAGGAATGACATACGATAAAGAGAGGGAGAATCTTTATTACTATTACTTTACTCAGCTTATAGAGGGTAAGCAGGAGGTGTATTTATCATATGTTGAAAAAGAAGAAAGGGATGTTTGTTCAAGATTTATAAGTTTCCTTTGTGATAAGGGAATAAAGTTATACGATTCACCAGTGGCTTTTGGTAGAGGTAAAGAGAGAAGAAAAGAACCAGTGCAAAAGGACGAATCTCTAATTAGAAAATTAGAGAAAATGAAATATACACCCTCTTCCTTAAGGGATTATCGAGTTTGTCCATATCGGTTTTATTTAAAGTATGTTACAATGATAAGGGAGCCATCTGGTATAGTTGAGGAAGCAGGAGCTCTGGAATGGGGAAATATAATACATAAAACCTTGAGGGGGTTTTACAGTAAGGATTTTCCCTCAGGTTTCTTCGATAAAAAATTGGAAGATACAGAGGAAATACTCTACAATCGTATGGAGAAGACGATGAAAGAGGAGTTGTATCAACCAAAGGCGGATACTATATTTGACCTTGAGTTGTATAGAAGGCAGTTAGAGAGATTTCTTATACAGGATAAGAAACGGTTCGAGAAAGGTTATAGTATACACTCTCTTGAGAAGCCACTTGACTATGTTCTCTCATCCGATGGTAAGAACTTTAGATTGGGTGGTATGATAGACAGAATAGACCAATATAATGAAAAATACTGTATTTTAGATTATAAGACAGGGCGTAAGATTGGGAAAAAATACTACAGGATTGGTGAAGAATTTACAGAGTTCCAATTACCACTCTATGCACTCATATTCTCTGAGGAGAACTTTGGCAAGATTGGTGGACTTGTATATTACTATATATCAAGGGAGAAAACAGAGGTTGTAGATATTATGGAAGAGGGTTATCTCTCGATGTTTAGAGACGAGATTCTCATCCCTACGATTAATGAGATCATAAACCCAACAAAGGATTTTCCCAGAACGAACGACGAAAAAAGATGTCGGACCTGTGCTTATAAAGGATTTTGTGGGAAGTGAAATATGCAATGTTAAATGTTGAATGTTAAATGTTTAATGTAGGAGCCCCGCCAAAGGCGGGGCGATAAAAGAGTTGATTGGTTGAATTGTTGATTATTGGATGTTTAATGTTAAAAACAAAAAGGGAAAACCAGATGACAAATGACAAGTGACCTGGCACTTATTGACTCAACAAACCGTGAATCCCAACAAACTGGGTAAACTCAATGAACTCAAAAAACTCTATGTTTAATATAGCTCTGAAATCATCTGCAGGTTCGGGTAAGACATACGAGCTGGCGAAGAGGTTTCTCTCGCTATACCTAAGAGATGTTCCGCTTGAATCTCTTTATGGGATTACATTCACCAACAAAGCGACACTGGAGATGAAAGAAAGAATAATAAATTATCTGAATGTCCTTGTAAACGATAATCCAATAAAACCCGATGAAATTGAGATCCAAAAAATATTTAGAGACAGACAAAAATTTATCAAGGAGAAGAGGAAGAATTTATTTGACAATCTAACTTCCCTGAACATAGATACATTTCACTCCCTATTTGCAAGTTTCCTATCAACCTTGCCATTTGAAGCCGGCATTCTTCCCGGTTATGATATTATTAATGAAACAGAGGAAAATATTATAATTGATGAGGTTCTTGATGGATTCTTTGAGAAGGCACTTAAAATGGAAGACTATAGAAAGGCGATATTTGACCTTGTCAGGAATGACGAAAGAAGAATTAAGGAGAGTATACTCAGTATATTTAAAAATGTGAGAAGTAATATTAGATTAATAAGGGATAATATTGATGAGATAGAAGTAATAAAGAGAGAGATAAAGGAAAAAGAGGCTCAATTCAGGCGTGTGATAGATGAATTTATGATATTCATGAACGAGAATGCCGAGTGTGCCTATACAGCCAAAGGTAAGATGGATAAATATATGGACAATTTCATTCAAAAACTTCAATTGTTTATCAATGAAGACAGTTGGAAAGAAGTTGGGGAATTATGGATAAAGGGCAATCCTTTGTCAAAAACTTATTTCAAGAAGTTTGTGGATAGACTTAGAGATAAAGAAAAAAGGTTTTATATGATTGTAGATAAGCTAAGAATGAGTCTTAATTTACTCTGTGTAACCTTATCTGATTGGGAATTGTTTGTTCATATAAGACCTATATTGGAGATTGAGAAGATGCTGCAGGCAGAGAAGCTCAGTCGTAACCTTATTACATTTGATGATATTGAGAGATTTGCCGAGAAGGCACTTATGGGCGGAACAGATTATCTGTATTTCAAGATTGGAGCTACAATAGACCATCTTATGATTGATGAGTTCCAGGATACCAGTATCAGACAATGGGAGGTATTGAAACCTCTTGTTGATGAGATTACATCATACGGAGCTGGAGAAAAAACTCTTTTTTATGTAGGTGATCCTAATCAGGCAGTTTTCCGCTGGCGTGGGGGAGAGGCAAAACTTTTTGATTTTGTAAAGAAAGAATATGAGGGAAAAATTGTCGAGGAAACACTTAAGGTAAACCATAGGAGCAAAAGTGCTATAGTAGAGTTTGTAAACAGGTTATTCAAGAGAAATGACATATATGAAAAGAATAACAAGGGCGGATGGATTAGTTTTGAGAGTGTCGGAGATTATAGTATTAATGAAGGTAGAGAAGAATCAAGAAGAAGAACCGTAGAGATTATTAAAGGATTAATAGAGGAGGGTTATAAATATGATGACATTGCAATACTTGTCAGGGAAAATAAGTTTGGGATAGCAATGACCGATTTACTTGATAGTGAAGGCATTCCCTGTATAAGTGAATCTAAGGCGAATCTCTTTTCCAGAGAAGATACAAAAACAATAATAAACCTTCTCAAATTCCTCGAGTGCCCGGAGGATGATTTTTCTCTTTCCTGTGTGCTTCTATCCCCATCTTTTGGTTTGAAGGAAAATACTTTAAGGAGGATAAAAGATAAGGGAAAAGGTAAAAAGTCGCTCTATCTCTCACTTGTTGATGAGCATCCGGATTGGGATGTATCTAAGAAGTTAAATAAACTTCTTTCTATAGTGGGATTCTCAACTCCTTATGAAATAGTATATAAAATTTGTAAGGAATTAGAATTTACAATCAGCGGTTCGATTGCTGCATTGCTTCAGGCAGCGCTTTTATATACTCATGATGGATTTAATCCCTTGAGTTCTTTTATAGATTGGGTAGAGTTAATTGGTGAAAGTATTGCAGTTCAGGACATAGAAGGTGAGGGGATAAGGATTTTAACTATCCATAAGGCGAAGGGTCTCGAGTTTCCCGTTGTAATAATTCCGGATACAGTATGGGGTCTCAAGGAGGAGGACAGATTACTCCTTTATTATTATGAAGAGGGGAGTATTGAACCTGACAAAGTATACTGGGCAAGAATGGGCAGTCTATTTCCAGAGATTAAAGAAGCAAGTATAAAGAGGGTTATAGAGGATGAGAAAAAGGTGCTCTATGTAGCATTAACAAGGGCAGTAAACGGTTTATATATACTTGGATTTGACTGGCAAAACAGGAAGAGTATATTTACCTGGTTTGATTTTATTAAGGGGAATGTTGAATGTCCATATTATGTTGGGAAGGTAGAAGAGGGAAGAGAGGAAATGGCAAATGGTAAATGGCAAAAGGCAAAGGAAAAAGGAGAAGAGGGAAGAGAGGAAATGGCAAATGGTAAATGGCAAAAGGCAAAGGTAATGGGAGAAGGGGGAAGAAAGGAAATGGCAAATGGTAAATGGCAAAAGGCAAATGGGAAGGGAGTTCGTTCTATTAAAGAAGAAAGAGAGCTCTATTCACCCACAGAAAGGGGGGTTGAGATTGTAACCCCAGAGAGGCAGGAGAAAATTGAATTTGGCAATATCGTTCACGATACTCTTTCAAGGTTGGAGTGGCTTGACGGTAGAGACATAAATGAGGTAATCTCAAGTCTATTAGAATATGCGAAATCTATCTACGTTCGAAAGGAAGAAGATGAAAGGTTGATTGAGGAGAAGGTAAGAGAAATTATATATAATACACTCACATTCCCTGATTTCCAGTTCGCATTCAATAAAGGAGACAAGGATGTAAGATTGAAGGTAGAAGTTCCTGTCTACTATGAAAAAGGGAAAAGGGATGTATCAATTAAGATTGACCGCCTTCTAATTGAACCCAGTAAGATAACAATTATTGATTATAAAACCGGGGAGGAAAAGGATGAGGATATAAAACAACTCAAGGAGTATAGAGAAGGTATGAATTTAATTTTTCCAGAGAGGGATATTAGAGCTTATCTTTTTTATCTTGATAAAGGAATAGTTAGACAAGTTGGATGAAATGTTAAATGTTTAATGTTTAATGTTGAATGAGATAAGAGTTGATTAGTTGAATAGTTAATTGGTTGATTAGGTTAAATGATATTGGAAAGCAATTGTATCTACCTGTCGCCTGCCTGCCAGTAGGCAGGCAAGTCGCAA
Organism: Caldifarciminota bacterium; assembly: GCA_023129165.1. GTDB lineage: Bacteria > Hydrothermota > UBA3073 > UBA3073 > UBA3073 > JAGMCL01. The sequence goes on along the minus strand of JAGMCL010000133.1, from coordinate 17,539 downwards.
TGAATTCCCATGCTGGTTAATCGGGGTTAGGAAACCCCTCCTACAAAAAGGGCGGGTAGGAGCAACGTCCTCGTTGCGAAAATATGTAGGAGCCCCGCCAAAGGCGGGACGATAAAAGAGTTGAATAGTTAATTAGTTGATTAGTGATAAAGGGAATGTTTAATGTGAAATGTGTAATGTGGGATGTGGAAAGTGGATTTGAATACTGCTATGAAATATTGTAATTTTTTAGTTGGTCTTCGGTCTGTGGTCTTATGTCTTTAGTCTTGAAGGGAAGGGGGATTATGGATATGAACAAGCTTGCTAAAGAGATAGCAACCTGGAGAGAGAAAAAGGGTTTTATCACAACATGGGATAATATGCTTGAGAAATTGATGCTTGTTGTGACTGAAGTTTCTGAAGCAGCACAGTGTTTCCGCAATGATGATAGAAAAGGTTTCAATGAAGAGATTGCTGATATATTCATAAGGCTTTTCGACATATGTGGGACACTTGATATTGATATAAAGAAGGAAATAGAAAAGAAGATGGAGAAAAATAAAAAAAGACCCTACAGGCATGGAAAGAAGATGGGGGATGTCGTGCAATAATAATTTGTGGAGGAATAGTAATATGGACAGGATTATTGTATTAGATTTTGGGGGACAATATTGTCACCTGATATCAAGAAGAATCAGGGATATTGGTGTTTATTCTGAGGTTTTACCAACAAGCACTCCAATTGATGATATAAGAAAAATTGGGGGCTTGAAGGGAGTAATTCTTTCAGGGGGTGCAGCCTCAGTTTATGACTCCTCTTCCCCGAAATATGATAAGAAGATATTAGATTTAGATATTCCAATTTTAGGTATCTGCTATGGACATCAATTAATTGCTTATCTCGATAATGGAGGTGTGATTTCTGGAAAACATGGTGAATATGGTTTAACAGATCTTAAGACATCGAGAGAAAGTAGATTGCTTGACGGTCTGGGTCCTATAGAGAGTGTCTGGATGAATCATAAAGATGTTGTTATAAATTTACCAGAAGATTATTCCACCATAGCGTCGACAACCAATTCACCTATTGCAGTTTTCGAAAATAAAGAGAAGAAAATCTATGGAGTTCAATTTCATCCAGAGGTTACTCATACCGTAAATGGTGATAGGATACTAAAGAATTTTGTATTTGGGATATGTAAGGCTGAAAAGGATTGGGATATGTCATGTATGGTAGAAAAGATTAGAGAGGAGATAAAAAAGACAATAGGTAATAGAAAGGCAATAATTGGTTTATCCGGGGGGATTGACTCTGCAACTGCTGCTCTTCTCGTAAGTAGGGTGATAGGCAAGAACCTGACTGCTGTATATGTTGATTCAGGTTTAATGAGATATAAAGATACAGAATTCGTTAGACGAATATTTTCTAAATCCGATATGAACTTAAAGATTATAAAGGCACGAAATAGATTTTTCAAGGTATTAAAGGGAATTGTTGAACCTGAAGAGAAAAGAAAAGTTATAGGAAAATTGTTTGTCGATATATTTGATGAGGTTGCACAGAGAGAAAATGCAGAAATTTTAATTCAGGGGACAATTTATTCAGACAGAATTGAAAGTGGAGTGACAAAGCACTCATCTAAGATTAAATCACATCATAATGTTGGTGGTCTTCCAGATGATATGAAATTAGAAGTTTATGAACCACTGAGAGATTTATACAAAGATGAGGTAAAGAAACTTGCTAAGGAATTGGATTTGTCTGAAGAGATTATTAAAAGACATGTTTTTCCTGGTCCTGGATTGGCTGTAAGAATCGTTGGTAAAGTAACTCCTGAAAGGGTAGAGATTGTTAGAAAAGCCAGTTTTATTATTTCAGAAGAACTAAAGGAAGCCAGTATTTATGACAAGGTCTGGATGGCATTTGCAGTTTTGTTACCAATAAAAAGTGTTGGAATCCAGGGAGACTCACGGAGCTATAGATATCCAATTGTAATTAGAATTGTAGAATCAAGGGACGCAATGACAGCCAATTTTGCCAGGATACCCTACAATATATTAGAAAAAATTTCTACGAGAATCACGAATGAAATCAGCGAAGTCAATAGAGTAGTTTATGATATTTCTAATAAACCACCTTCTACAATGGAGTGGGAATAAATTAAAATAAGTATGTAAGATTTTCTTGACTTTTTAGTAATAATATGGTATAATAAACCTCTTTATAGATTTATATTTTGGGAATATAGTGGTAGTGTCAAATAGAATATGAAAACGAAAATGTAGGGGTTCGATTTATCGAACCCACAAATAAGTCCCCTTCTAAACAGAAAGAAATACGATAGAAACGGGTCGGATACCCGTCTGACGTCGGGCAGGAATCCGACCCCTACAAGAATCAGGGTTGGATGAATCCGACCCCTACAAGAATTCGGGGGAGGCAGGTTAAAAATTGATAACTATATAAAAAACAGTGGATTAAGAGAAAATCCATAAAAATTTTTGACAATACCAATATAATATTAAGGAGGATACATGACAAAGCACAAGATAACCAAGAAAGAACTCAAACATGATAGATTCCTGGATTCAACAGTAGAGTTTATGATATATGCAAGACATCATAAGAAGATTATTGGTGGTATAGTTGTTTTTATAGCCGTTATATTAATTGCAGTTCCTTACTACCAGAACTATAGACGAGGTATCAGGGATAGGGCAGATAGTAAACTAATGCAGGCAGAGCTTGCATATGTTAGGGGTGATTTTCAAGATGCATATATGGAATTTGAAACAGTAAGGAGTAATTTCAGTAATACTCCCGCGGGAAAGAAGGCAGTATATTATACAGGACATTTGATGCAACTCCAGGGACAACCAGATGAGGCAATAAAATACTTCGAGGAATTTTTATCAATATACAAGGATCCTATCCTTACTCCTGCTGCCCTTCTTGGCATAGCTTCATGCAAGACTCAGCTCGGTCAAGTAGATGAAGCAATGGAGTCTTACCAGGAAACAGCAGAGAAATTTTCCCACTCATACTTTGCAGAGGTAGCACTTATGGAACTGGCTGATTTGAAAGAAACAAGCGGAGATATTGAGGGTGCAAAAGAGGTTTTAAGGGGTGTGGTTAGTACATTTGCAAATACTGATGTTGCTAAAGAAGCTGAAGAAAAAATAGCATTTCTTGAGGGAATGGGTGCTGTATCATCCACTGCTATTCCACCTGATATTCAGATAGATATTCAGGAGATGGAGTAAGATAAGAATAGTCATTGGGTCTGTTCAAAAGGAAAAAGTAAAAAGGTTAAAGGATAAAGTCAATCGTCAATCAACATTGAACATTCCTTTTATCGCCCCGCCTTTGGCGGGGCTCCTAACAATCGCAACGAGGACGTTGTGCTCCTACCTTGTTTCTTCTATCGCGACTAGGAAGTCGCTCCTACCTTCAACATCAAACATTTAACATTAAACATTTAACATTTCACAACATTCGTCAATCCTGTGTGTCATCTTCTCCAGGCGCGGGACTTCCAGTGATGTGCCTCTTTTTCCCATTTCTTGAGTTTTTTTTCTAATTTTTCAATCTCATTCTTTGGTATTAATTCATTTTCTTTTTCAATTATCTTATTAAGTCTTTTTTCGTGTCTTTTACCTTCGAATTCTGTTTCCAGAAATATAGTGAGCATGTTTTCAAGTTCATCAGGGTTTGTATATGCACCTGATAGAGTCATTATATTGGCATTATTGTGTTTCCTTGCCCATTCCGCCATATCCGGGGTAAGGCACAATGCAGCATAGATACCTTTAATCTTATTTGCCGAAATACTCATACCTATACCAGTATTGCATATAAGTATTCCCCTTTCGAATTCACCTTTAGTCACATGTTCTGTAAGTTGGAATGCAATATCCGGATAATCAACAGATTTGGTACTTGATACACCAATATCTTCATACTCTATCTTTTTAGCTTTCAACGTTTTCTTCACTAATTTTTTTATATTAAATCCCCTATGGTCTGACCCAATTATAACCTTCATAGAACCCCCTATAAAAAGTAAAATAAAATATCAAATATTAAAAATCAAAGATTAAAAAACGAGCCACTGATTTCACTGATTAACATAGATTTCACGAACATAATTTATTTACTCTTTTCCATTCTGTGAGCTTTTGCCATAATAGCATAGAACATATCGGTAATTTTAGCATTACCAAGGTAATGCACTCCACTCTGTAGAAGAAACTAATTAATCTAAATCGTTATTTTGTTGGCTCCTATAAGACTTTTCCATAGAGGTGTACCCTTTGAAAGGAAGTTTATGGCATTTGATTTTATCCCCTCGATTTTATATAGAGACCCACTTTCTGGATGAAGTTTGATTCTATAATCCTTCATAGTATCCATAAAAGTTATACACATCCTTCCAATTGCCCATCTATCTCTTATCAGAGAGTTTGAGGAGAAACAGGCTTTATATCCCACATCTCTTGCTAAATCTCTAACTAATTTTGAGTGTCTCCCAAAAGGATACGATAGAAATTGAACAGATTTACCAATTCTATCTTCTATTATTTTTTTAGAAAATTCCATCTCAACTTTTATCTCCTTACTTGAAAGTCTCGTGAGGTCCCGATGTGTGTGAGTATGAGAGGCGATTTCAAAACCAAGCCCTGATAGTTCAATGAGTCTGTCCCATTCCATATGGGTACGCCTGGCAAAACCTGCATCCCATGTGTTTTTTTTCCCTGTATAGTCCGATACGACAAATAATGTAGCTGAAAATCCATAATTGAGTAATATCGGGATTCCTTCTTCATATATATTGTTATATGCATCATCGAATGTAATAAGTACTGATTTAGGTGGAATAACTTCAGAAAAGACGTCATTCGTTTTAATACATTTAAATTGATTTTTAAAGAGCCAGTCAATTTGTTTATTGAAGGTTTTTTTTGATACCCAAATACCACTCACCTCAAATGGTGATATGCTGTGGTAAAGTAATATGGGAATGTTTGAAAGCATCATTATAAAGGAAATTATTGATATTTAATCAAGTGTAATCTTGCTTAATTCAACCTTTCTTCCAAGAAATCTTTCCACTAATGTATTTTGATTACCAGTTATATCACTGAAATAGAAGTTATATTTTGGCGTTCTCGAATCATTCTTAATATCTTTCTTGTTAAGTAGTATTCTAACGAATCTTGCCACCTCAACAGCAGAATCAACAAGCTTAACCTCGGAACCCATAACGTTTTGAATAACGCTTTTCAACATTGGATAATGTGTACAGCCTAAAATTAAAGTATCAACACGCTCTCTTTTCAGAGAATAAAGATAAAACTCAACAATTTCTTCTGTAAAGGATTTTTCAACAAGGCCCTCCTCCACAATTGGGACAAGAAGAGGACAAGCCTTTTGTATTACCCTGTATTTGTCCCCGAGAGCAGTAGAATAAATAGCAGATCCAATAGTAGCCTTTGTACCGATTATGCCTATAACCCTGTTTGCTACCGATAGTGCCTTCTTAACTCCTGGGTTTATTACACCTACAAATGGTATGTTCTTATAAACACTTTTAAGTTCGGAAAGAGCGTTACTCGAGGCAGTGTTGCATGCGACTACAATAAGTTTGACCCCCTTCTCCAATAGAAATTCTACAATTTCCTTTGAGAATCTTGTTATTGTCTCTTTCGATTTAGAACCGTATGGAACTCTTGCAGTGTCACCAAAATAGATAACATCTTCGTTTGGAAGAGTTGTAATAATTTCTCTTGCAACAGTTAATCCGCCTATTCCTGAATCAAATATACCAATGGGTTTAGTCATAATTCATTTGTTTTTCATAGACTTCTATAAATTCCTTTACTCCATCAACTATTCCCAGGGCGATGTTTCTTACGAAATTGCTGTCCTTTAATTTTTTTTCACATTCTGGATATGATAGATGCTCCCCTTCAACCAGAACAGCGGGCATATATGCACCTCTCAGTACATGGAAATTTGCCTGTTTTACACCTCTTGATGTTACTTTTGCCCTTTTTACAATTGACTCCAGTATAAATGCTGCCAGCTCTTTTGATTCAGTAAGATGCTCTGCCTGTGAAAGGTCCCACATTATTGATTCAAGGTCTGGTGTTATTTCTCTATCTTCAAATTCTATTACACTATTTTCTTTTGCCTCAACAGCCCTTTCCCAATCGGTTCTTGCCTTAGATAAAAAATATACCTCACATCCTCTGACATTTCTGTTTCTACAGGCATTCAGGTGTATTGAAACAAAGATGTCAGCTCCTTTCTTATTGGCAATATCAGTCCTTTCCTGGAGAGGTATAAAGACATCGGTGTCTCTTGTCAGGATACAGTTGGCACCCAACTTGCTTAACTCATCAGCTACGATCAGTGATATCTTTAGTACAACATCCTTTTCTTTTGTTTTATTAAGACCTATTGCACCAGGGTCCTTTCCACCATGTCCAGCATCTATCACAATTTTTTCAATCTTAATCTTTCTATCGAGAAGAATAATCTCATCATCTCTTAAATCAGCCAATAAATTAAATCTACTCTTAAGAAGAGGAATAAGCATAGAAGGTGAGATAAATACTTCATCATCTTGCTTTATTACAGGCAAAGGAAAATTATAGGGTTTTCCATTGATTGTTATCCAGGGTGATTTGTCGGTAAGTACTATATTCTGATTTCCCTTTTGCCAGAATATTCTACCGCTCTTCTGAAGGTAATTTATTTTACTGTCCAGAAGTTGAGATATTGGTTTTAGGCTTAGATATCGATATCCGTTAAATTCTTTTACAGGGACATCTGTCTCCACACCATTATAACTTGCCGTATAGATGCATAAAAAAAAGAATAGTTTAAACATGGCTTTTCATGTTTATGCCAATATCATTATACAATTAGTTATTATGTCTGACAATATTTCTCTTTATCTGTCTTCCAATTGTTCTTCTGACCTCTCTTTTCATTTCACGTTCCCTTATCTTTTCGCGCTTTTCGTATTTTGCCTTTCCTTTTGACAAAGCAATTTGAAGTTTGGCTTTACCATTTTCATTTAAGTATAGTGAAATGGGTATGAGAGTAAATCCTCTCTCCTCTACCCTGACATATAGTTTTTTAATCTCCTTTTTATTTAGAAGTAATTTTCTTTTTCTCCTTGTTGGTATAGGATACATTGCTTTTTCATATGGAGCAATGTACATACCAATTACAAATATTTCGTTATCTTCTATAATACAGTAGGAGTCACGCAGGTCAGCCTTCCCATCTCGTATTGACTTAATTTCACTTCCTCTAAGAGCTATCCCTGCTTCATATGTTTCAAGAATAAAGTATTTATGCCTTGCTCGCCTATTTTCTATAGATTTCATCGACCTTCCCCGCCTTTAGACATTTGGCACAAACCCATATCTTTTTTGATTGACCATCTATCTTTACACTTACTTTTCTTAGATTAGGTTTCTGATATTTCTTGCTAACATTGTGAGCGTGACTCACATTTGCTGCAACAAGTCTTATTTTGCCACATATTGCACACTTAGCCATAACTCCTCCAGAGTAAAAAAAGTATTGTTAAAAACTTAACCACAGAGAACACAGAGATACAAAGAGATAATTGAAGTTTAAAAAATAAAAACAGGAAATTCCAGCCTATCGACAGACAGGAAATAAATTATATGGGATTTTTTTCTTTGTTCTTTTTTTCTTACATTCTCTTTCAATCCCTGTTATTTTATTTTAAAAATTTATTACAGATTTTCGTGCCTTATTATACCATCTTTTTTGGGATTTGTCAACTATTTTTACAGAGAGTTCCGAAAAATCACCACAGGTATATTATAAAAATGGACATTGTCCCGAATTTAAGTGATACAGGTTTATTCTGTCATTGCGAATCCATCAAGAAGTACGACGGATTGACGGATGAAGCAATCGCTTTTTACTGAATTATATCACATATGAGATTGCCACGTTCATTTCATTCACTCGCAATGACGTGCATCTTCTTATTTGTCAACACAAGAATTTGGGACATTCACTAAAAATAAAATTTTTTCTTGACAAGTTGGGAATTTTATGTTATAATGATTATGAAAATGAAATGCAATTTCAAAGATAATGAGCTTCTATCCGTAAGGAAATACCTTTACGAGAGGGGGTTAAAACATTCCCTGAAAAGGCATACTATTGCCGAGGTATTTTTTAGAGAAGACAAGCACCTCAGCGTAGAGGATTTATATGATAAGGTGAAAGAGGAAGACCCGGAAATAAGTTTCTCTACTGTATACAGGGCTTTAAAACTATTAGAGAAGGCAGAACTTGCAAAATCTGCAAGATTTATGGATGGCATTACACGTTTTGAACCTGTTCACCCAGAGGAACATCATGACCATTTAATCTGTATAAAATGTGGAAGGATAATAGAATTCAGGGATAAAAATATTGAAAGACTGCAGAAAGGAGTTGCAAGCAGACACGGATTTAAACTTTTAAGCCACAAATTAGAGCTTTATGGTTATTGTGATAAATGTAAAAAGAAGGGGTAAAAAATTGATGATTATAAAACATATGACACAAAAAAGTTGCTTGCAAGAATATTATTCGATATTTAAGTTTTATTATCTTCATTTCTTTTGCTTGCCCAGATCAGCAGATTACACAGACGAAAGTCAGCGGATTAAGCGGATTAAACAGATTTAAGATTATTATTCTTTTGTGAACTCTGTGTTCTCTGTGGTTTAATCTTGCAATCTGCCTAAAAAACAACATGGGTATTTAAAAAAGACATCAGTATAAAATTTAATACTAATTTAAAGATATTATAGTGGTTATAGTTTTTTAGGAAGTTGTTTTCTGAAATAAATTCTCAAATGTAGAAAATAAGACAAGAAGATGTAATAAGAATAGAATTAATGTAAAGGAAGGTGTAAAAAATTATAAAATGGGGGTATTTTGGCAATTATTAATTTATCAAGTATGAGAAATGGACAGACTGGAAAAGTAACAGGGGTTAGCGGGGGATTTGGTCTACGACGTAGATTAGAGGCTCTGGGCATAAGAGTGGGTATAAATATAACCAAGGTTTCTGGTGCAACGAGACGAGGTCCCGTAGTTGTTAGAACCGGTAACACAACTGTTGCTGTTGGTCATGGAATGGCAAGAAGAATAATGGTGGAGGTTGTATGAAGATACTTCTAATGGGAAATCCCAATGTCGGAAAGAGTGTTATATTTTCAAGACTTACTGGTGCGAATGTAATAGCTTCAAACTATCCTGGGACGACAGTGGAGTTTACCAGGGGTTATATGAGATTGAACGGTGAGAGGGTAGAGGTTATTGATGTGCCTGGCACATATACTCTGGAGCCTACAAGCAGGGCAGAGCAGGTTGCGGTTGATATGTTAAAAGAAGCAGAGGATGGTTCCGATAACATAGTAATAGATGTAGTTGACGCCACAAATCTTGAGAGAAATCTAAATCTCACACTGCAATTATTAAAACAAGATATACCCGTCTTAGTCTGTCTTAATCTTTGGGATGAAACAAAACATGTTGGAATTAAGATAGATGTTGATAAGTTAGAAGAGATTCTTGGAGTTCCGGTAATACCTACTTGTGCCTTATCAGGGGAGGGCATTGCGCAATTGATAAAAAGACTCCCTGATGCTAAATCAAAAACATATGAATTTGACGAAGAGGATAGATGGAGCGAGATTGGTAAGATAGTAGAGAGCGTTGAAGAGATAACTCACAGGCACCATACCTTTCTTGATAGGCTTGGAGAGGCATCGATAAAGCCTGCAACGGGTATTCCGATTGCAGTGGGTATTCTTGCAGCAAGTTTTGCTATAATAAGATTTATTGGGGAATCGCTTATTGCTTATCTTTTTGAACCAATATTTGAGCATCTGTGGAAACCAGTTATTATAAGATTTAGTGCTATATTAGGTTCGGGTGGTTTTATCCATGACATACTGGTAGGTAAACTATTCCTTTTAAATCCTGAGACTGAGGAATTCATAAGTGGCATTGTTCAAACAGGGAAGATGATTGCAGGCAATTCGGTTGTTGTAAAAACCGTTACAGGAGAATTGATACCTGTTGAGGTAACTATAGATTTTACACAGTCTATGGGACTACTTTCTACTGGTCTATTTGTGCCATTTGCAATGGTGCTTCCATATATTATAGCCTTTTACCTTATACTTTCATTTCTCGAGGACACAGGATACCTACCGAGACTTGGTGTGCTTTTAGATAATTTTATGCACCGTCTTGGTCTTCACGGACTGTCGATAATTCCTATGCTTCTTGGACTCGGCTGCAATGTTCCAGGAGCACTTGCAACAAGGGTGCTTGAGACAAAAAGGGAAAGATTTATTGCAGCAACTTTGATGGCGATTGCTATTCCCTGTATGGCTCAAATTGCAATGATCTTCGGGCTTGTTGGAAAGTATGGTATTAAAGGATTATTTCCTGTTTTTGGAACGCTTTTTGTGGTCTGGTTTTTGCTTGGTATAGCAATGGCTAAATTCCTTCCAGGAGAATCCCCGGAGATTTTCGTAGAAATACCACCATATCGAATACCAAACATAGGGGCACTCTTAAAGAAACTCTGGATGAGAACAAACTGGTTCTTAAGAGAGGCAATTCCCTTCGTTCTCTTAGGGGTATTTATCATAAATGTTCTTTATTCGCTGCATGTTATTGACTTTTTCGGCAGGATTTTCTCACCAGTGGTAAAAGGTGTACTTGGCCTACCCGGTGAGGCAGTGGCTGCACTTATAATTGGTTTTTTGAGAAAGGATATTGCAATAGGTATGCTTGCGCCGCTCGGGCTTTCGATTAAGCAATTAATAATCTCATCGGTAGTTCTTACGATGTATTTTCCCTGTGTTGCGACCTTTGCAGTGCTTGTGAAAGAGTTAGGAGTAAAAGAAATGTTAAAATCGACCATCATTATGGTACTATCAGCATTACTTGTGGGAGGAGCACTGAATCTCATTTTAAGGTAGTGTGGGTTACAGATTGTAGATTGCAGATAGGTAACATGTGGAATGTTTAATGTTGAATGTTAAATGTTAAATGTTGGAGCCCCGCCAAGGCGGGGCGATGAATTCCCATGCTGATTAATCGGGGTTAGGAAACCCCTCCTACAAAAAGGGCGGGTAGGAGCAACGTCCTCGTTGCGAAAATATGTAGGAGTCCGTCGTTTGACGGACGATAATGGAAGGATGGAGAGAGAAAAACGAAAGTAATTGGTTATCGGCAATCGGTAATTAGAAAAAACTTTGTGTCTTTGTGTCTTGGTGGCTTAAGAAGAAAGATTGGTCGAAAAGTTAAGAATCAAGTTTCGTCTTTTTTTTTGCAATATAATGAAAATGATATGCATAATCATAACTGTATAATTGCTAACTCTGAAAGGGGGTAAAATATGAGTAGATTGACCAAAGGAGTTTTTTATCTCACGGGACTGGTTGTAGCGGGTCTTCTTTCTTTCTATAGTGGAAGGCTTAGTGTAAGTTCGCAAACAGTATCTGAACTTTCGCCCATCTTCATCTATGATGAAGAGGACCTGCTTGAGCTCTCAATAGAGGATATTGGAAAATATCATGGAGATGTATGCCCTTGTGTGGTAGTCGCTTTTAGAGCTATTCAGTCGGCTATTTCGAGGTTATGGGATAGCGAAATACCGCAGAGAAGTGATTTCAGGATAATTACGAGATGTCCCACTCATGGGTCACAGGATGTTTTTGAGTTCACTACGAGAGCAAAGACAGGTAAAAACAGAGATGGTGATTTCAGGATTGAGCTACCGGAGGGAACGAGTTTTGAGAATCTATTCGCCGATAATTTTGCATTCATCTTCATTCGAAAATCCACCGGGGATTCACTTGAGGTCCGTGTTAATAAAGAGATTTTCCCAGAAGGTTTTTTAAAACTGAGGAACAAGGTGAAATCAGGAAAAGCGGCACAGAAAGAAGAAGAGGAGTTTGAGGATGCCAAGATGAAGCTCAAATATAAGTATATGAGTTTATCAGCAGACGAGTTCTTCGTGTTTAATGGAGAGTAACAGTATCCATCTGTAATATCGGGAGAAAAGGAGGCTAAGATGTCCAAGAGATGGACAATAATGGTGTCGGTTATCCTTATAGGTACTTTAATGGTTCTCTCACCAGCGGTAGCTGTAACAAGTGGCACTGGCAGCATCGAGGGAAAGGTTATGAATAGACAAACCGGTAAGCCACTTCCGTTGGCAAATGTAATCCTGAAAGGAAACACACTGGGTACAGCAGCAGACGAAGATGGATACTACATTATTCCCGAGGTTCCGGTTGGAAGGTATCGGGTTATAGTATCGATGATTGGATATAAGGCGGTGATTAAGACGATTGAGGTTGCTGGCGATGAGGTCTCTGTTTTCGACTTCGAACTGTATCCAACTGTGATTCCAATGGGGGAAATTATTATTACGGCGACCAAAACAGAGCATTTCCTCGGCGACATTCCGGTATCGGCGAATGTAATCACCAGAGAGGAAATGGAGTTAGCAAATATTGAGACCGCTTCCCAGGCAGTAAAATATCTTCCAGGGGTATATGCGCAGGGAGGGTTTGGCTGGGTTAAAGAGGCAGCCAAACTTCAGGGGCTTGATCCACAATATACTCTGCTCCTTTTAGATGGTCAAAAGCTACGTGGAGCCCCTAAATATTCTGCAGATTTATCACAGTATCCTGCGGAGATGATTGAAAGGGTGGAGGTAGTTAAGGGCCCCGCATCTTCTCTCTATGGAAGTGACGCTATATCCGGTGTGATCAATATCGTTACCAGAACCGCTCCGGAAAAACCCACCGGTTCTGCTTCCGCCTCCCTTGGAACATTTAATACCAAAATCTACAAGTTAAGCCAGGGTGCGACATTAGCTAAATTCGGATACTTCTTAAGTTATACCCACAGAGAATCAGACGGATTAGTGGAATCATTGGACAAGTTCAATGATGATAGCTATCAGGCGAGTGTAGGGTATGAATTTTCACCTGATTTAAAGTTGGTTCTAAAGCCGAGTTATCTTGAGCGTGAGCAGACGGATCCTATGGTTCCTGAACAGCAAAGATATAGCCTTAATGGCTTGGGAGAATGGCAGATAAACGAAATTTCCAAACTGAAGATGAGGGCATCCTGGTTTAAACATCACCGCATTATGCTTAGGGGTGGGGTCGAAGAGAAAGACATCGACCACAAACTATATGAAGCGGAGTTAAATTATAACATATTGGTTAGGAAAAATTTCCTAACACTCGGTTACTATTATTGTAAAGAGTATCATACACATTTTAAATTTGATCCAGACCAAGAATCGGGAACTAAATCGCAACTCACCAATAGTTTCTTCATCCAGGATGAGATAGAATTTCTGCCCTTCAGCCTGGTAATGGGAACTCGTATAGACCACCATGACAAATGGGGCACGATAGTTAATCCTAGTGCGGGGCTTCTTTACAGATTACCCAAGAACCTCAGGTTAAGGGGCTCGGTTGGAAGGGCATTTAAGGAGCCTCCAATGTGTCATCTTTATACAGTAGATTTGTTTCAGGCGAATCGCTGGATAAGAGCAAATCCTGATCTGGAGCCTGAGAAATCATGGGGCTATCAAATTGGGGCTGAGTATGAGATGGGTAAAGACTTCAACACCAAGGTCTCTGGGTTCAGGAACGACATCAGAGATATGATAGAGCAATATGATACAGGAAAAGACAGCTTGGGCCCCGACTTTACACCTTATCCTATATATAGTTACAAAAATATAACCGAGGTTTATACCCAGGGGATAGAATTTATGCTCCAGCGCCAGTTTAGTGATTGGCTATCAGGAAGGTTGGGATACACATGGCTTGAGTCCAAAGATAAGGAGACTGATGAAGAACTTTTATACAATCCAGAGCATAAGTTGAATCTTGAGTTTGTAATTAAGATTGACCGTTATAATTTGCGGATAAACTTACGGGGTGAATATATAGGAAAGAGATGGGGTTACTATATCGAGCCCGGTCTGTGTCCTGCCATGGCAGGAGAGCCAGAACCTGAGGAATTAGAGAGTTATTCATTAGTGCATATTAAGGTTAATAAAAACATTACTCCCTATGCTCAGGTCTTTTTGTCTGTAAATAATATCTTTGATGAGAAATACTATGAATGGGCTCTGAGAGAGATGCCTGGAAGGGAGTTTTCAGGCGGTGTCAGGTTGAGGCTTTGAAAAGAAGGCAATATGTGTATATGGAATGGGAGTTGAGATTTTTCTTTGTAATTTTAAAAAGCGAAAGGAGAAGAAGATGCTTAAGAGATACACGAAAATAATCGTCATAGGTATTCTCGCGGTATGGACGATAGCCGAGGCGGGAACCTGGGAGGAAAAATCCTCTATGCCCACCTCAAGAAGGGCACCAGCAGGTGTTGAGGCTGGTGGAAAAATCTATGTCATTGGGGGATGTGGTGGGCCGAGGTCGAATGAAGAATATAATCCAGTCACAAACTCGTGGGCAACCAGGGCTTCTCTGCCCGGGCCAAGGAGACGTGGCATGGGTGCTGTAGCTGGTGAGGTTAACGAGAAGGTCTATTTTTTCGGGGGGCACCAAGGTCCTGCTCCTGGACAAACTGTAAACTTTAACGACGAGTACAACCCGGCTGCCAACTCGTGGACAACAAAGGCTTCTATGCCGACGGCGACAGAGGGTGCTGCAGTCGGTGTGGTTGACGGAAAAATCTATGTCATAGGTGGCTACAGTGGAACAAGCTTCTTAAACACAGTCCAGGAATATGATCAAGGGACTGACTCCTGGACAACCAAGGCTCCTATGCCGACAGCGGGGGCCTTCATTACAGGTGCTGTGGTTGACGGAAAAATCTATGTTATCGGGGGATACAATGGAAGTTGCTTAAACACAGTTCAGGAATATGATCCAGAGGCTGACTCCTGGACAACCAAGGCTCCCATGCAGACAGCGAGGTATTGGCTGGCAGCCGATGTGATTGATGGGAAAATCTATGTTGTCGGGGGATATGATGGATCGAGCTACTTAACCACGAATGAGGTTTACGATCCGGCCACTGACTCCTGGACAACGGAAACCACTATGCCAACGGCAAGAAGTCATCTTGTGGCTGTTGAGGCTGATGGCAAAATCTACGCTATCGGTGGCGTCCTTCCCGGTGGGGACTTCACGGGAGCAAACGAAGAGTTCTCCCTACCGAGAGGGGATGCGGCGGCGGTTTCCATAGACGCCCCGCCGGATACCGTCGAGGTTCAAGAGAGCTATATCCCCATTGCCACTGTTAAGAATTTGGGGGAGGTCGCCCTGAGCTGCTCGGTTGCTTGTCAAATAGATGACTATGAAAGCATTCAGTTTGTCTCTGGCCTTATGCCTGATTCTACCGAGGCCATTTCTTTTGATGGGTGGGAAGTTCCTGAGGAAGGCATTTACAACATGGCGGTATTCACCATCTTGCCTAATGACAGCGATCCTACCAACGATAGCTTAACTAAAGAAATAGTGGCAACAACAGAGGGAATCGAGGAGGGGCCAACCGCAGAATTACCCGAAGCCTTCAACTTACTCCAAAATTATCCCAATCCTTTTAATCCAATCACCGAGATCGAGTATTCCCTACCTCGAGGGGTTCGGGTGAAGCTGGAGGTCTATGATGTAATCGGCCAGAGGGTAGCTACGCTTGTGAACCAACATCAGAATGCCGGGCACTATAGGATCCAATGGAAAACCAGCGTAACCAGTGGAATATATTTTTTGCGCATTGAGGCCGGAGAATTCTCGAAAATTCAAAAGATGGTAATTATGGAATAACTCGGCAATTAGTGGCTGAAAATCCTATCACATCTTCTTTCCGACCCTCCAGGGAAATCTGTTAACTTATTTCTGCTGGCTGGGCAATCGGTCAGATAAAGTATAAAAGGCGTAAAGAAAGGAGTTATTATGTCACAATTTAAAAAATCGCTTTTAGGGAAGCCGGTCATTCCCTTCTTGACCTTTATTGCCATCCTGGGTAGTAATTACGCCGTTGCTTCCGAGCCGCTTTTCTACACAAGAAGCTATTACGATGCAAGAGATGGTTTCTCTTCCAGTTTTTGTGAGAATAAAGATTCCATCCCTTTCGCGCCGGCAGTCAACTATGAGGCGGGAGATCATCCTGAGTCTATTTTTTGTGCCGACCTGGATAGCGATGGGGATGTGGATTTAGCGGTGGCAAATAATTTTGACAGTAATATTTCTATCTTAAAAAACAATGGAGATGGAACTTTTGCAGATGCTATCAACTATGCAGTGGGAGATGAGCAGCCTTTTTCTGTTTTTTGTGCTGACTTAGATGGAGATGGAGATTTAGATATGGCTGTACCAAGTTATTATCTAATTGCCATCTTGAAAAATAATGGAGATGGAACATTTGATAGTCCTGTTTACTATGGAGAAGGTGGGAATCATTTTTACTCCATTTTTTGTGCTGATTTTGATGGAGATATGGATATAGACTTAGCCGTTACAAATAGTGGCAGTGACAATGTTTCCATATTAAAGAATAATGGAGATGGAACTTTTGAAAGCTCAGTCAACTATGCAACAGAAGATTCTCCTACTTCTGTCTTTTGCACGGATTTGGATGGAGATGGAGATTTTGATTTGGCTACGGCAAATGGAGGTAGCGGCAATGTCTCCATCTTAACAAATAATGGAGATGGAACCTTTGACGGTGCAATCAACTATGAAGCAGGAAGCGGATCTCAGTCTGTTTTTTGTACAGATTTAGATGGAGATGGAGATTTTGACTTGGCTGTGGTAAATTGGACGGGTAATAGTGTCTCTATATTAGAGAATTTGACTCAAGTTCCTGCTAATATGTCCCCAAATTCCTTTTCACTTATTTCACCTGTTGATAGTAGTTCTATATATGATGTTGTAACTCTAAATTGGGAAACTGCTTATGACCCAAATCTTGGTGATCAAATCAGTTACGATCTTTACATAAGCACCTCTATTGGATTTCATCCAGATTCTACCATTATTGACAGCAATCTGATTTTGAGCCAGCATACTGATACTCTTGATCCGGGTACTTATTATTGGAAGGTTAAGGCAAAGGATAATTGGGGAGCCGAAACATGGTCTACTCAAACATGGAGCTTTGGCTCTTATGTTGGGATAGACGAAACGGAGTCAGGTTTAAACAAGGAATTTTACTTGAGCCAGAATTATCCAAATCCATTCAGAGATAATACAGTTATTACTTTGGAGTGCATCAACCGTGTTGATGCTGCTATGACATGGTCACAGCACTCCATAAATATCTACGACCTTACAGGTCGCCTTGTCCACACCTTCCCTCTTCCCTCATCCCTCTTCTCTCCTCTTAAAATAGTATGGGATGGAAAAGATGCGAAGGGAAACTCTGTTCCAAGTGGGATTTACTTTTACGAGTTGAAGACATTGATTGGTATTAATTCCTGTAACAGACCCTCCAGAG
>JAGMCL010000132.1 GCA_023129165.1 Caldifarciminota bacterium | reverse complement strand
TCAATATCCATATTCTTCAATTCATTTTCTACCTCCGATTCTCTTGCACCATAAAAAAGATCAAGCTGTGATGGCTGCATAAGCCTTTCCGAACTGCCTCTCTTCTCTTCTCTCTCGAGTGATAAAAGTATCCTCTTTGCCCTTTCAATTACATCCCTGGGTAGACCTGCAAGTTTTGCAACCTCTATCCCATAACTCTGTGGAGAACCACCCTCTACAACCTTTCTTAAAAATATTATTCTACCTTTCCATTTCCTGCATTCAAGATTATAGTTCTTTACATCTTCTGAAAGACCTTCAAGCTCAGTTAGCTCATGGTAGTGAGTTGCAAAAAGTGTTTTTGCCTTTACATTTTTTACGATATGCTCTATTGTAGCCCATGCAATGGATAAACCATCATAAGTCGATGTACCTCTACCAATTTCATCCAGTATAAGCAAACTTCTCCCTGTTGCATTATTCAGAATATTGGCAGTCTCCGTCATCTCTGCAAGGAAGGTTGAGACCCCTTTCGTCAGGTCATCCGATGCGCCTATTCTCGTGAATATCCTATCTACTATACCAATTCTTGCCTCTCTTGCAGGAATAAAAGAACCCATCTGTGCCAATATAACACAAAGTGCAACCTGACGTAGATAGGTTGACTTACCAGCCATATTGGGTCCTGTAATAATTAGCACCCTTTCGGCTGGGTCAAGTTTTATATCATTCGGTATGAACTCCCTTTCTCTAAGAAGCCTCTCAACAACAGGGTGTCTTGAATCAGTCATAATTATTCTGTCCTCGTCATCCACGATAGGTCTTGTATAACCATATCTTTTTGCAATACTTGCAAGTGTAGAAAATACATCAAGATATGCAATTTTAAAAGATGCAGCTCTCATGGCAGGTATATAATTCTTCAATCTATCTCGAAGTTCTTTGAATATCTCGTACTCGAGCAATCTACCTCTTTCGTCTGCCTGTAGAACCTTTGCCTCGTATTCCTTTAACTCAGGTGTAATAAATCTCTCGGCATTAGTAAGAGTTTGTTTCCTTATATAGTCCTCAGGCACCTTAGGAAGATTAGTCCTCGTAACCTCAATGTAGTATCCAAATACGGAGTTGAATCTGACTTTCAGTGATTGTATATCCGTTCTCTTTCTCTCTCTGTTCTCAAATTCTACTATCCATAATTTAGCATTTTTGGATAGAGCCCCCAACTCGTCAAGCTCCGTGTTTACACCACCTTTTATAATGTTACCATCCTTTATAGTCTGGGGAGGAGATTCTACAATCGTCTTCTCAATATCTTCTATTACCATATCAAAATCTTCAAGGTTAAATGAGGAAAGAGAATCAGGCAGAAGCTTATTTATTTGCGGAAACTGCTTTAGGGCTTTACCTAAAAATATAAGGTCCCTTGCATTTACTCTCTCCAGTGAAACTCTTGTTATGAGCCTTTCCAGGTCAGGAATTTGGGAGGCTATTCCACGCAATTGACCTGTAAATACTGCATCCTGGTAGAATACTGTAACCCTATCCTGTCTTTCTCTTATCTTTTTGGGGTCAAGGAGGGGAGAGAGAAGGAAGTCTCTTAACAACCTACCACCCATAGGTGTGACAGTTTCTTCAAGGATGGAAAGCAGTGTTCCTTTGGTTTCACCTGTAGGTTTCCTTATGAGTTCAAGATTCCTCCTTGTTGCCTCATCAAGAATAAGTGTATTACTCCTTGAATATGGGTATATCCGCTCCACATACGAAAGGTCGTTTCTTTTCTTCCTCTTTGCGTAAAGAAGTGCAGCCCCTGAAGCCTGTATACCCTCCTTCATACCACCACATCCAAAACCATCAAGTGTTTCAACGCCGAAATGTGATAGAAGATTCTTGAGGGTGTATTCATAATCGAACTCGAAGTCATCTATCTTGCTTATCGTTATTTCTTCTACATCCAGGTCATCCTCACCAGTGGGCAGTATAATCTCTTTTGGTTCAACTCTCTTTATCTCATCACTAACTTCATCTCTCTTTAGTTCTGTTACCCTAAAGTCACCAGTTGAGATGTCAAGTAGTGCCAGCCCAGATATTTCGTTTCCCAAATATATTGAAACAAGAAAATTCGATTCTTTTTCCCTGAGGAGTGAAGAGTCGAGCATCGTACCCTGCGTAATCACCTCTACAATATCCCTCTCCACAAGTTTACCAGGAACTGGTTCCTCCATCTGTTCGCATATAGCCACCTTATATCCACCTGATACAAGCCTTTGTATGTATGTCTTAGCACTATGGTGCGGTACACCAGCAAGTGGTACTCCCTCCTGCCTTTGTGTTAGTGCAATTCCAAGAACCTTCGAAGTAAGCACTGCATCATCATAGAACGTTTCGTAGAAATCCCCTACTCTGAAGAATAGTATGGCATCTGGTTCCTTCTCCTTCAAATTTTTATACTGTCTTATAAGTGGAGTTATTGTTGATTTTTTCATATATGATTTTTTCGCTTGTTTTTTGCAGTAACAAATGTTGTTGTTTGTCATTGCGAGTCCTGATGGAATTCAGGACGTGGCAATCTAAAGATTGTCACTCCTTCTGGTGATAATATAATCCCGTAGGATGAGATTGCTTCTCCTGCCGGCCGGCAGGTCGTCCGTCAATCGACGGACTCCTCGCAATGACAAGGGGGTGTATGAGATTGCTTTGCTAACGGACTCGCAATAAAAGAGTACCTTAAATCAAGGTGGGATGGGGGAGTATATTATTAATCACCTGTATCTTAATACCCTTCTAACATAATTAGCTCTCTCTATACACCTTGTATCTTTATCCATAATACTTCCCTTTAACCTTTGTATATGTGCTGGCCCCGTATATAAAAGGAGATGATTTAATGTCTTTAAATCTATATTGTCTATTAACCCAAGCCCTATTCCCAACCTTACAGCAGATGAGAGGTTAACAAATTCTTTCTGCGATAGCATTCTTGCGTTTTTCAGGATACCATATGCCCTCCATATCTTATCCTCAAGACTCTTCCCTACCTCTTCCATAAGTTTATCTCTTGCCTTCTTCTCAAGGTCTATTATAGCCCTAACCTCACTATTAGTCCTTCTTACTATATCCTCCTCGCTTAAACCAAGCGTTTTCAGATTCTTTATCTTGAAAAAGCTGCCTTCAACCTCACCTTCCTTACCATACAAACCCTTAACGGAAAATCCATGACTCGATATGTCTCTTAAAAGTTTGTTTATTTTCTTGGTTAGAACCAAGCCAGGTAGATGAAGGATACAGGACAGTCTCATACCTGTTCCTAAATTAGTAGGACAGGAAGTTAGGTATCCATAGTCCTCTCGAAATGCATAAACAAGTTTTGAAGAAATTGCATCGTCGATATCAAAGATAACACTATATAAAGTCTCTAAATCGAATCCTGATGCTCTGCATTCAATTCTTATGTGGTCTTCTTCATTTAAATTGACGCTTACCTTCTCATCCCTCGTTACTATGCATTCCATAATTCTCCTACTGCCTTTAAGGAGATGACGTTCTTTAGCAATATCAATATCAGACTTAGATAACTCTATTGTACTGATTAAAAATACATCTTTAAAATAAGGAGAATTCAACACAACATCTTTTACAAGGTCGGATATAATTTCAAGTTGCTCATCTTTCGCCCTCGTAGGAAAGATATATCCATCAAGATTCCTTACAAGTCTTATAATTGATGAAAGTACAATCTCATTAAAAGGACCATCTCCCTCTAACCACAGCGGTGGATTATCTATGATATCATTAAACTTCATTTTCGAGTTTTACAAGTTTATCTCTTATCTCTGACGCCCTTTCATACGCTTCTTTATCAATAGCTTTTTTAAGAGCTTTCTTTAATTCAATGATTCTCCTTTTTTTTCTCAACCCCTTGGTATCTGCATTACTGGGAAACCTTCCTATATGAATAGTACTCTCTTGGATTTTTTCGATAAATGGCTTAATCTCATTTCCAAAAACTTTATAACAACCACTACATCCAAATTTTAGTTTATCTGCAAACTCTTGATAGGTTAGACCACAGCGCTTACAAACAAGATTTCTGTTTTGAGCGTTTAGTAAAAGTCCAGAGAGTGGAAACCCTGAAGCAGGTAGAATTCCCTTCTTCTTGGCACATTCCTCGCAGATATGTATGGTTGTTGAGGTTTCCCCTACTACTGCTGTATAATTTAGAGTAGCTTTTTTTATATGACATACATCACACAACATATCCACCACCAGTCACTTTACCAACAGTAATACATCCCTAATCCCCTTTAAAATAAATTCCGGTTTGTGTTCCAATATCCTCTCCCTCAAAAGAATTGCGCTGGAAGCACCAGCCTCTCTTGCAGAGAGAATATCATAATCACTATCACCAACAACAAGAGTTTCCTGTGGTTTAGCATGAAGTTCCTGCATAAGTAGTAATATTGGTTCCTTGTTTGGTTTCCATATTCCGTTATCTCTTGTTACGACATCATCAAACTCAAGTCTATGTTTCTCTATTATGAAATTTGTATTTTCAAGCGAGTTGTTTGTGGAAAGACCTGTCTTTATATTCATTTTCCTTAAGGCAAGTAAAACTTCCTTAACATCCGGGAAAAGTGAAGCATTATAAGTAGCTATTCTCTCATATCTTTCTAAAAGCAATTCTTTTTTCTTTCTCTCTTCGTCTGGCAGGGAATAGAGATGGTCAAGGATGGAGTATTGTTTAAGCTCTAATTCTTCTCTTATCTTTTTCCAGTCATAATTAGAGTCAAGAATTGTACCATCAAGGTCGAAGATGACTGTGCTGAACATAATTCCAGGTAATGCATTTACAACACTTAAACCCCCATAGGGGAAAAACTCATAATGGTCATTGGTAATCAGTGACTACCAGAGCATATCAGGATATCAGGATCTGATCTTCTGGTATACTTATTTTGGTATCCTTCCCACTGATATCCTAATCATCTGATATACTTATTTACTCGATCACCTATAACCGATTACCTTTTTTACTGCGGAGAGGGCGGGATTCGAACCCGCGTTCCGACTTTCATCGAAAACACGATTTCCAGTCGTGCTCCTTAGGCCAACTCGGACACCTCTCCATGTAGTTTGAAGTATACCATACATTTATATAAAAGTCAAGATATTTTTAGGGGGTCAGGCTAAGAGATAAGAGATAGGTCTCTTAAGAATATTTCAGTAAGGGCAGAAAAACTTGTTGGAGTAACAGTGGATGAACTCATAGTTACGTCGAGAACTAAATAAGTAGTAGGGGCGAGAAGTTTGTTTACAAATTTAGAAATCTGATTTTATATTTTTCTTGACATTCTTTAGAAAATGCGTTATAATCTTTAAAAAAGATATAAGAAATCTTTGGTTTCTATGCGTTACTCTGAGGACTCCAAAATAGAGAATGAAAAGATTCGAGAACTTTTCCACAAGGTTTATGAGAAACATGGTGCTTAAGAGAAAGCACAGAGAAGAAAAAAATCTGTCCCGCTTTCATCTGGATAAATAATCTCTGTGCCCTCCCTGCCCCACCAAAGGCGGTGTGTGGTTGCTATATTACATAAAACTTATCCTTGGGAGTAATGATGAAGGTTGAACTTTTATCTATAACACCAGATGCAGAGAAATTGATAGAAAGGGCAGGTAGGACATCCCATCTTTCCTTTGAAAAACAGGGGAAAGATACCGAGAAAAAGTTTATTAAAATGATAATAAAGTTAGGACACGAATCTGTTCTTGAGCATGCATATGCAACCTTCAGGATAAGTGGAGTCTCAAGGGCTCTTACTCATCAACTGGTTAGACACAGATTATGTTCATATACACAGCAGTCCCAGAGATATGTGAGCGAATCAAACTTCAATTATATTGAGCCTGAGTCCATAAAGAACGATAAAGAGGCACACCACATTTTCAGATGTTTCTTGGACAAGGCGAGAGAGACTTATTGTAAATTGCGTGAACTTGGCATCGAGAACGAGGACGCGAGATTCGCACTACCAAATGCGGTCTGTGGTGAGATAGTGGTAACAGCAAACTTGAGGGAGTGGCGTCATATTGTAGAGCTACGGGGTAGTCCCGGTGCACAGTGGGAGATAAGAGAAATAGCAGTTCAGATACTCCGGATATTGAAAGAATATGTCTCCACCGTATTCTTCGACTTTGAGATAGATGAAAAAGAGAGGGTGATAAGACGAGTTTAGGCGTAACAATATATCTGATGGAAGGAGTGTAATACCAGACCGAAGTAAGTTAAATTATGAGTATAAAGAAAATACCAAAACTGCGGATAGGTAATTTAGAAGCTGGCATAGCGATCATTCAAGGTGGAATGGGTGTGGGCGTTTCCCTATCGGGTTTAGCGTCTGCGGTTGCAAATGAGGGTGGTGTTGGAGTTATTGCCACTGCTGGGATTGGCATGCTTGAATCTGATTTCTTTACGAATTTCAAAGAAGCAAACAGAAGAGCCCTACGGAAAGAAATAAGAAAGGCAAGGGAGATGACGAACGGTATTATCGGTATAAACATAATGGTGGCACTTTCGGATTATGATGACCTCTTGCGGATTTCTGTGGAGGAAGGCGCAGATTTAGTATTTCTTGGCGCTGGACTTCCGTTGAGGATTCCCGAGACATTACTGTCGGTTGGGTTGAAAAAAGTCGCTACAGGAGTTGTCCCCATAGTTTCCTCCGCGAGGGCGGCAAAAATTATATTTAAATACTGGGCTAAAAAATATGATCGTGTGCCCGATGCCGTTGTTGTTGAGGGTCCGTTAGCCGGCGGACACCTCGGATTTAGAAGAGAGCAGATCGATAGTCCCGACTGTGCACTGGAGAAGATACTGCCGGAGGTTATCACCGTGATAAAGCCCTATGAGCGGCATTTTAATAAAGATATTCCCATAATTGCGGCGGGAGGCATATATACAGGTGCGGATATTTATAAATTCATCCAGATGGGGGCTCAGGGTGTGCAGATGGCAACCAGGTTTGTTGCGACCCATGAGTGCGATACCTCGATGGAATTCAAGAGGGCATATCTGAATTGTAAAAAAGACGACATTATCATAATTGACAGTCCCGTTGGATTACCCGGGAGGGCGATAAGAAACAGATTTCTTGAGGATGTAGAAACGGGAATTAAGATGCCCTTTAAGTGTCCCTGGAGGTGTATAAGGACCTGTGATTTTCTAACTGCACCTTACTGTATCGCACTCGCGCTGACCAATGCCAAGGAAGGTAACTTTGAAAAGGGATTTGCCTTTGCGGGAACCAACGCCTATCGTGCAGATAAAATCATCTCTGTTAAAGAGCTCATCAAGACTTTATTGGAGGAATATACAATGACTTCAATCGAATCTCCTCTTATCTGATGGTATTACAGATGGACAGATAAAATACCACCAACCAATCAAAAAAGATTATATTTACCCCAATAATATCAAATGCTTGCTGTCACCGGTGCTAATGGGCATATAGGTAATACTCTCGTTCGTAAACTATTGTCGAGGGGTGAGAATGTTCAAGTTTTAATACACAGTAATAACAGACATGCTCTCGATGGTTTAGAAGTAGAGAAGTTGGAACCACCTATGGGTATGGTTATTGATGAGTCGCTTCCCTTTGAACCATACCGAACTATAGGGGATTATGGGAGAACAAAGGCAAGGGCGAGCCTGGAGGTTTTAAAGGGTGTAAAACAAGGACTCGACGCGGTTATAGTGTGTCCTACAGCAGTGGTTGGACCTTATGATTTCAAGCCATCCAGAATGGGTCAATTTTTAATAGATTTTGTTAAAAGGAAACTGATAGCCTATATAGATGGTGCATTCGATTTTGTTGATGTTCGTGATGTGGCAATGGGACATATTCTTGTCTGTGAAAAAGGACATATTGGTGAAACTTATATTCTCTCAGGTGAACGCATTACATTTAAAGAACTAATGGTGATTCTGAAGGATATAAGCGGAGTAGAAGCTCCCAGACTTAAGGTTCCTATTCCCCTGGCAATGACAGCAGCCATATTTAATGCTATGTTTTATGGGATAATAAATAAAGAGCCACGCTTTAACAAATACAGTATCCGCACTCTCCTCAGCAATCCTTTTATAAGCATTACTAAAGCTAATAGCGTATTAGGTTATTCACCACGTCCAATAAGGGAATCACTTAAAGATACTATTGAATGGTTCAAAGAAAATAATAGGATTTAAAAAGTGTAAATGGGGTCAGATTTTGAAATAAGAGATAAATTATCTATTAGTTTCTTAAAACCACTTTCCTACATCAATAACTGCTTACTGCCTTTTCGCCACGCAAAGGCGGGTCTTCTACCTCTACTCAACTTCTGACCTTTCCATTGCTCTTTCTACAAAGTGGGCAACGAGTTCCCCAAATGAAATACCAGCAGCACGAGCTGCATCAGGATATAGACTTGTGGGTGTCATACCGGGAATGGTATTTACCTCAAGAATAAAAGGTTTACCGTCGTCAGTAACAACAAAATCAGCTCTCGAGAGGTCGCGACAGTTAAGAACTCTATGTGCCTTTATTGCAAGTCTCTGCACCTCCTTGTAAACATCTTCCGGAAGTGGTGCTGGAATTATGTGCTCAGAGAGTCCTGGTGTGTAACGATGCTCATAATCATACCAGCTCCCCTCTGGTGTTCTGATTTCGATAACCGGTAATGCCTCGACACCGTTTCGTTCAAGAACAGCTACTGTAATTTCCTTTCCCTCAATCCTTTTCTCTATTAAAATAATATCTCCGTATTCGAATACCTTCCTTACTCCATTGTATATCTCTTTTTCACCTCTACAAAACGTAACCCCAAATGCTGAACCTTCCTCTGCAGGTTTGATTACAACATCATTCCCGACTTTTTTAACAATTTCGTCAACAGATATAATTTGCGACTCTTCAACCACCACATCAAGAGGAGTGGGAAGACCAAACTCTCTGAATATAGACTTTGCCACTACCTTATTCATTGCAACAGCACTGGCAAGTACCCCACTGCCAACATATGGAATACCCAATATCTCAAGAAATCCCTGGAATATTCCATCCTCACCCAGAGGACCATGGAGAACCGGAAAGGCAACATCTATTTTTACCTCTATCAATTTTCGGGGTAATGAGTTATCCAGTTCCATCACAATAACATTTCTGTACGTCTCCTTAAGTGCTTCTGCAACCCCATTCCCTGAAACCCTGGATACCTTGTCCTCTCTTGAACTACCACCACACACCACAGCTATAGTCATATCTCTGCTCATAAACACTCCATTTTATAAATTTTAATTGATTGTATAAGATTTATCCTACAGTGTTTGATAATAAGATATTGCTCCTACATTCTTTTTTCGCCCCGCAAACTGCGGGGCTCCTACCATTTCTTTTCGCAAGGCTAAAGCCTTGCCCTACTCACTACTCGCTACTGGCTACTCACTACTTTTTCTTTTTCAATTTACCATAACACTTTGACTTGCTAATTGCTAATTTTGCATTGATAATTGTTATTACTCATCTCTCTTCTCCACCTCTCCCTTCATAGGCACAAATCTAACAGGCAGTATAGAATCCTCAATAACCCCTTCGGCTGTCTTTGTCAAAAGGATGAGTTCCTGGAATAAATCCCCTACTGGTATTACCATCCTCCCACCCACATCTAACTGGTCAACAAGTGGTTGTGGGATATAGCCTGGCGCACAGGTTACAACTATTCCATCGAATGGGGCATACTCATCCCATCCGAAGAAACCATCTCCACACTTGACCTTTATATTATCGTATCCGAGCTTTTTGAGTCTCTCCACCGCACTCGTAGCGAGTGGTTCCAACAGCTCAATCGTATATACATCTGCTCCCATCTCCGAAAGCACTGCTGCACTGTATCCACTTCCGGTTCCAATCTCCAGTACCCTTTCTCCCTCTTGAACGTCTATGAGGTAGTTCATTAAGGCAACAATAAATGGCTGTGAAATTGTCTGGTCATATTCAATCGGGAGTGGTGAATCTATATATGCATAAGGCTTGTATTTATCTGGCACAAACTCCTCTCTCGGGACCTGTCTCATTGCTTGAATCACAAGTTCATCTGTAATTCCTCTCCTAATTATTTGCTCCTGAATCATCGTCTCCCTTGATAGGGCATAATCATCTGTTCGTCCAAACATTATAAGTAGAATTACTAATATATACATAATATCTCCTCACATGTTGGAAGGCAGTCAGGTCATATCCTGATAACTTGTTATTTACATAATCTGATATCATATTATTATATCACAGTTTACCAATTATGTCAAGTGCAAAATTTCTTGACAAAGCACCTTTTTTATGATATACTATATACTGTCTAATCTTAATCTTCACCTGTAAAGACTTTAAGGGGATTGCATGCCTTCTAAAGAGATTGTGGAAAAAATAAAAAAATTGTGCAATACAATAAACTACCACAACTATAGATATTATGTCCTCAATCAACCTGTAGTCTCAGACTACGAGTATGATATGTTGCTAAAGGAATTAGAAACAATTGAAAAAGAACATCCCGAACTTATTTCACCTGACTCGCCAACACAAAAGGTAGGAGGTGAACCAGTCGAGGGATTCCCACCTGTTGAACATGAACCAGCAATGTTGTCTCTGGATAATACCTACTCTGAAGATGAAATCATAGCCTTCCACAAAAGAGTCAAAAAGGCTCTTGGTATAGAACCATCGTACACGACTGAGCTTAAGGTAGATGGATTGGCTGTTAGCCTACTATACAGAGATTTTATTCTTACCCAAGCATCTACAAGAGGAAATGGGAGAGTAGGTGATGATATCACGCAGAACATAAAGACTATACGCTCTGTGCCGCTAAAACTCATTAGTGATGATAAGATACTAAAAAATATTGAGGTTCGTGGAGAGGCCTTTATGCCCAGGGATGCATTTATCGAACTCAATAGAGAGAGAGAAAAGAAGAAATTACCTCTTTTTGCAAACCCAAGAAATTCAGCTGCTGGCAGTCTCAAGCTCCTTGACTCCAGAGAGGTTGCAAAGAGAAACCTTGACATATTCATACATTCGATTCCCATTCCAGCAAAGGGAATTAATAGCCACTTCTCTATGTTAAAGATAATCAATAGGGCAGGCCTTAAGACTAATCCATATAATAGATTTTGTAAAACAATAGAGGATGTATTGAGATACCGCACCGAATGGGAAAATAAACGAAAAACCCTTCCGTACGAGGTTGATGGTATTGTGATAAAGGTTGATAGGTATGAATTCCAGATAGCACTCGGCAGTACTGAAAAGAATCCACGATGGGCAATTGCATATAAATACCCGGCAGAGCAGGCAACCACAAAGGTTTTAAATATTGTTACACAGGTGGGTAGAACAGGTATTATAACACCAGTTGCAATACTTAATCCCGTCTTTTTATCGGGTTCAAAAATATCAAGGGCAACGCTTCATAATGCTGACGAGATAGAAAGAAAAGATATAAGGATAGGTGACAGTGTGTTTATTGAAAAAGGTGGAGAAGTAATACCAGAGGTCTTAAAGAGTATTCCAGAAGACAGAACTGGAAAAGAGAAAGTATTTATGATGCCTGATAAATGTTCCTCATGTGGTTCTAAGGTTGTAAAATATGAAGGAGAGGTAGCGTATAGATGTATAAATGTTGGTTGCCCTGCGCAGGTTAAGGGACGCATAATCCACTTTGCAGCGAGGAATGCAATGGATATAGATGGTCTGGGTGAAAAACTTGTTAACCAATTAGTTGACATCGGATTATTAAAGAATTACGCAGATATCTATTATCTAAAGAGGGAAGACCTTATATCCCTTGAGAGAATGGGGGAAAAATCAGTCTACAATCTTATTGCTGCCATTGAGGAATCAAAGGAAAGGGATTTTGCCAGGGTAATATTTGCATTGGGGATTGGAGATGTGGGAACTCATACTGCAAGAATACTTACCTCTCATTTTAAAACGATGAAACGTTTGAGGAGGACATCATTTGAAGAACTCATCCAGATATCTGAGATAGGCCCTGTAGTTGCGGAGTCCATAGTTAAATTTTTTAAAGACAAAGAAAACAAAGCAATAATAAGTAGATTGGAAGAGGTGGGAGTAAATATGGGTAAAGATACAAAAGAAAAAAAGACATCCGAACCTCTTTCAGGTAAAACATTCGTCCTGACCGGTACACTTTCCAGCTTCACCCGTGATGAGGCAACAAGACATATTGAGAAACTTGGGGGTAGTGTCTCATCATCGGTGTCAAAAAAAACAGATTTTGTGGTAATTGGTGAATCTCCAGGTTCAAAATATGACAAGGCAAAGGAACTTGGGGTTAATATCCTTAACGAGAAAGAGTTTAAAGAAATAATATCAAATAATGAACCACAGAGAACGCAGAGTTCACAGAGAAAAGAAAGAGAAAAACCCTAATTTTCCTAAAACATATCTTCTACTATAGAGACATAAAAGAGATTGGACTCTGATTTTAAAGATTTAGTATATGAAGAATCCTTTGGTTATGATTCATATTTAATGAGTAATGAGTATAGAGGGCTTGGAGGACAGTGAATAGAATCTTCTCTGGGTTCTCTGTGACCTCTGCGGTTACAAGTCCATAATTAAAAGAGAAAAATGAAAATTCTTGTAAAAAATCCATATAATGGTTCCGTTATTAGCGAGGTTAAAGCAAGTACTAAAGACGATGTTGATAGAGAAATACAAATACTCAAAAAAGGACAGAAGAAATACCAAGGACTATCCTCTTATAAAAGATTCGTTATACTCAAGAAGACCTCAGACCTCCTCAGAGAGCATAAGAAGAAATTTTCACACACCATCGCCCTTGAATCTGGAAAGACTATAAAAGAGGCAAGAGCTGAAGTAGACAGAGCAGTACAGACTTTCCTCCTGTCAGCAGAGGAGTCAAAAAGAATAAAGGGAGAGACCATTCCTTACGATAGTGTTCCTGAAGGCGAGAAAAAATCAGGTTTTTACATAAGGGTGCCTGTTGGAATAGTGGGTGCTATTACGCCCTTTAATTTTCCATTGAACCTTGTCGCACATAAGGTTGGCC
The DNA here is from genome assembly GCA_023129165.1 of Caldifarciminota bacterium. GTDB lineage: Bacteria > Hydrothermota > UBA3073 > UBA3073 > UBA3073 > JAGMCL01. Next base: position 11,384 of record JAGMCL010000132.1, on the reverse strand, counting down.
CGGCACTTGCTGCCTCAAATGCAGTGCTCCTAAAGCCATCTACAAAAACCCCTCTAACCGCATTATTACTTAAAGATACTCTTTATAAAGCAGGTCTTCCAGGAGATGTGCTCTCGGTTGTAATTGGCTCTGGTGAAGATATTGGCAACCATATTGTATCACATAAAGACATAAGGGTCATATCCTTCACCGGGAGCCTCAATGCAGCAGAAAAAATAACAAAGAGTGCAGGAATAAAGAGAATTCTTTTAGAGTGCGGTTCAAACTCTGCATGTATAATAATGGATGACGCCGATATAGAACATGTTGCAGAGAGGATTGTAAGGGGAGGTTACGCATTGGCAGGACAAGTATGCATATCTGTTCAAAGGGTTTTTGTAGAAGAAGGCATAATGGATGATTTCGTCTCAGCCCTGATACCAAAGGTGAAGGATCTAAAAATGGGCAACCAGATGGAAGAGGACACTGACATTGGGCCAATGATTTCCAAAGGAGCAAGAGATAGGGTAATATCATGGATAGAGGAGGCAAAGGATAGGGGTGCAAGGGTTCTTTATGGTGGTAGACCGATTGATGATACATTTATTGAACCAACTGTTATAACAAATGCTGACGAATCATGTAAAATAATGGGAGAGGAGTTGTTTGGTCCTGTAGTTGTGGTGAATAAATTCAGTGGAATTGAGAATGCAATAAATAAAGTTAACCATACAAAATATGGTCTTCAGGCAGGTATATTTACAAACAACCTTGATGTTGCCCTAAGTGCCATTGAAGGGCTTGAGGTTGGGGGTGTGGTGATTGGAGATGTTCCAACTTATCGAGCTGACCCCATGCCCTATGGCGGTATGAAGTATAGTGGACTCGGTAGAGAGGGCCCAGGATTTGCAGTAGAAGAATACACTGAAATTAAGGCAGTAGTGTTTAATACCCCCTGAGAGCATAAACCAAAGATGTAATATTAAATATCAAAATTTAGACGTTGTCCCAACAATTAAAAAGTCCAAAGAATACGTATATTTATTGATAAGACAATGGACTTGAGAAAATAGAATATCCTCTCCTGGCGAGATGTTATTTTGATCTGTTTAGTAATTTTTCATTGTTATATAATTTTATACATTATTACAAAGTTTCATAATATGGGTCTATTCTGTCATTGCGAATCCGTCATCCGTCAAGAATTATGACGGATTGATGGATGAAGCAATCGCTTTTTACTAAATTATATCACATATGAGATTGCCACGTTCATTTCATTCACTCGCAATGACAGATTGAGAAGATGAGACTGCCAGTCACTATCCATTCCATACAGCCCTGCGGTTCGTACAAGAGCCCGGGGAACGGATCTTGAGATTGATAATTTTGATTTTTAATATTTAACTTTTAAACTTCTTTGTGTCTGTGGCTAATCTTTTCTTGATATGATAGGTATAACCATAGGAGATCCAGCAGGTATTGGTCCAGAGGTAGTGCTTAAGGCGATGGCTAAACTCGACGCTAGGAAATTTATTCTAATAGGACCATCATCCATTATCTGTAGAGAGAAGGAGAGACTTAGATTATCAAATATTCCAGATATAGTAGATGTGGAAGATGAAATTAATATACATATAGGTAAACCATCAAAAGAGAGTGGGGAAACCGCCTACAGAACCATTATTCAATCGATCCAACTGCTAAAGGAAAAGAAAGTTTCCTCACTTGTAACAGCACCTGTAAGTAAAGAGGCAATAAATATGGCAGGACACAAATTTTCTGGTCATACAGAGATGCTTGCAACTGCTTTCGACATTAAGAGATATACGATGTTCTTTTACAGTAATAAGATGAAGGTAGCACTTGTAACCCGTCATATTGCCCTTTCAAAAGTAAGCAAAGTATTATCTATTGAGAAGATACTCAACACCATAGAACAAACACATGAGTTTCTCTCCAAAAACTGGAAGGTACTCAAGGGAAGGGAACAGCCCAATATAGGAGTCATTGGTCTAAATCCCCATGCAGGAGAGTCAGGAAATATCGGGGATGAAGAGATTAGATATATATTGCCAGCAATAGATATCGCCAGAAAAAATGGAATACAGGTTGAGGGACCCCTTGTACCCGATACAGCCTTTAGAAGAAATTTTGATGCCTTCATTGCAATGTATCACGACCAGGCACTTATTCCACTTAAGCTCCTATGTTTTAAAAGTGCTGTAAATATCACACTTGGACTCCCATTCATACGCACTTCTCCCCCACATGGAACTGCCTTCGATATTGCAGGAAAGGACATTGCTGATTCTGGAGGTATGAAGGAAGCAATAAGAATGGCAATAGTATTGGAGTCTCACCACAAAGGCAATCGCCGTAAGGCGTAAAGCGTAAGGCGTAATCTAAAATCTGTAATTTGCAATCTAAAATCTATGTGTTTTTGGTAAAACAGGAGATTGGATGAACATTAAAGAGAAAATAGAACGGTTGAAAAATGAGAAAAATGCAGTAATACTTGCACATAACTATCAGGTTTCCGAAGTGCAGAAAATTGCAGATTTTCTTGGTGATTCATTGGATCTCTCAAGGATTGCTCAGGATACAAATGCTCGAATCATAGTATTTGCAGGTGTCAGGTTCATGGCTGAGACAGCAAAGATATTATCCCCTGAAAAGAAAGTTCTTCTTACAAGAAAGCTTGCTGGATGCCCTATGGCTAATATGATAACTCCGCATCAACTCAAACGCTGGAAAAACAAATATCCTGATGCTAAGGTGGTCTCATATGTAAACACAACTGCCAGGATAAAGGCGGAGAGCTATATATGTTGTACATCTGCAAATGCGATAAAGATCGTGAACAGTGTCGATGCACAGAGAATAATATTTGTTCCTGATAGGAATCTCGCAAACTGGGTATCAAGATATACAACTAAAGAGATAATACCAATTGATGGATATTGTTACGTGCATGAGAGATTTCGCAAGGAGGATGCCCTGAGGACAAGAGAGAGGTTTCCAGATGCTGCAATTATAGTACATCCAGAATGCAAAAAAGAGGTAATTGACCTTGCAGATGAGGTATTCTCAACAGGTGGAATGGTTAAATTTGCAAGAAAAACTGATAAAAAGGTGATATTTGTCGGAACAGAGGAGGGGTTAATAGCAAGGCTTAAACGGGAGAATCCAGGAAAAGAATTTTATTCACTTGGTCCTCCAAGGATGTGCAGAGGTATGAAGATGACGAGAATAGAAGACGTCTTACACTCACTTGAAAAGGAAATTTATGAAATAAAAATACCAGATGATATTATGGAGAGGGCAGGTTCTGCTCTTGAAAGGATGCTTAAGGTGTAATAAGGATATTAATGAATGAGATTGCCACACTCCCTCTGGTCGCTCGCAATGACAAATCAAGTGTATGAAATCGCAGCTTCCTGACTTTAATTAGGACTCGCAATGACAGGTGTCCTCTTGTCTGTCATCACGAGAGTTCGGTAGACAGGAAACAATCGTCAAATAATTAGCTCAACGGAGAAGGATAAGTTTCTTTGTGATGCTGGTCTTTCCTGCCTCAAGTCGATAGAAGTAAACCCCACCTGGTACTAATTTCCCTCTATCATTCCTTCCATCCCATATTACTTCGGTGATCGGTGACCGGTAATCGGTGATCGGTAAGGTGCGGACAAGACGGCCCGAGAGGTCGTAGATGCGTAAGGCGTAAGGCATAGGGTGTAAGGCGTCTTCACCGATAACCGATAACTGATAACTGATAACCGTCTTTTTGCTGAAAGGATTTGGATAGTTCTGGAAAAGTAAAAATTGCAATTCTTCTTCCTCTACTCCAAGATATGTCGGCTGGACTAATACATCATCGATATACCATCCTTCACCACATCTTGAACCATTCGAGATAAATCTGAATAGTATTCTTATCTCCGTTCCCGCTGGTATAAATGAGAGGTCATATAATGATTTATACCAGTAAGGGTGTGAGTTATAAAGTGAATCGAGAGCTCCACCTGAGCCAATGAAATCCAAGAGATAGAACTCAGATGAGTCTATAACTCCAATATAAAGACCATCGCAACCAGGGTATGCGAGGTCTTCAAGTCCAGCCATATCAAACCAGTGCCAGAATGATAGTTCTGAGTTATCATCTATATAAAATGGTGGGGATAAGAGTGAATCACAGACAAGTGTACTATACTGCCTTGTCAGGCTGTCACCACAATAGAATGAGTGAGAAGGAGAAAAACTCCTATATTCATCTTTATGCCAGTCTCCTGTGGTATACCATGCGGTATGTCTTTCAAAATCATCAAATAATCCACAACAACCTATGGAAATTGTAAATGTATCAATAATTCCATAATCTACCATACACTGTGAGAGGTATGGTGATGGACAATCAGGAGAAACAGTAAAATCAAAGCCTAAGGTAACAGAACTATCAGGGAGCACCGAATCAATATATGTCTCACTTCGGTCAAATTGAACAAAACTATCAAGAGAAAAGACATTCACTGTAATTTCCCATGCTGTTCCAAAACCAATATTTTTTATACCCAAAAAAACCATTCCAGAATCACCTGCATCCACAGGGCCATCCTTATGTACACCTGTAAGTTCGAGTATTGGCTTCTTTACAATCTCATTAAACTGTCCAATCTCGGAGAGTGAGAATCTTATCAAATGACCGTTCTGAGCAGATTCTGATACCGAGAATGTAAATATTACAGTATCTATTCCAGATGGGGTTAGCTGAGTAAGAGTATCCAGCCCATCAATTATGAATGTGAACGTATCATCTGTAGTAAGAATAACCTCACTTACCTCTGATGCAGAACTCCCATAGTTTCTAATAAGACAGCTAAGGTTAACTGTGTCCCCAGGGTTTAGTTCCGTATTTGTATAATGGGCTTCGAGCGAGAGATATGCACCATCATTAAACACATAGATTGAATCCTCAAAGGGAAGTATATTTATGCCGCTTACTGTGATATAAGCATAACCAACAGTGCTTGTGGATAGACTAAGCTCTACCTCACCACAGGAATTTGTCAAACCCCTCTTGTAATCATCACCCTCATAGGTTATCATCACCCCCTCTATGGGTAACCCTTCAGTAGATAGCACCTGGATAAAAAGCGAAAATTCACCTGCCGGTATAGTATCCGGGAATACAGCTATAACCTCTTCGGGAGTATCTGTCCAGATTGGCATTTCCGGGTCTCCAAAAAGGTTTATCTGATACTCACACCACCTGTATACATTCCCATAACCCGCAAGGCCTGCATAGTATGCCTTTGATTGAGCAAGTGCTGCACCAATGTTTATAACAGAATCGACAAATAATGCCTGAAAGAACTTATTATCAAATATATCCGAGTAGCCATATCCCGGATTCCCGGGGGAACCCCATCCGTATCTTGAATTCCCTAAATAGGCAATACCACCTCCATCAGTTGCATTCATGAAATGCTCACCTATACAATCATAGTCAAATGCACCTGTCCAGCAGCCAATTGAATAAAGAATCCCGAGTTTATCGCCATTGGTAAGACCGTCCATGTCCCAATTCCTTATCCATCCTGGATGCATTGAAATGATATCAATCCAACCGTGCCCATCATGATTCATTATGTGTTTCCCCTCATTAATTGTATCTATAACACCCTCTGCACTACCTGTTCCGTCTCTCTCATATAGTTTTGTTACACTAAAGTGAGATGGCATGAATCGACTATCTATCATGTCCTTATGAACGGCACCATCAGTAATAGGGTCGTCCCACAGAACCATTGCAAAGAAGAGTGCCTCAGTTAAATAGTCTATAGGAGGTGACTTTTCATACGTCAATAACTTTGCCACAAAATTCTGAGCCTCAGGAATGCTATTAACAGGTGCTCTACCAACAAATACATCTGCCAGCATATCAATAGAATCCTCGACCTCGCCGAATATCCCATCACCATCAAGGTCCCAGTCTCCATCAATGTCCGAGTAATAAAGGTCACAAGGTATACTGTCCTCATCAAACTGCATACCAGCACCACACTCAAATGCAAATGCAAGTCTCGAGGGAACTACATCCGCATCCCCACCAAGTAAAACCCATACCACGCCAGAGTCCTCATTCTGACTTTTAATAAACTCTCTAATCTTCTCCTGATTATCCCTTCCCTGACTGGTGCTATATATCTCCTGTGTTGTTACCACCTTCGCAGGAACTCCCTTTCTGGTTTTCCATTCTCTTAGTGGTTCAAAATAAGGTGCAAGATAGTCGTTTGTTATAATGAGATACTCATAACCTGCATAGTCATTCTTAAAATCCTCTGCCGACACGAGTTTATCATCTAATAATGATACATCACCCTCTATTATTACATCCTGGTAAAGAGTAAGAACCCTATCTACTGGTCTGTATTGAAGTGGATAAATGAGAATAGACTCAACTCTCTTATTACGAATGTTCCCTCCCTTAAGCCTTTCGAATCCTTTACCTGGATACTCATCATTTGCCCTGTACACATTGACGTCAGGCTTAATAAGTTTAATATCCTTCTGTGATAGTATCGTGGGGGGTTGTAATGGGGGTATATAGAATTCTCCAAGAACAACAGGATTCTTATAGTTTACCGATATATCTCCATCACCCCTGATTATAAGATGAACTACATATCCTGGAATGGCTGGTTCACCAACATTAAGAGTAAAAACACCATTCTTTAGGTAGGAATAACCATCTCCTCTCAACTCAACATCAAGAGGAGAAAAAGAAAGGTGTTCAACTGCAAGGAGTGTAATTAAAAGAAAGATATTCATTGAAAAATATTATAAACCTAAAAATAGAAAATGTCAAGGAAAAATTTGGACGTCCCACCTTTGGCGGGATCCCGAAGAAAGCGGGACAGATTACCCGTGATCTCTTTATTGTTGTTGTCAGGAGTAATGTCATTGCGAGGTGAAGCCGAAGCAATCGCTACCTTATATATACTCGAGACTATGACTTGTTAAATACTTTCCTATGTAATCAATAAAAATTTTGCAGCAAAGAACTTTTGTCCCATTAAAGGGGGGGCAGGAAGTCCACGGATAAAGAAATTATTTAATTTAACGAAAACCCATAGGAGACTTCAAGTAGATAGGGTGACATTTTTGGTGTAGGACTTGACATCCCTTCATTTTTGTGGTATAATGATGTGGAGATATATCCCACTGACTCCATATTAAAGACCCCAGACATGAGACATCTATCTTAGTATAAAATACTAAGTGAATACCCAAAAATGGAAAATATTTGTTAGATAGAAATCTGATATAATCTATGAGCACCTGTGGTTAAAATAGATTTCTTTACCAGGAGATATCTTTGACATACGAAGATGCAATAGCATATTTGTACTCATTTGTTGACTACGAAAAACTTACCTCACCATCATACGAGAAAAAAGAGCGCAGCCCTGCGAAGTTTAAGAGATTTTTAAGTGATATTGGTTCACCTGAAAAGTGTTTTCCTGTCATCCATATAACAGGAACCAAGGGTAAGGGTTCCGTGGCTATGATGCTTACAAGTATATTCAAAGAGATGGCTCTTTTGGTTGGAACCTATATCTCTCCACACTTAATCGATGTAAGAGAGAGGATAATGCTAAATGGTCATCCTATAAGTAGAGAAGATTTCTTAAAATTATTTGTTAAAATATTACCTGTTATAAAAAAAAGAAATCGAAATAGATCATACAGAACTGTGTTTGAAATACTTACAGCAATCGCATTTCTATATTTTAAAGAATCCAAGATTGATATAGGAGTGATTGAGGTTGGACTCGGTGGAAAATTGGATGCTACGAATGTGTTCGAGAGAAGCACCGCGGTGATAACTAACATATCACTCGACCATACAAATATTCTTGGAAATACTCTTAAAGAGATAGCAGAAGATAAATCAGAGATAATAAAACCAGATTCCCTTGTTGTCTCGTCTCCCCAAATAGAAGAGGTAATGAGCATTATAAGGGAAAAGTCACTTGTAAGAAACTGTAAGCTTATAAATACGGGAGATTATTGTTGCACTATAAGGGAAAAGAACGAAGATGGAAGCGTATTTGATGTGACGACAGATAAGGATGAGTATAGAGATTTGAAACTTACATTACTCGGAAGTTTCCAGATAGAGAATGCAATCACAGCAATAGGTGTAGTGCAGGAATTTGAATATTCCAACATTCCAACATTCAAAGATGTAAACATAGATGTTTTAAAGCAGGGGTTGGCATCTATATACTGGAGGGGACGACTCGAGGTGCTTCGTAGAACCCCGTATCTTATAGTGGATGGGGCACATAATCCTTTTTCAATGGAAATACTTGCAAAAGAGATTAAGGATATATTTAATTATAAAAGGCTTATCCTTATTTTTGGTGTAAATAGAGATAAACAAATCAGAAAGATGCTGGATGCTATAGTTCCTATATCAGATGAAATTATTTTCACCAAGATAGATTTTCCACGAAGTGCAGAACCCGCTCTTATAATGAATATGTTAGTGGGGAAGTCAACAAAGATTTCGAAAGATATAAAAGAGGCACTAAAAATTGCCTATAAGACAGCAAACGAAGAAGACCTGATTTTAGTCACTGGTTCTCTGTATCTTGTTGGCGAAGCTATTAAATATGTGGAGGGTTAAAGTGACAGGTGGTAGGTGTAATGTTGAATGTTAAATGTGGAATGTTTAATGTTAAATGTTGAATGAGATAAGAGTTAATTAGTTGAAAAGTTAATTGGTTGATTAGGTTAAATGATATTGGGAAGGAATAGTAAATCGACAATTAAAAGTAGGAGTCCGTCGTTTGACGGACGATATGTAGGAGCCCCGCCTTGGCGGGGCGATAAGAAGGAATGTGGAATGTTCTAAGGTGATAGGTAATTGAATTTTTCTTGACATAATTCTGTTTATATGTTATAATACGACCATGATTAAAATTCTTAAAATAGTAGGCCTTTTCCTAACCTTTATGGTGGGGATGTTCCTTTTAGGCTTTTTAATAGCAAATTATATCATTATGCCCATATATGTAAGGTCATCAAAGGAGGTTGAGGTTCCAGATATCTGTGGATTCGAATTTGAACAAGCAAAGGAGCTTTTAAATGCAAAACATCTATCAGGAGAACTGGATATTGAAAGATTTACTGAGGGAATTCCACCAGGGATAGTTGTCTCACAGAGACCTAATCCTGGCAGGATAGTAAAACAGGGTAAAAAGATATATCTCACTGTCTCCAAAGGTGAGGAATCAGTAAGGGTCCCGTATATAATAGGACTTGACATAAACCAGGCAAACAATATACTTGCAAGCAGTGGTCTATTCTTAGGAGAAATTTCTAACAGGCATTCCCCATCAAAAGAGAATACAGTCATTTCCACCAACCCTTCAGCTGAATCAATCGTACCAAGGGGTAGCAGGATTAACCTTGTTCTCTCACGTGGACCATTAACTTTCAATATACCAGACCTTACTGGATTCAGTCTGGAAAATGCAAAGAGAAAGATAGCTCGTCTGGGGCTCGAACTGGGTGATATCACCTATACTACAAATTCTCCAATGTGCAACACCGTTATTCTACAATCCCCTATCGCAGGCGAGGAAGTAAAACAGGGAGATAAAGTAAATCTTATATTAGGCGAGTGACTCTGAAACATTTCATTGAATAGATAAGAAATAGTGTTTCCTTAATTAACGTATCTCAGGTTCTTGAAGGATTCTTGGTAGTCGCAGGCTTTATGCCTGCGGATAATTCGCAACCTGAAGGTTGCGGCTACCATTCAAAATGTGTTATACCCTGTGTCAGTTGGCAATAAAAAATTAAAAATAGGTGTACTAAAGAAACTTCGAAGACTGATTGGAGAGAATTTTTCAGGAATTATGGATAGGCAGAAGATATCTTCTAATTAGTTGTAGCATCATCTGAGCCGACATTTCTTTAATCATTAATCTATTACCTTTAAAGATATTCCTCTTACATATATCTCCTCTAATCCCGCTTACTGCGGTATATACAAGACCAACTGGCTTTTTTATAGTTCCACCTTCCGGTCCCGCTATACCCGTGGTCGATGCACCAATATCTGAGCCTGTAGTCTTTCTTACTCCTTTAGCCATTTCCAGTGCTGTCTCCTCACTAACAGTCCCAAACTTTCTTAGTGTCTCATCCTTCACACTCAGCATAACCTTTTTCAAGTCATTTGAGTATGCAATCACTCCACCAATAAGGTATTTGGAACTCCCGGGGACATTCGTTATTCTATGCATGACAAGTCCCCCTGTAAGTGATTCTGCAAAAGCTATTTTAAGACCCATCTTATCTAATAGTCTACCAATAATCACCTCAAGCGTATTCTCATCTTCTCCATAAACTGCATCACCAAATTCATTCTTAAGAATATTTCGAACCTCCTCTATGTCATTCTCATTTTCTCGGGTTATCCTTATATCCACTCCTTCTTTTATCCAACCAGTATCAATCTTATGTCCATCACATTTGTATTGGTTGGACCTGTAATTATAAGGGAATTTATTCCCTTTAAAAAATTATACGAATCGTTATTATCCAGATAAACTAAGGGGTCTAAACCCAGTTCGCTTGCCCTTTTCAAACTATCTCCATCTACTATCCCTCCTGCGGCATCTGTGAGACCATCAGTTCCATCAGAATCAACACTTAATATAACTATATCTTTAATACCAGTAATATTAATTGCTGCGGCAAGAGCAAACTCCTGATTTCTTCCTCCCTTCCCCTTACCTCTGATTGTTACGGTCGTCTCACCGCCAGTTGCTATACAGGCTGGTGGAGATAGAGGATTGCCTGTTGTCCTTATCTCCCGGGCAATCGCTGCATGTACCCTCGCAACATCTCTGGTTTCTCCTTGTATGCTGGAAGATAATATCAAAGCGTTAAGACCAAGGGCTTCAGCACTACATTTTGCAGCCTTAAGTGCGTGAATATTACTTACCACTATGTAGTTATATACATTCTCAAAGACCTCATCCCCCTTTTTGGGAGTATCTACTATTTCATTAGACAATCCGGATTTTATTCTTTCGGAAATTACAATAGGTATCTTATCCCACAGGTTGTATTTATCAAACACATATGCAGCATCGCTAAAAGTGGTTTCATCAGGAACCGTTGGTCCTGAGGCAATCGTGTCCAATCTATCGCCAATTACATCCGATACAATTAATGTTAAAACTGTTGCTGGATATGCCGCCCTTGCAAGCTGTCCTCCCTTAATACCAGAGAGATGTTTCCTTATGGAGTTTATCTCGATTATATCTGCACCACACCTCAAAAGAAGTTCAGTGACCTCTATTTTATCCTTTAGCATAATATTA
>JAGMCL010000131.1 GCA_023129165.1 Caldifarciminota bacterium | reverse complement strand
TTTTGCTTTTGGGAGTATATCTTTTATTCGGCGGGACGCTTACAATCCCTGTGTTGATAATGTTTTTAGTTATTGGCTATCGTTTTTATGACCCGCTGCAGCAGGTTGGTATGTTTGCTACAGAGATGCGTTATATGAATATCAGCGCTGAAAGAATAACAGAAGTAATGAAAACAAAACCGCTTCCGGAATCGGAAAAGGATATAAAACCGGACAATTTTAATATTGAGTTTAAGGATGTAACCTTTAAGTATTATAATACTGATGTTCTTAAGAAAATAAACGCTGTTTTTCCTGAGAAGAGTATTACTGCGCTTGTGGGGCCTTCCGGCAGCGGCAAGACTACAATTACGAATCTTATTGCCAGATTTTGGGATGTTGATTCCGGAGATATTATAATTGGTGGAACAAATATAAAGAATATGAGAACTGAGCATCTTCTTTCATATATAAGTATGGTATTTCAGGATGTGTATCTTTTTCATGATACAGTTTATAACAATATTAAAATTGGAAAAAATGATGCAACCCGTGAAGAAATTATTTCTGCAGCAAAATCGGCTCAGTGTCATGAATTTATAGAAAAACTAGAGATAGGCTATGAAACAATGGTTGGGGAGGGAGGTTCAACATTGTCCGGCGGAGAAAAACAACGTATATCTATAGCACGGGCTATTTTAAAAGATGCGCCTATTGTGCTTTTAGATGAAGCGACTGCGTCTCTCGATCCTGAGAATGAACTCTTGATTCAAAATGCTATTAGTGAACTTGTAAAATCAAAGGCGCTTATTGTTATCGCACACCGTTTAGGTACTATAGTGCACGCTGATAGAATATTCGTTATTGATAATGGCAGGATCATTGAAAGAGGAAAGCATGCGGAACTTATAAGTGCGGACGGAATGTACAGCCGCATGTGGGATAAGCAACAGCAGGCGCGGGGCTGGAAGTTTGGTGCTCATCAGAGGAGCGGCTGAAAAATAAAGATTAATATCTTCGTGGACAGGTTTTTAATTTTTAAGATTAACAATTAAAGGAGGAAAAAATGTCAGAAAGACTTGAAAGAATCAATAAATGGTTTGAAAAAAAAACGAAAACCATAATTAAGCTTCGTTGGCTTATCATCGCAGGCTTAATTGTTCTTAATCTTATAGCGATAATAGGCATAAAAAGGATCCAGATTGATGTCTCAAATGAAAGCTGGTTCTTAGCGGACGACCCCCTGGTGATTGCCAGAGAAGAGTTTGAAGAAGTTTTTGGCAACAATGACTATGTTGCCGTGCTTGTAGAGGTGGATAATATTTTTTCGCCAGAAATTTTGAAGATGATGCGAGAGCTGGGTCAGGAATTAGAAAACAAAGTTCCTTATGCAGATAAATTGATGTCAATCACAGACATGGATTTCACCATAGGCACAGAAGAAGGATTGATTGTAGGCAATATTGTACCCGAAGAAATTCCAACCGACCCGGAACAAATCGCTGAAATAAAGAAACTTGCATTTTCAAAGAAATTTCTTGTTAATCGGCTTTTTTCAGATGACTCCAAACAGGCATGGATACTCTTAAGGCTTAAATGTTATCCTAACGAAACAGATAAAACAAGTATGGAAGAATATCCACAACTTGTAGTTGCTAGAACTGCATTAGAGATTATCGGACAGGATAAATATAAGAATTTCAATCTTAAAGCAACTGGAATGCCTGTCTTGAATTATGAAAAGAGAGGTTATTATAGTAAAGAAGCTGGTAGAATCTTTGGTATATCTATTCTTATTACAATTATTGCCCTCATCATCCTCCTGCGTTCATTTGCTGGTATATCTGTTCCATTGATAACTGCTTTCAGTTCTATTCTCTGGGTGTTTGGTGGTATGGGCTGGCTGGGGATTAAAGTTGATAATATGGTTATGATAGTCCCTGTTCTACTCGTCCTGGCTGTTTCAATCGGGTACTCTATTCACATTTTCATCTTTTTCAAGCGAAAATTTCTCGAAACAGGGAAGAGAGAGGATGCCATTACATACGCTGTAGAACATACCGGCTGGCCCATATTTTTTACAGCGGCAACAACTATTGCAGCTCTTTTTTCTTTCTTTTTTGTATCTATTAAAACAGTACGCTGGATGGGGTTATCCGCAGGTGTTTGTGTAATAGCCGCTTATATCATTGTAATGCTCTTTACACCTGCTATTCTTTCGTTTGGGAAAAACAGAAAGCCTCATCGCGAATATATCGAGAAAGGTGGCGGCCGGGTTGAGCATCTTTTTGTAAAATTCAGTAGTTGGGTTTTAGCACACCCTGTAAAAATCATAATTGTTTTTGTGATTATTGTGATAGTGCTTGTTATCGGACTTACAAAAGTAGAAGTTGACATGAGTATGAAAAAGATGGGTTTAAAAGTGCCCTTTAGAGCCAAGCTATGGCATATTAATCATACAAAAGTAGGCGCAATGTGGTCCTATGATGTTACCCTTAAATTCGACGAAAAAGATAAGGCAAAGGACCCGGAGGTTTTAAAAAATCTTGATATGCTTGCAGCAAACATCAGCAAATTCCCGGCTGTAAAAAGGGCTTCATCCCTTGCTGATATTGTAAAAGACCTGAATCAGGTTATGCACAGCGATAATCCCCAATACTACACAATTCCCGATAATCAAGAACTTGTATCACAATTGCTGTTGCTGTATGAGATGTCAGGTGGAACAGAGGCGGAGAATTGGGTTGATTATGACTATACGATACTCCGTATCAGCGCAGATATAGATGATTTCGAAGCAAAAGAGTTTGAAAAGCAATGGACTTACCTTGAAACAAGAACCAAAGAGCTTTTTCCTGACGCTAAATATGGTATTGTAGGTACAGCTGTCCAATTTTCGACAATGGCTACTTATATAACAAAAGGACAGATTCGTTCTCTTTTAATCGCATTAATAGTGATAACGGTTCTGATGATGATTGTGTTTGGTAGCATAAAAACAGGGTTAATAGGAATGATACCGAATATTGCGCCGGCTATTTTTGCTGGAGGGTTAATGGGTTACTTTGGGACACCTCTTGATATGCCGACAATGATAATAGGTCCTATGATTCTTGGGCTGGCTGTTGATGACACGATTCATTTTATAAATCATTGTAAGCTTGAGTTCTTCAGGAGAGGAAATTATAAAGAAGCGATACAGGAAACGTTCAGGATAGTGGGAAAAGCACTTTTTATGACCACGCTTATCATTGTTCTTGGGTTTGTCGCTTATTTGACATCAGTGGATAAGATGTATTTTAATCTTGGCACTTATACAATTGTAGCCATTATTGCAGCGCTGCTTGCGGATTTCTTTGTAACGCCGATTTTGATTTTATGGGTGAAACCGTTTGGAAAGGAAAAAAATACAACGAAGGAGGTGAAGTATGATGAGTAACAGGGCAAAAATAATAACATTATGGGTGGTATTCCTTTTTGGGATGACCTTCCATTCGCTTTTAGCTATAATGCCACTTTTTTGGGGACAAAGTATCGCTATGTCTCCAGAACAAATAGCAAAAAACCCAATGGCATCGAGTATGTGGATGGTGCTCTTTTTCTTTTTACTACCCATGATTATCATAGTTGTAACACTGGTTATTGAGGCAAAATGGTATAAAGTTACTAATTTTGTACTCAGTATCTTGTTTACACTTATGAATATCTATCATCTTACAGGACATCTCGGTGAAAGTCCGGTTGACCCGCGTCAGATAGTATTGTTGACATTCGTGCTGATTTCTGGAATACTTCTTAATATTGTTTCCTTCAAATGGATAAAGGAATAAGGCTTATTATATCCCTGGGTGGGATAAACTCACCCAGGGAATCGAATATCGAAAACACGGAGTTGAATTATGATAGGTATTTATAATCTATGGCTTTTCTTTGTACCCGGGTACGGAATAATCTGGGCTTCGATGATATGGGCTGATCGTAAACGCGAGAAACCCATTGAAGACCCTGAATTTTATCAGATGCCCGGCGGTAAGAAATGTATGGCTATTGGCTGGATATGGCTCATCGTATTACTCGTGATTTGCCTCTTCACCTCCGTTAACTTTGGAATTCTTTTCTGGATCGGTCTGCCTCTTTATCTGTTCGGAATAGTCTTGAATCTTGTTGCAATGAATTCATTCGCACAATTTACAGGTGAACTCAACACAACGGGGATTTATCGTTATTCAAGAAACCCAATGTATGTTGCCTCATTTTTCTTTTTGTTGGGACTGTGTCTTATAGGTTGGTCTACAACGGTGTGGAGCATCGTTCTCTTTATTTTTTTTATCATCTCCACACCTTTCTATCACTGGACCGTTCTTCTTGAGGAGGCTTTCCTGGAGAATAAGTACAGAGAGACTTACCGAGAATATATGAACAAGACACCAAGATATATAGGAGTACCAAGATGAAAACTTTAATAATCTATATTTCAATACATCATAAGAATACTGAAAGGATTGCTAAAGTAATGGCTGAAGTCCTTGAGGCACCGCTGGTAAAACCACGCGAAATAGACATAAACAGTCTTGCAGAATATGATTTGCTCGGTTTTGGTTCTGGAATATATTTTGGAAAACATCATAAAAGTTTATTAAAGCTGGTTGATAAACTTCCTAACTTAAAAGGCAGGAAAGTGTTTGTTTTTTCAACCAGTGGGGTAAGTAATGCAGGGAATTTTATTCATAATATTCGCCACAAAGTTTCTAACTTTCATATACCATTAAGAGAGAAGTTAGTAAAGAAAGGCTTGGTTATAGTTGGAGAATTTACTTGTAAAGGATTCGATACTGTCGGACCATTTAAACTTATTGGTGGAATAAGTAAAGGCAGACCCAATGAAAAAGACCTGAAGCAAGTAAAAATTTTTGCAAGAACTTTGTTGGAGGAGGACAAAAAATGAAATTTGCATTTTTTATAAATCCGCTTTTCTGGGTCGGACTCTATATAGTTGGCTATGTAATAACGATAGTGGTGGTTAACAAATCTGGCATGCGTATCAGAGTAGAAACCAAGATGCCCAGGTTTCTTATGAGAATTTTTATCCTGTTGACATTCATGGTGCCACCCCTTGTTCTGCCGTTTACCAGGGGACCGAAGATGACAATTCCAACACCTGTCGCCTTAACTGTGGGAATACTTCTTTTAGTAATAAATTTCATCATCAAGATAGTAGCTCAAAGGCATATAGGGGTCTTCCCTGCATTAAAAAACAAAGCAAAATTATATACGACAGGTATATATGGAGTTGTTAGACACCCTTTATATATGAGCAATGGGTTACTGGCTTTGGGTATAGCTATTCTCTTTAAATCAATGTATGCCCTCTTGTTCTCGATTCCCTATGCTCTTCTTTATCTACTTATTATACATTTTGAAGAGAAAAATCTTCTGGAGAGATACGGAGAAGAATATAAAGAGTATAAAAGAAAGAATCCCTGGAAGATGATTCCAAAAGTAATTTAATAAGTATTGTGAAATGAATGAACTCAAATACAAATCTATATTAAAAAGTTTAGCAAGAAGAAGGTGAGTCTATGCTGAAGGTAGAAAATTTATCAGTGAAGGTAGGTAGTAAGAATATCTTGAGGGGAATTAATATAGAGATTAAAAAGATAGAAGTGCATGCCTTGTTGGGCCCAAATGCCTCGGGAAAATCCACCCTCGCTCAGGTCATAATGGGATTCCCAGATTATAAAATCACAGCGGGGAAAATAAGCTTTAAAGGGAAGGATATAACAAATTTGTCGATAGAGGAAAGAGCTAAATTAGGCATGGCTTTAGTCTTCCAGCATCCACCCACTATAAAAGGGATAAAATTATCAAAACTCTTAGAAAAAATTTCTAAGCAAAAAGTGGACATAAAAGAGTTTTCATTAAATCCCAATATTTTGGAAAGAGAAATAAATGTTGGTTTTTCTGGAGGCGAAAAGAAGTTATCAGAGATAATACAGATAATCAGTTTAGACCCCAGTTTTGTCGTTTTTGATGAATTAGATGCTGGGTTAGATATAGAAAACCTTGAGAGATTAACATCTATAATAAAGGATAAGTTGCTCGACAACGGCGTTTCGATTCTTCTAATTACACATAGAGGCGATATACTCCGATTTCTCAAGCCAGATGTTGCATATGTCATGTTGGATGGAGAAATTGTGTGTTCTTCGGGGAATTGGAAGGAAGTATGGAGAACAATTACGAGGTATGGATATGAAAAATGTAAGGAGTGCGAAGGGCGTAAATTACTCTCAGACAGACAACCGAGTTGAGAAAATTTCCATGAGAAGGGGAGCCGTGATACTGCCGAGTTTCAAGGCTTACGAGGAGTTCAAATGGACGAGAAAGTATTTTGAGCAGAAACCAGAAGAAGGATATTTCATATGGGTAAAGAAGCAGATAAACCATCCTCTAACTACCTGTATCGCTATATCTTTGCCAAAGGTTTCTCAAGAGCCAAGAAATTTAGTAATAATAGAAAAGGGCATAGAAGCAGAAATATATAGCATTTGCAGTGTGGTCAAAAAGAATCTTTGTGGAGTCCACATAGGGAAGTCGAGAATTGTTGTAAAGGAAAGCTCTACACTGAAAATGAGGCACTTTCATAACTGGGGAAGAGGAGACCGAGTTGAATCAAGTATAAAATTCTTTTTGGAAAAAGAAGCGAAATTATCTTATAATTACAAGTGTTTAGCTGTACCAGAAACATTAAAAAAGGAGAGTAATACCTTTTTAGATTTTCGTTCTTCGGCAGGTTTTGAGATAGCTGTTTTAGCTGAATGCGGCGATGTTGATATGCATGACTCCATTTTTCTAAACGGAGAAAAATCCAGTGGGATGATGAAATTAAGGATAATTGCTGATAAAAATTCTAAGATTTCAGCCCACAGTAAAATAATAGCAAATAGTGCTGGTAAAGGACATTTGGATTGTACGGGCTTATTGTTAGATGAAAATTCGTGCATAAGCGCAGTGCCAGAACTTCTAAATAAGAATAAGGACGCTACGCTTACACATGAGGCATCAATAGGCAAGATCTCAGAGGAAGAGCTGAATTATTTAAGGAGTAGAGGACTTACAGAAGATGAAGCGATAAATTTGATTGTAACTGGATTTTTGGGTGAGAATGTACCTTTCCTGTACAAAGGGCGCACTCTGTCAAAGGATTACATGTGAATTCAAGTAGGGTTATCGGTATGAAGATGAATTGAGAGAAAAAGTTGTTTTAAAAGAGGGCTAAGAATGAAGAACGTGTTATTTATAATATTTCTAATCTTTGTTGGGCAAACCCTGGGATGTTTGGTCGGATTAATAAAGATACCGGGAAAAAGGTTTTTATATGCTTCTCTGGCATTCGCTGCTTCGATGATGTTAGGTATATCATTCCTTCAGTTGATACCTGAAAGTCTAAAAATCATACCCTTCTATTTAGTAATAATCTCTTTCTTTCTTGGGATAATTATAATGCGAATTGTAGACTATCTTCTGCCCCATATAAATCCTGAATTGCTTAAAAAAGAGAAGCCATCCATTAAAAGAAGTGTTACCATGCTTGTTATTGGCATGGCTTTGCATAATCTGCCGGAAGGGCTTGCAATTGGTGTTGGGTTTGCTTTGACACCTACGCTGGGAATCGTGATAGCAATTGGAATCGCGGCACAGGATGTCCCAGAAAATATCGCAACGATCGTACCTTTGTACGGCTTGACTAAAAAAAGAATGAAGTCATTTATCATAGTAACACTCACAATATTGTTCGAACTAATGGGTTTTATTTTCGGATACTATATTTTAAGAGAAACCTCACTGAATATATTAGGAGCCTCTCTTGCACTTGCAGCAGGTTTTATGACCTACATTTCAATTGAAGAGCTAATTCCAGCAGCACAGATAAAGAATAATTTAAAAGTAGGTGTTTTCAGTATCGTTATAGGTATAGTATGTGTTTTATTAATTAATCTTTTAAACTGATTAGTAAAAAGGAGGAGAGATGGGTAGAAAGGGGTTAAAATGTCTACTGTTTGTATTGGTTATCTTTGGTGGTACCTATCTAACTCTATCAATGGTTTATAAACTTGGAACACTGGCGACCATCATTGCAGGTTTGGTATTATCTGTACTTGGGGTTGGCTTTCTTTTTAGCTCAATAAGTGTTACTGGTAGAGCGAGGAGAGCCTACTATGGTATATTTTCCGGGTTATTCCTCTGGGGGGTTCTGGGTGAAGTCATTGAGAGACTGGGTATTTTAGCGATTGCCGATTGGCAGATGTTTCCCATTTTGGCATTTTTTACTTTTTTAATAGTACTTTTCGGAATTAAAAAATACCTACCAGAAGGACTTATGTTCTCTCTTGGGCACTTTAATGCCATATGGTTCTTACATTTCATTATGATAAACGAGTTTGAACTTATGTCAAGAACGTCATGGGTCACTTATGTAAGTTGTGCCTTGTTTTTCCTTCTTGCCATCTTTTTTGGAGTTAAGATGACCAGAGCCGAGAATATCTCAAAGAATATGGCTTACTCGTTAGCACTCCTTTTAACATCCTGGACAGTTCTTGAATATTTATGGGGATGGAGAATTCTACCCGGTCCCTGGATGATACACTAAAAAGGTAGGGTCAGGCTGGAATATGGAATATAGACCTTGTTATTAGGTTAAAAGTAAGGAAACGTATCTTTTTCAATTAGTATTAGTACGATATATACATATAAATCCAGTACGAGCAAAAATAGTAAAAAAGCCTTCCGATGATCTATGGAGTAGCTATATTCCAGATTCCAGCCTGACCGCTGTTATTAAATTTTTTTCTTGACAAATCGAAAAATTTATGGTATAATGAAATGAGCATATGCTCAAAATAGAAGGATTATGGGAAGAAGAAGAAGATGTAGATGGGTTGGTCATAGACCTGCGGTTGAATTTTTTAAACCGAGGGGTATACCTTATAGGACTCTAAAACATGTAACCCTGACAATAGGAGAGTTTGAGGCGATAAGATTATCTGATCTTATTGGTTTACACCATGAGGAGGCAGCCAGTCGAATGCGTGTTTCTCGTCAGACTTTTGGGCGTATACTTAACGAAGCACACAGAAAGGTTGCGGAATGTTTTGTATATGGAAAGGCTTTAAAGATAGAGGGGGGTAACTACGTCATCGTGCAGAGGTGCCTTGAATGTTACAATTGTGGCTTTGAATGGGAGATTCCTCTTGAATACCCCTTGCCAACTTATTGTCCCGAATGTGGAGATTCATCTATTCAAATAATAGAAGGAAAAGGTAATGATAATTTAGAAAATACTAAAGACGAAATTTCATCTTGATAGATAATATAATAGAGGAGGAGATGTGGAGACGAGTGATAAATTAAAAAACGTACTTGCAAAGATAAAGAATACAGTCCTGGTTTTTAGTGGTAAGGGTGGTGTCGGGAAAAGTACTGTTGCAGCAAATCTGGCACTTATACTTGCTGATAAAGGGTTTAAGGTGGGCGTAATAGATGTAGATATTCATGGACCCAATCTTGCCAAAATTTTTGGTGTTGAGAAAGAGAGAATGAATGCAAAAGAGGATAATACAATAATACCTGTTTCTGTCAATGATAATCTTAAACTTGTTTCAATGGCTTTTTTATTACAAAATGAGTCTTCTCCTGTTATCTGGAGAGGTCCTCTGAAAATGAAAGTCATTCAACAATTCCTTGAGGATGTGGAATGGGGAGATATTGACTGGCTTATAGTGGATTCCCCTCCAGGTACTGGTGATGAACCCCTATCAGTTGCACAGTTAATTCCAGCAACAGGTGCAATAATAGTTACCACTCCTCAGGAGATTTCTCTGCTTGATTCAAGAAAGGCTATAAATTTTGCAAGAAAATTGGAGCTGAATATTTTTGGGGTAATTGAAAATATGAGTGGATTGGAATGTCCTCATTGCGGTAAAGAGATAAATCTTTTTAAGAAAGGCGGGGGTGAAAGAGTAGCAAATGAGATGGGAATACCTTTTTTGGGAAAGATTCCAATAGAACCAGAAATCGTAGATTCCAGTGATAGTGGTGAACCGTATGTTTTAAATAACAAGGATTCCAGTGCATCAAAGGCATTTGCTGAGATAGTAAATAAGATATTACAAAAAGACTAAAGACCAAAGACCAGAGACCACAGACCGAAGAATAAATTTTAAAGGGTCGGGTCTTCAGATTTCAGTTTTGTGACCCTAATACCCTATTTTGTTTTTTGATTTTTCTAAGAGGAGGTGATTAAAATGCCAGGAGGAGATAGAACAGGCCCAGCAGGAATGGGACCTATGACAGGAAGAGCTGCAGGTTATTGTGCTGGCTATTCAGTACCAGGTTATATGAACCCTTATGGTGGAAGAGTTGGGTTTAGAGGTGCTGGTAGAGGTGGAATACCCTGGGGCGGAGGAAGAGGTAGAGCATGGGGTGGTGGTAGAGGTATGTTTGGGGGGGGATACATAGGATATCCTCCACAAGCACCGTATTACGCAAATGCGCCTTATTATCCACCTGCCTATTCAGCTTATGACCAGCCTACGGTGGCTGAAGAGAAGGGCATTCTCAAGGAGCAACTTGCTGCTATGAAGGAGGAAATGGGAGCAATGGAGAAGAGACTGGCTGAGATAGAGAAAGAAGAAAAGAAGAAGTAGTGATGATAAGACATAACAGGGGGAGTAATACTCCCCCTGTATGATATTTGTGTTAGTATGATTGATTATATCTATGGGTATTGAAAGAGATACAAACTGCTTTGTTTGCGGTAAGGATAATCCAATAGGTCTTCGTCTTAAGGTTATGAAAATAGATGGAGGAGTAAGGGCAGAATTTACTCCCAAATCTCTATATGAGGGTTATAAAGGATATATACATGGTGGAATAATATCTGCACTTCTTGATGAGGTTATGATATGGGCTGCAAAGTTAATGGGAAAGAGGGTAATGTCTGCCGAACTCTCAGTAAGATTTAAAAGACCTGTTCCTGTGGATAAGACTATAACAATTGAAGGCAAGATAACCGATGTAAAGAAGAGGTTACTTTACGGTGAAGCGTGTATCTATAACGATGAAAATACAGTACTCGCTACAGCAACCGGGAAGCTCGTGGGAATGGAATAGTATTTTTTACAGATTACAGATTGTAGATAGTAGATTGTAGATCACGGACACTAATTACCGATAACTGATTACCAATGACTGATAATCGATACCGTGTTGACTTCGTGCCTTTGTGGACTGTTTTGGTTTTTTTAATTCACAAAATCTTGTTAATCTGCGTCCAATTTTCTAGGAGGTGAAATGAAAATAGCAATAACATCAATAGGTAGTGAGATTGAATCGAAGGTAGATTCTCGTTTTGGAAGGTGTGATTATTTTTTTATATACGATACCGAAACGGAGAAGACAGAAAGTATAAAAAATGAGGGTTCAGGCGCTATGGGGGGTGCTGGTGTCATATCTGCACAGACTGTAATAAATAGAGGGATTGATATTCTGATTACGGGAAATGTGGGTCCAAACGCATTTCATACACTTACTGCTGGCGGTGTAAAGATATACGGAGGCGCAACCGGAACAGTAAGGGAGGCGATAAAGAAGTATGAAAAGGGAGAATTGAATGAGTTGTCCAGTTCCTCGGTACCACCACATTTTGGAATGAACCCGTAACATATGGGGTCAGGTTTTCTGAAGACCTGACCCCAAAAAAAGGAGCTTGTATGAAAATAGCAATATCAACAGATGGTGAAAATGTATCTCCACACTTTGGAAGGTGTCCCTGTTTTACAATAATCGAAATTGAAAATGGCGAACTCCTGGGTAGGGAAGTAGTCGATAATCCTGGTCATCACCCTGGATACCTGCCCCAATTTTTCTCTGATATGGAAGTAAAATATATTATTGCTGGCGGGATTGGTAGGAGGGCAACAGGATTCTTTAATGAAATGGGAATAGAAACCATAGTGGGTATAGCAGGCAGGGTTGACGATGTAATAAATAAGATGCTAAAAGGTGAACTTAAAGGAGCAGAGAGTTTCTGTATACCGGGAGCAGGGAGGGGTTATGGAATTGAAAAGGATGAATGCGACCACTAACTCAATAACTTCAAGATACTGGTGTTAGTCTGTATCAATAAAAGATTTATACAGGAGTATCCATATTATTTTTGATATTTAATATTTCATATTTGATTTTATTATGAGGGGGTGATAAAAATGCCAGGAGGCGATGGAACAGGACCGACAGGAGGTGGGACAGGAAGGAGAGGAGGTGGAGGAAGAGGAATAGGACGTATGGGTGGTAATCGCCCAGGTGCAGGAGCAGGTGGTTATTGCGTTTGTCCTTCCTGCGGAACCAGAATTCCTCATAAGATAGGTATTCCTTGCTATGAGGAGACCTGCCCAAAGTGCAGAACAAAGATGGTGAGAGAATAGGAGGTTAAATGTTCAGAGTAATTTTTGAGTTTGGTGGGCTTACTATCACTACATATGGAGTTATGCTTGCACTGGCATTTATCTTAGGTATCTTGCTGGCAGAGAGTAGAGCTAAAAAGTATGGCAGTACAAAAGACCTTGTAAGTGCTCTTTCCTTTTTAATACTGGTTGGTGCAATTATAGGTTCCCGCCTATTTTATGTGTTTACTCATGCATCGGACTATAAAGCAGAATGGTGGAGAGCCTTTTATGTATGGGAAGGTGGGCTTACATTTTATGGTGGCGTAATACTTGCGTTAATTATGTGCCTGATATGGATAAGGCGAAAGAAACTCAATTTTGGAAGACTTGGTGATATAATTGCTCCTTCGTTGGCTCTTGGAGTTGCTATTGGTAGGATTGGCTGTTTCTTGAATGGATGCTGTTTTGGTAAACCATCTAATTTTGGAGTAGTGTTCCCCCCTGATTCTCCATGTGCCTGGGAGTTGGGTGTGGGAGTAAGAGTACATCCAACACAGCTTTATTCAGTCTTTGCAGGGTTCTTTATCCTTGGAATTTTACTCGTCTTAGAGAGGAAAAAGAAGAGATTTAGTGGAGAACTGTTATTATGGTTTTTTCTGATGTACAGTCTGTGGAGATTTTCTATAGACTTTATAAGATACTATTCCACTTCTACATATATATTTCCCAATATCACCAATAACCAGGCGATATCTATAATTATATTTATTATATCAGTTGTAATAATGATAGTAGGAAATAGAAAATTGGCGAATAAGAAAATATAGAGCAAGAGAGCTATGTGTAAGCTATATCTTGAATAATTTTAGAAACTTTATTATTTCAGGGATTATGGTTGTTTCTTTTGCAAGTGGCAAGGGTGGTACAGGAAAAACAATCGTCGCAACCAGTCTTGCATTATATGTGAGTGAGAATGGAATAAACTTAATATTTCTGGATTGTGATGTCGAGGAACCAAACTCGGCATTATTTTTGAAACCTCTCATAAGCAAAACCAGTAAAGTTGGTATCCCAATCCCCATAGTAGACTTCAAGAAATGTACATATTGCGGTAAGTGTGCGGATGTGTGCACATACAATGCAATTGCTGTTGTAAAGGATAATGTTCTGGTTTTCCCTGAGCTTTGCCATGGGTGTGGAGGGTGTTCTCTTTTCTGTCCCGAAAAGGCTATATCAGAAAAGATAAGAGATATTGGAGTCATAGAGGAAGGAAATACTAATGGGATTAAATTTATCCAGGGACGACTGAACCCGGGGGAGTCTATGGTAGTGCCCTTAATAAGGGAGGTAAAAGAAAAGATGGTAAAGGATAGTGAAACCACCACCATAATAGATGTACCTCCAGGTACATCCTGTCCTGTTGTTGAATCCATAAAAGGAAGTGATTTTGTAATACTTATTACAGAACCCACACCATTCGGGTTGAATGACCTAAAACTGGCAGTTGAAACAGTTAGAAAATTAGAAATAGATTTTGGTATTATTATCAATAGAGTGGGTATTGGTGATGAGAAGGTTGAGGAATATTGTAAACTTGAGAATATTCCAGTTATAGCAAAAATTCCTTATAGTAGAGATGTAGCAGTCCAATATTCTTACGGAATTCCAATGTTAATTGATGGAGAGAAATACAGGGAAATTTTTCATAGGATATGGGAGGAAATAATATCAAAAATTAGATAGTATAAAATTTATAGAGGGAAAGGATGTTCAGGCAAATAGTAAAAGAGCTCAAAAGACATGCCCCATATACTCTATTGGGAGCCCTTACAGGGATTATTGTTATGATTATTTTTTTCAGGCTCCCTTTCAGGGTATCATACAATATCTTTTATGTCCTACATCCTGTTCACATTATATTGAGTGCGCTTACAACATCGGCTATATGGAAACTCCACACGGATAGATATAATCTCTGGGTAATGCTTCTAATCGGCTATATAGGAACGATAGGCATAGCTTCATTGAGTGATTCAATAATTCCCTATCTGGGAGAGGTTTTGCTTAATCTCCCTAACAGAGGTATTCACATAGGATTCATTGAGAAATGGTGGCTTGTAAATCCTATGGCATTTCTGGGTGTCGCAATTGCCTATTTCTGGCCAAAAACAGAGTTTCCACACTTTGGACATGTCTTGATAAGTACATGGGCATCACTGTTTCACATCATTATGGCAATGGGCGAAACGGTAAGCTTTGGTTTTTATATTATTATTTTCCTTTTTTTGTTTTTTGCTGTCTGGATACCGTGTTGCTCAAGTGATATTGTTTTTCCACTTTTATTTGTTAAAGAACGAAAATATGTTTAAATTGCATTCAAAAGAGTGAAATATGACCCTTAAAAAAAGATAAAAGAAAAAAGTAATAGGCTCATCTGAAATAATGAAACAAATAGCTGTCATAAGTGGGAAGGGTGGTACGGGAAAGACGATTATAACCGCCTCTTTTATCTCCCTATCAAAAAGTGCCGTTGCAGCAGATTGTGATGTTGACGCTGCAGACCTTTACCTTCTGTTACATCCTGAGATTAAGGAGAAGCACGAATTCAAGGGACTTCCAAAAGCGGAAATAATTCAGGATAAATGCACAGGATGTGGAATATGCTATGATGTATG
>JAGMCL010000130.1 GCA_023129165.1 Caldifarciminota bacterium | reverse complement strand
GATATCTGAATGGCTAACTCTCGTGTAGGAGCCAGAATTAGTGCCTGAACTGTTTTGGAATCTGTGTTAACCATTTCTATCAGCGGTAATCCAAATGCAGCTGTTTTGCCTGTACCTGTTTGGGCTTGAGCAATGATATTAGTATCATCTCTTAACATTACAGGGATAGTCATAGCCTGAATTGTGGTTGGTTCTTCAAAACCCTTTTTATTAATTGCCTCCAGTACTTTTGCTGAAAGCCCAAGGTCATTAAATGTCTTTTTATTTGCCATATATTCCTCTTTTCCTAACTATTATCCGCAAAAAAGATACAAAAACATCTCTAAGCATAATAAACATATGTATTCAACTGTTACCTTTTCCATTCATGCTTTCTATAAATCCATAGTCAGATAACGTTCGGGCTCACCTGCCCGCCTGAGGTGGGTCAGGTGCAGTAATTTGCTATGCCTTTCTAAAGACAGATTTGTATTGAATGGCATCAACCGGGCAAACATTCAAACAACGAGCACAACTGAAACAATCGGCTGGTAATTTGTTTCCGGCAACTCTACCTTTTGCAGCTTCCAAAGGGCATACCTTTATACAAGCACCGCATTGGGTGCACTTGTCTTTATCAATTCGAATACGAAAAATGCTGAAATTTTCAGCTATCCACGAAATAAAACCAAAAGGGCAAATAAGCTGACAGAAAGGACGGTAAATGATGAATGCCCCACCTAAAGCAATGATAACGGTCAATAAAATGCTAAGGCTTTCAAAATCCAGATTAAACAGATTAAAGGGATTAATATAGTGATAAATAACAAACCCTTTACTTGCTCCGATGACACCGAACAGGAAAAGAAGCGTGGTGAGGAAAAATCCTGCTCGGATTGTGTTTGTCAAAATAAATGGGAGTTTCTTCTGTTTAATTCTTCGCAGAATTGGTATGCTGTAAATAATCTCTTGCAAAGCACCAAATGGACATGCCCAGCCGCAAATCATCTTATTCCCAATAACAGCGAGTATGATGAAAAAGCCGAAAGCGATTATTTTGATTCCTGGATCAGGATATAGCCCCACCATAGATTTGAATACTTTCACCAACCCCTCCATTGGATTGGGTGATTTCCCAAAAAGGAATCCAGCTACTATAATCGAAAGCAGAAGAGATATAATATATGGAGTTCTTGGATACCAATCACGCCTGTTTTTGATATCGGATCCATCTGGACGACCCAATCTAACAAGAAATACAAGACCCCAGAGAACCAAGGCTGCAAAAACATAGTATTTGAGTACAGTACCACGATGAGAAAGAATGTGTTCAATAGCATGATCGAGTTCTTCCTGTGTCACACCTAATGTTCCAACTGGTTTATTCTTGGAAACATCCAGTGGTAATTCCAACTCCCGGGCAAGGGACTTGCCAGTAACTCCAAGTTCGGGAACAATATCTCTGATGGACATATCAATGTTGAAACTGATTGATTCCTTTGACTCGATCGCTGGAGACCGCAAAATTCCAAGGACTATGATCGCAAACATTCCTGCTACAGTTACAAACAACCAAATCCGCTGTTTAAAAGAAATTTGCGAGAACCAAGAATAATTATTCATATTTTACTCCATATATTGGGTAACATAGGTTTATCTGTGCTAATAGATTTACAATAACAGCTAGTCTTGACCGTATAATATACTTTATTATATAACAAAATCACGATTTTGTCAAGGGAAAAAACAAAGGGGAATTGACCTGTTAAAATTAAACTTATTAAGTACTGTTGTTTTATTTATCATTTTGCTGCGCTCCCGGGACAGATTGTTTTCATTTTACATTTTGCACAGGTCTTTTTTCTGCCTATTGCTCCACTATAAAAAGACACTAAAAGCAGGAGTAATAGTATAATCAGTTCAGGTATTGAAAATTTTTGAATAAGCGAAATAATTACTAAAATAAGTGGTGCCAGACTTAACAATCCATATGTAATAGGAGCGAGTTTTAAACCACTACTTGTGGAGAACTCTTCAATATGGCCCTTCTTAAAAAATAGAGCAGAGAGTTTTCCCCAACCCATACTGCATCTTTTATCATAATAGTAACAATTTACGCAAACCAACTTTCGCAAAACAATAAAGACCATTATAATTGCAAAAGCAAGATAAATAAAAGCGGCAAACGGATGTAAAAACCAACAGGCAATTGTTCCCAGGCCAATCCATAGCAACATCATAAAATTACCAAAAACTATTCCGGCTTTTGGGTATTCTTCCAGTCCCTGTTCATAGAACTTCACTTCGTTTTCCATGATTTCACTCCTTGTATAATATTCATTATAACTGACAACTGTTATTAACATTGTTTAGAGTGCCTACCTAACTGCCCCGCCTACTGTAGGGCAAAGCTTCCTAACTGCCCCGCCTACTGTAGGGCAAGGCTTCCTGACTGCCGTCAGGCAAGTCAGCCTTGCGATTAAGCAAACCTAAAGCCTGCCTGCCGGTAGGCAGGGTTTGCCCTACGTTAATAAGGAAGCATGCCCTACATTGTTATCTCAGTCCCGCTTCCTTCGGGATCCCGCTAAGGCGGGACGTTCTCTGTGGTTAAAACTCTGTGGTTTATTTCCCATACGGAACCTACGGATATAATTATATAATACTTTACCAGTAAGGAATTCTCTATTTTGCTTCTGCCATAAATTCATAATATTCTGTAAATATATCGAAACCAAGGGCTTTATAACATTTGATTGCACTTATGTTCCCTGAATGTACATTCAGGCATATCGTTTCAACTGAAGTTTTTAATGTTTTACATAATTTGGAAGTCACTGATTTTGCCAGTCCTTGACATCTATAATCTGGATGAGTTGCTATATTGCCTAAAGCTGCAACTTTATATTTGCGAGAATATACGTGAATACCTGATGCACTTACAATCTTGTTATCTCTTTTGATGCCAAAGTACATACCACTTTGTAACATTCTGGAATCAAACCAATGCCCAGGATAGCTTTCCTTAAAGAAACTGAGTAATTCCTTAGAGTTTTGTTCTGATAAAGCGACAACCTCTGAAGTATCAAATTTTTCTAAAAGGTCAGCTTTGTTTAGTAACATTTTAAAATGTTTGCCATGCGAGGACAGTTTATATTTTTGAGATAATACATCATCAAGACCATAAGTTAGATGTGAATAGAACTTTTTAGGCAGGAGTTCCATAATAGAATTAAGCAGTTTTTTGTAGTAAATTGTATCTTCGATTTCTGTAAGTGCAAGTATATTTGCAGGGATTATCCCTGTATAACAGAGTATTAAAGCCTTGATTTCGCCTGCATCTTCTAAACCATGCCAGATTGTATAAGGCCAGAAGAAATTATCCAAATCTCCTACACTGTAAACGTTTAAAGCTACATTTCTTTGTAAATAGGTATTTATGGTTTCTTTCTCATGAATTAAAACAGCTTTCATAGATTTCATTTATTTCTTCAGAATGGAACCAAATAAAAAAGGGGGGATAATTTATCCCCCCTTTTATTTTATACCTTACTTTCAGAGTCCTACAGGGAAGTAGTAGTTGACACCGGCATTGATTGCGATATACTGAAAGGAACTTCCATCAGAGGGAACATGGTTAAACTTAACATTGGCATCAAATGTCATTGATTCTCCAAAAGGATATTCCATCCCAAGCCCACCGAAAAACCCGAATTTGCTCTCAGAATCACTTTCGCTCACATCACCAATTGTTATCTTGCAGCCGACTATATAGAGTCCACCTCCGGCTGTTGCATACAATTTTGCTGGTGCAGGTAAAAAATAGTAGTTAATGCCAGCGATTACGGGAATCATATTCCAGGTAAACTCAAAACCTTCTTCTTTCTCGCCGAACATTACATAACCTGCCTCGACTCCCAGGCCAAGCGTTGGCGAAAAGTCATAGCAGAATTTAACACCGCCACCAAAACCCATACCAGCAGCATCACCAAAATCACCCATAGGCATAGAAAAATTACCAAAACCACCAATACCCATCCCGGCAAATACCGGAGCAGCTATCATTACAACTGCCATTACTGGAATTAACCTTCTCATTACACACCTCCTCATTACTTTCAATAACAGGTTTCGTGGAAGATGTACCACATTAATACTCCTGCTCTTCCACTTAACAGAAGAATACATAATTACCTCTTTCAATCACCTCCTTTCATTTTTGTGTTATACAGTCGTTTACGAAATTATTGTCCCTTAAATTCATTTTTTATGGGTTTCGATGCTCGAAGCTTTAAAAGAACCCTTGGGTGAATATGTTAGAATATAAACTGCCATACATTATATCACTAAAAAGATATTTTGTCAAGAAAAATTTTTAACAAAATCTTTGACAAATCAATTTTTTTATAGTATTATAGTATATTAAAGAGAATAGGTGAGGAGATTGAGTAAAATTATGTCCAAAGTGATTGGAGAAAGTGATAATCATATAGTCACTCCTGATGAATATTCTTTAGTCAGGGAAATTATATACCGTGGTAGTGTGATTGCCCTTACTGGAGCGGGTATATCAAAGGAAAGTGGAATACCGACCTTCAGAGAGACCGGAGGAATATGGGATAAGTATGACATCTCAATATATGGCAACATGGTTGGTCTCTCCAGCCTAATTATCATTAAGCCTCGAAAAATTAAGGATTTTATCACGGATGTTTATGGAGGTATAATCTCTGCGAAACCAAATTCAGCACACATCTCTCTTACGAAATTAGAGGATGAGGGTATCCTTTCTTGTATCATAACCCAGAATATAGACAACTTGCATCAGGAGGCAGGTAACAAGAGGGTATACGAGCTTCATGGAAATCTATTCGTTATGAGATGTATGAAATGTGGGAAAAGACAGAAAAAAAGCAAAGAAGAATTAAAATCTATGCTTGATAATCTAAAATCTGCAAGAAGGCATGAGATATTGAATCTCATACTACCAAGATGTGAATGTGGAGGCAGAAGGAGACCCGATGTGGTCATGTTTGGAGAGTCACTACCACAGAGTGAGTTTGAGAATGCACATATCGAAGTAAAAAAATGCAAGACCCTACTTTTGATTGGCACTTCTGGTGTTATCTATCCAGCCGCTTCCCTGCCTTATACTGCAAAGGAGAGCGGAGTGACTATAATTGAGATCTCACCTGAACCAACGTCCCTTTCATCACTTGCAGATTATGTAATCACTGGAATGGCGGGTGATGTGTTACCAATATTATTTAGAAACTAAAATCGGTAAAATCGGGGTCAGGCTGGAATCTAATCTTTCTCTTTGCTCGAATTCTTACATAGCTTTTTTATAAGAATTGTCTGTAAATTAATTAGCTAATTCACTATCTGATTTATTTTTTATTATACCTCTATTAAAACCCTATCATGGTCAAAATGATAACTCTTTATCCTTTTTAACCAATGGTAAAGTCTAGATTCCAGCCTGACCCCATTATGAAGACTATGCCCTAACTACTCTCCTTTTTGAGGATGAGGGGATACAAAGTGTCTTTCTGTATTTCACCACAGTCGTCCTTGCAATATTGAATCCCTTCTTTTTAATATGCTGGCTTATAGATAAATCCGAAATAGGGTGCTTCTTATCCTCATTTTTAATCATCTCTTCTATTAATAATAACACCCAGTGATACTCAGCTGTTCTTCCATGTGAAAAGAAATACGAAAAACTAAACATACCTCTTGGGGTCTCAATCCATTTATCTTTAATCGCTCTTGAAACTGTAGATACATTTACTCCTATATTCTGTGCCACATCCTTCTCAGTAATTAAATCAGGCGGTCCTTCACCTGATAGGAAACTGATTTCTCTATCTCTGATATATTCTGCAATCCTTTGAATCGTATCCTTCCTCTGTTCAATGGCAGTCAGAAGATTCTTTGCCTTTTGAAGTTTCCCCATCAAATAATCCTTTTCTTCTGGTTTAAATGTATCTGGCTTTTCTAATAGTTTTCTATAGGTTGGAGAGAGATGTATACGTGGTATATTAAATTCTGGTAAATATACTATATAATCGGCTCTATCCTTGTGAAAAGTTCGCTCTATAACGGCATCAGGAGATATATATTGTGGTCTTCCTACATAGGGTCTGCCTGGCTGCGGGTCAAGCTTGTGTATCTCTTTTAATGCATTCTCTATATCTTTCTCAGAAACCACAAATTTATCTGCGAGTTTAACCTTGTCTAATGATAATAAATATTCATAGGCATATTTCAATATCCTGTATGCAAGCGTATCCTTCTCTCCCCTTCTCTCTAATTGAATGAGAAGACACTCTTGTAAATTAGAGGCAGCTATACCTGAGGGTTCAAGTCCCCTAATCTTATTTAGGACCTCATAGATGCTTTTTCTATCAACACCTATTCTTTTTGCTATCTCCTCCGGTTTTTCCTTGAGCCAGCCCTTTTCATCAAGTGAGTATATAATTTGCTTTGCTATATCTAATTTATATCCCTCATTTAGTACCACGCTAATATCAGTTAGGAGATGTTCCTGTAGCGTTTCTCTTATATCAGGTGGCTCGCGATAGCCTTTCGTTGAATATTTACCAATATCCACAGAACCTATATCGAGCCAGCTTTCAATTTCTTCAGCAACAAAGTCCCTTTTCTTCTCCCTTCTAACCTCTCCCTCCTGCTCATCAAACTCAATAAATGGATTATTCTCAGCCTCTTTCTCTATATATTCAAGAAGTGATAGTGCATGCAATGTAAGAATGTCCAAGGAATGTACAAGTTTCCCTGTAAGAACTGGACGCAACTTCAATACTTGCCTTTGCATTTGATTTCCTCTTTTCATATTAATTTAGTTATACACCATCTAATAACAATAATGCTGGTAGTTATTATACTGATTTTTTATTTATATTTAAACTATCCTACTATTATTATAATTAAAAAAAGGCATTCTGTCAAGTAAAAAATTTATTTTTTAAAAAAAGGGAGAACACAATGTTCTCCCTTGCTACTTAAACACTTTACTATTCTAATCCTATAGCTGTTATTAAGAATATATATCCATACTGTTATGGGAATATTCCACGTCTTTTATATATCATTTCGAGATGTGAAATGGCTACAATATATGCAGCAGTTCTCCAGTCCGTTTCATAACTCTTTGCCGCCTTACTAACCCTTTCATATGCATTTATTATATTCATGTGCAATTTACTATCAACCTCCTCAATTTCCCAGAACTCACTTCGTTTATTCTGCAACCACTCAAAGTAGCTAACAATCACACCACCAGAGTTGCAAAGAATATCAGGGAGCACATCAATCCCTTTCTTCTGTAATATCTTACCACCTTCCATAGTAGTTGGGTTATCCGTACCTTCTGCAATAAGTTTTACTTCTAAAAGAGGTGCAGTATCTGCTGTAATCTGGCTTCCTAGTGCAGCTGGTACGAAGATGTCAGCCTTTGTACGAAAGAATGTCTCGTGGTCTATAGATTTTGCCTTTGGGTAACCAGATATAGTTCCATTCTCACTAACATATCTACAGAGTTCGTCAGGCTCTATACCATCCATGTTCAAAATAGGTCCCGTAGAATCCTCTACAGCAATAAGCCTCGAACCGTATGATTTCATTAGACGAGCCGTCCATGAACCAACGTTTCCAAAACCCTGTATCATGTATGTAGCATCTTCTAATGAAAACCCATTATCCTCTGACCACTTTTGGATAAGATAGACCAAACCCTGTCCCGATGCTTTATCTCGACCCAAACTACCCCCTAATTTAATGGGCTTTCCTGTAACTACATGTGTATGGGCATTCCGCTCAACTGGTGGTATCGTATATAGATAGGTATCCATAATCCATGCCATTATCTGAGAATTTGTATTCACATCTGGCTCAGATATGTCATACTCAGCACCTATATTAGTACCAAGAGCGAACGTGAAACGACGTGTAATATGTTCTAACTCGTCCAATGTATATCTGGAAGGTTCTATCCTAATCCCCCCATTGGCACCCCCGAATGGAATATTAGTTAAAGATGTCTTTAATGTCATCGAAAATGCAATTGTTCTAATTTCGTCAAGGGTAACCAAGGAATGAAAACGGACTCCTCCTTTATAAGGCCCAAGAATATTATTGTGTTGTACACGGTAACCTGTAAAAACTTCGACTCGTCCATCTCCCATTTTCACGGGGAAGTTAACAGTAATTTCGTTATTAGGTTTCGAAATCATCTTTCGAATATCCTGATCGAGATCCATTATATCAGCCACTTCTTCAAGTTTCTTAATTATAGAATTATAAAGAATTCCTTCTGTATACATAATAACCCCTTATAGTCTCCAGATTATTCCATTATGGAAAGATTCCTCGCTCTTTATAAACCGTCTCAAGATGTGATAATGCTGCAATATAGGCAGCTGTTCGCCAGTCTGTGTTATATTTCTTGGCTGTATCTCGTACCCTTTTATATGCAGTTACTATCTTCTTATACATTTTGTTATCAACCTCTTCCAACTCCCAGAACTCACTTCGTTTATTCTGAAGCCATTCAAAATAGCTAACTATCACCCCCCCTGCATTGCAAAGAATATCAGGGATAACATCTATTCCCATACTTTGTAAAATGCTATCGCCATTAGGGTCTGTTGGACCATTAGCACCTTCTGCAACAAGCCTCACATCTAAAAAAGGTGCAGTTTCCTTCGTAATTTGATTTTCTAATGCTGCAGGAATAAAGATATCTGCTTTTGTCCTCATAAAAGTTTCATGGCAAATTGGTTCCGCATCAGGGTAATTAGCTACACCCCCACTCTCCCAAACATGCTCAGTGAGTTTCTCTGGGTCGATACCTTTCGAGTTTAAGATTGCCCCGGTTATGTCTTCGGCAGCAGTGAGTATGGAACCATGGGGCTTTAAGAGACGAGCTGCCCATGAACCAACATTTCCAAATCCCTGAACTATGTAAGTTGCTCCCTTTAAACCAAAATTATTATCTTTAGTCCATTCTTCAATAGTAAATACTACGCCCTGTCCTGTTGCCTTATCACGCCCCAGGCTTCCTCCTGACTCAATGGGTTTCCCTGTAACTACGTGGATGCAACGTTGTCGTTCATGAGGAGGCATGGTTGACAAGAATGTGTCGAGAATCCATGCCATTATCTGAGAGTTTGTATTCACATCAGGAGCAGGTATGTCATACTCTGGCCCTATATTATTACCGAGAGCAAAAGTAAATCGCCTCGTTATTTTCTCCAATTCTTCTGACGAATACTTGGATGGCTCCATTTGTATACCCCCTTTAGCCCCACCGTAGGGTATATAAGCTATAGCAGATTTCCATGTCATCCAGGTTGCGAGTGCACGAACCTCATCAATGTCAACTGCGGGATGGAAGCGGAGTCCTCCCTTGTAAGGACCGAGTGCATTGTTGTGTTGTACCCGGTAGCCTGAAAACATCTCTATTCTACCATCATCCATTTTAACTGGAAAATTGACAATGATCTCATTGTTGGGTTTTGAAAGGATTCTACGAATATCTGCATCAAGTTCCATTATATCTGCTGCCTTATTGAATTGTGCAGTCACATTAGCATAAACACTAGCCCTCTTAGCCTTTTTTTTCTTTTGAGCTATTACAGCCATCTTCACCTCCTATTCATACTCTTCACAATGCCAGACACCCCCTTCAGGCTTCGGATATGTACAGGTGTCACGTTTCTCGCAAATTTTACATAGTCCCTTGAACTTTTCCGACACTTTCCCTTTGGTGGTGGAATCTTTTTTAGAACGAGCCGCAGGCACAACAACCTTGGAATAATTTAAACTACCTTCAAATTCATCACATTGGAATACAGGTCTATCAGGATCTCTCGGAAAAGTACACGTAGGAGCCTTTTCACAGGTCACACAAAGACCACGATACCTGGTTTTGATACGCTCCTTTACTGTCCCCTTTTTCTTTTTTTTAATTGATGTCTGCATACAAACCTCCTTATTATTTACTGCTACCAACTAAACCACCTGCATTTATTTAAAGAGCAAATTCCGTGTCAGTTAATACTATTAGTTGTTTTTTATATTTTACAAGCCCTTATTATTATAGAGGTTAACAGCCTTGTGCTCAATTTGTATTAATTTATCTATGTAGAATTATGTTATAAGAGGGGTATAAAATAGAGAAGAATATCGGGGCATTTAGAACCATCGGGGATATATACCTCAATTTATATGTGGTTATTGTTATTATTACTTCTGTATTTTCTTTAACTTTTCTCTCAATGTCTTACGGTCAATACCAAGTATCTTAGCAGCCTTCGTCTTATTACCATCTACGCTATCTAATATATTTCGTATGTATTCTGCCTCAACCTCGACCAGAGTCCTATTATGTCCAGTTTCTCTCAATGCTGAAAATCGCATAAGAGAGGGTAGATCAGGAACATCGATTAGTATATCATCGGTCATAACTATAAGCCTCTGGATTACATTCTCTAATTCTCGTACATTCCCAGGCCAATAGTAATTCTTTAAAACCTTCAGGGCTTTATCAGAAAAGCGAGGTATAGGTTTACCTATTTCACTGGCGAATTTTTTAGCAAAATATTTAGCCAAAATTAAAGTGTCTTCTCCCCTTTTCCGTAAAGGAGGGAGGTCAATAGTAATTACGTTTAAACGGTAGTAAAGGTCCTCACGAAATTCATCTTTCTTCACCAGATTGAACAAATCCTTATTTGTTGCAGCCTGAATCCTAACATCTACCTTTTGTGGGCGTCTTGCACCAACCATAAAGACTTCTTTATCCTGGAGTACACGAAGGAGCTTTACCTGCATGCGGTAACTGGTATTACTTATTTCATCAAGAAATATCGTTCCTCCGTCAGCGGTTTGGAAAAATCCAGCTCTGCTTGCTGTAGCTCCAGTAAAGGCACCTTTAACATATCCAAATAGTTCGCTTTCAAGTAGTTCCTCAGGTATAGCTCCACAGTTTACTGGAACAAATGCAGCCGAAGCACGTAAACTGCTGTAATGAATAGCCCTTGCAACAAGCTCTTTGCCTGTACCACTCTCTCCTGTAATAATTACAGTAGCATCAGTTGCCGCAGCCTTATCTATTGCATTAAAGATACTATATATCACTTCTGAGTTTCCAATAAGACCGTAACGGGATTTTGGACTCTTAATATCTTGTACCTCCCCTGCTCTTCTCAGATATAGTTTGCTTAGTGCTCTATGAACTGAAGAAAAGAGCTCTTCGTCTGTAAACGGTTTAGGTAAATATTCCTCAGCTCCGACCTTAACTGCTTCAACAGCGCCCTCGATCGAGGCATATCCCGTTATCATCATTACTTCTGTATCTTTGTAATTTTCCCGAATATGTCTTATTAAATCCAGCCCTGTAACCCCGGGCATTTTAAGGTCAGTTATGACCAGGTCGATTGATGTTACTTCAAGAATCTTTAATGCCTCAACAACCCCGGGAGTAGTGAAAACTCGATACCCCTGGGATGTCAGGTTTCTACGAAGCATTTCAAGTGTATCCCGGGCGTCATCTACAATAAGGATATTTTCTTTTTTATTCTTAGATGCCATCTTTATTCTCCCTCTTTTCTTGAGGTAAATTTACCGGAAGTCTAATCTCGAAGCGGGTGCCCTTACCAACTTTACTCTCAACCTTAATAGAACCCCCATGGGAGGTTACGATTCCATGAACCACAGGCAGACCCAGACCTGTCCCCTGACCAACATCCTTTGTAGTAAAGAACGGTATAAATATTTGCTTGATAACTTCATCGCTCATACCAACTCCCATATCTTCTACTATCAGTAAAACCTTATCATCGATAGCCTTTGTGGTAATAGTAATATCGCCCCCTCCCGGCATTGCCTGCACGGCATTAACAACAAGATTAACAAGGACCTGGTTTAACTGTGCAGGATCTGCGATAATTTCCGGTAGGTCTGATGAAAGAAAACGCTTAAGTTTTACCCCCTGCGTGGTACACCTCGACTCGAGAAAGTATAGTCCTTCCTTAATTATTTGATTCAGATTAACACTTGTCTTACGTGTTGGCATTTGTCTGGCAAATATTAAAAGTTTTTTTACAACTTCCCGTGCATGTAAAGAGGCATTAATAATCTTTTCAATATCATATCCTGCCTGCGTGGGCAGCTTATAACACTTTTTGGCGAGCTGGGCAAATCCAAGGATGTTTCCAAGGGGCTCATTCAATTCATGAGCCACACCTGCAGCAAGTTGACCGATTGTTGCCAACCTGTCAG
Organism: Caldifarciminota bacterium; assembly: GCA_023129165.1. Classification (GTDB taxonomy): domain Bacteria; phylum Hydrothermota; class UBA3073; order UBA3073; family UBA3073; genus JAGMCL01. The sequence goes on along the minus strand of JAGMCL010000130.1, from coordinate 1,161 downwards.
CATGTCTGAGCTGCTCCTGTAGCTTTAACTTCTCCTCTTCTGTGTGTCTCCTCTCAATTATTATTGCTACCTGACGAGCAACAGTATCAAGCAAATCCTGCTCCTCTTTGAGAAAATAGCTTTCTTCAATTTCATATATCTTCTCAGTATAAACCACTTCGATAATACCTCGATGTCTTCCTTCGACAACGATATTTGATATTAGTTTCTTTTTATCCTCAGAAAAGTTAGTTGTAAGATAGACCTGCCTATCAAGAATGAGCCTGGCTTGAGCTATATCCGGATATTGAAATGCGGGCGGAAGAAGTTTAACAACATAATTAAGAATTTCCTCTTGTGATATGTTAGGGCGCTGGACAACCTGTGCAATACTATACAAGCATGTCAATTCCTTAATGCGCTCCCTTAATGCTGCCTGAGCTCGCCTATCTGCAATAGCAACACCGAGCGTTTGAGCAACACCTTCATAGAACTCAATCTCTCTCTTTGTGAAGAAGTTTCTAAGAGTACTTTTCAATAAAACAAGACCCAAATCCTCATCACCAATTACAAAAGGTATCAGTGCGAGAGACATATATCCTACATCATTAAGTAGATTTTTTATATTTACTTGACCATCCTTCACAGGAAAAGTAGCAAGAGGATTTAAGGTGTCACCTGTCCAGAAGCTTCCATTAGATGTAAAGCAGGGTAATGATAGATTTGCATGTCCACAATATATATCTTTGCAAAGTTGTTCAAGGTTTGAATTATCTTTAGCACAAGGTATAATTCTACCTTTCTCATCTTGAGCAAAGGACATCGTCTCGTAATGGAAGGAATCCTCAGGACAACATGTACCTATCCAGTGATAGTATAGCTCGTTGTGTTTCAATCGCAATTCTATAGAATCACATCCTGAAAATTCCATCAACATCTTAGTGATTTCACGCAAAAATTCTATTCTGGGAGTTCCTCGATTTGCATAATGCAATATCCTGCGTGATAATTCATGAAAGTTCTGAGCCAATTTGCGGTCACGCGATGGGAGATCACTGTGTTTTGAACTTTTTCTCTTCATATGTCCTAACTTTTCTTATAAAATTTGAAGACCCTAAAAAATTATAGTTAAATATAAGGTAATTATAAAGGATTTGACAGTAAATAATTGATGATATCGGT
>JAGMCL010000013.1 GCA_023129165.1 Caldifarciminota bacterium | reverse complement strand
ACAGAGAATAACTGAGTTATTTACTCCTTTCAGCGGTACCTTAGTTCTGATTGAACATACCTCACTGGTGGCTCGCTTTCGACTGTGGAGCGTTGCACTGGCGGGATTTTTACAACATCCCATATTTGGAATTGGTCTGGGAGGATCCGCTCTATACGAGGAAACTATGATGGGCATTTTAAGCGCTCCGCACAATGAGTACATCAGGATTCTTCTGGATATGGGTATGGTTGGTTTCGTGTTTTTTGTGGGCTATATGGTTACACTTTTGCGGTATATATGGAGGGAATATAGTTCAAACAGGGATGATTATACCAGGATGCTCGGCATCAGTGGGCTTGCTGCTTTTGTGTGTTTCTTTGTATTTGCGTTCTGGGGAAATCCTCTCAGGATGCATGGTGTTGCTGAGTACTTTTGGATTATTATAGGCTTGGTACTTGCTAACCACAAACTGGTGAGAGGATTACATCAATCAACATAATAATAATGCTGGGCGGAGATAAATCTATTATATTCTTACAGAAAAGATGGAGCTCTTTTTTCCTACAATGACCATCAAGAGAGCAGAATTATGAATCCCTTTATATCTGTTATTATCCCAACCTATAAGCGGCATCATATCCTGCCCGATACGGTAAGGTATCTTCTCGATCAGGATTACCCCAACTATGAGATTATTGTGGTTGACCAGACAGAGGAGGTGCCCGATAGTATAGAGGTTTTCTTTGATACCCTTGACGCCGAGAGAGTACGATATATTCACATTAATGAAATAGGGCTTCCAAACGCTCGAAATGTTGGGATACGAGAAGCCAGGGGTGATATTGTATTGTTTTTGGACGACGATATCGTCCCGTTTGGTAGAAGCCTTGTCGAGTATCATGTAGAGAATTACTCAGACCCAGATATAGTGGGCGTTGTAGGTCGAGTAGATGATCCAAGAACGAAGGCAGAAAACGATCCCAAGAAGATTTTAAAACTCAGTATGTGGGGAATAGCTACTGGTGGATGTAATGGAACCATTCGAACAAAAATCGATGTGACCTGTGGGGGCAACATGTCATTCAGAAAAAGTGACTGTATCGAAGCCGGACTATTTGATAGATGTATAATAGGTAGCGCGGAAGGTGAAGATACCGAATTCTGCCTCAGATTGCGAAAGAAGAGCCATAAGTCACTGATATTTGATCCGAGGGCAGCATTAAGACATTACCCGAGGTTTTCTGGAGGATGTGAATCCCGTTCTATACATCCGTTACAACGTCACCTCTGGAGATTTCATAATATGACACTTATTTGTCTTAGAAACAAAGATATTGTAAATCCCGTTCTTTTTTTGATTGCACGACTTGTATCTATCATCCGCATTTCCCTTAAATCCCGTAGCATCAGACCGCTCTTTTGGCTTGGTTATGCAATCTATTTTGGATATAGTACATATAGAAAGGGAGAAGCTGATAAAGGGGTTATAGCTTATGCAAGAAGCAGGCTTAGATGACTTAAAGTCCACAAAAATGCCCCATGGATTTACCAATGTGGTGTTAATCACTATAGATGCTCTACGTGCCGACCATTTAGGGTGTTATGGCTATCACAGAAGTACCAGTCCCAATATCGACCTTCTCGCTCATGAGGGTACAATCTTTACACGAGCTTTTGCAACTGGTCCCACTACGCCCTTTTCCTTTCCATCGATCATCGCATCTTTATATCCACTGCAGCTGGATGGAGTAGGACTCCCAAAAAGTGGCTCGAAGACGATTGCAGAAGTGCTTCAATCTCACGGGTGTCATACTGCAGCCTTTAACTCTAATGCTTTCGTCTCCAGTAGGTATAATTACGATCGCGGATTCGAGACATTCCTGGATCCCAATAACTGGACCACGATGCGTGGACGATTGCGAGGGAGTATGACGGATGTGTTGAAGAGATGGCCGAAGCTTCATAGGCTTATCAGGGAGGTGAATACGAGACTGCCGAGGCAGTTTTTCAGTTTTACTCAAAAGACAGCAGAGCAAATATTGGAAAAAGCTGCATATTGGATAACAGATTTGAAAGGACAGCCCTTCTTTCTGTGGATGCATCTTATTGATGTTCATCATCCTTACATTGTGAAGAGAGAGTATTTGGACGCTATCGGCGCTGAGACTATCTCTCAGGTAAAGGCTAAAATGTTGATTGACAAGCTGTCAAGGGAGCCGGACAATATATGGAAGTATGTAAATAGATATGAAATGAATAGTGTTATCGATCTATACGATTCAGAGTTGGCCTACACAGATGCAATGATTGGACGTTTTTTGGAGAGTTCCCTGGATTTAGCTAAAACGATAGTGATAATTACCAGTGACCATGGGGAAGAATTTGGCGAGCATGGTGGATTTCACCGCATTAAACCCTATGATGAGATGCTTCATATTCCTCTTATATTTGCAGGCCCTAATGTTCCCAAGAATGTGGTAGTTGACGAATCTGTTTCTTCTATAGACATAGCTCCCAGTATCTTGGACCTATGTGGACTTCCCGAGGAAGTTCTCTTTGAGGGAGAAACACTTCTTTCTATAATGAGAGGTGAGAGGAAAGAAGGTGTAGTAATCAGCGAATATGATAGAAGGCGTGTAGACGGTGATTCCGCACCCGAAGGTAAAGTGTTCATCATCCGTAATGGGTGTTGGAAACTTATTGTAAGGGAACAAGGCAAGGAGATGTATGATTTGGAGTCGGATCCGAAGGAAAGTTGTAATATGTTTGAGCAGCATCTTGAGATTGCGAATGCTTTGAGATCAAAATTAACAGAGCATATCGTTTTTCTCGATGCTCACAGAATCGCTGTAAAAGAGGTACGTTTAGATAAAAGCCTTGAGGATAATTTGAGAGCATTGGGATACCTGGATTGACCTTTTTTGGGTATTGTGAAGGTTTCTTTAGTAAGCTATCGAAACTATGTATAGAAATATATTCATAACTGGTGGAGCTGGTTTCATAGGTTTCCATTTGGTGCGGTCTCTCCTTGAAAAAGGAGGCAAGGTTGGGGTGGTGGATAATCTGTCGTTCGGCAACAGAAGCTTCTTGCCATTAGACGACCCAAACCTCATTTTCTGGGAAGCCGATATCCGTGACAGGGAGAATATAATGGCTATCTTACAGGCGTTTAAACCCGACGTGGTTATCCACCTGGCTGCCATTCACTTCATACCCTACTGCAATGAACACCCTGTAGAAGCCGCAGAGGTGAATATAATCGGTACAAGGGTCTTGTTTCATTGTTGTGAGATGGTAATGCCAAAGATGATCTTCTTCGCTTCTACGGCGGCAGTATACCCCATCCAGAATGGGCCAAACAAAGAGGGATCCGATCTTTATCCAATGGACATCTATGGCATAACAAAGCTTGTTGGAGAGGACCTGGCAGAGTTATTTTATCGCAAGACAGGAATTTGTACGGTCATAGGACGCTTTTTCAATGTATATGGACCCAATGAGACCAATCCACATCTCATTCCCGATATCGTGCACCAACTACAGAAAGGAAATCGACAAATACAATTGGGGAATTTGGATCCAAAAAGGGATTTCGTTCACATAAAGGACCTAATAAACGCTATTATAACCCTATTAGATTCTTTTAAAGGGAGACATGGAGTCTTCAATATCGGTTCCGGGAAAGAGTATTCGGTAAAAGAAATTGTGGAATTTTTTGAGAACATTTTGTATGAATCCATTACAATAAAGCAACATCCCGACAGAATTAGGAAAGTAGAAAGAATGCATTTATTAGCCGATATAAATAAGATTAAAAATGCCGTGGTGTGGAAACCAAGAGTAGATATACAAGAAGGTCTAAAGGAGCTTGTAATATGAAAATTCTATTTGCTACTCGGGGAATATTCCCTTATTTTTATGGCGGAGCCTGTAGATATTGTTATTTCTTGATAAAATATCTTTCTAATTTTCCGTGTGAAATTTATATTATTTACCCAATTGACAAAGAACACCCAGAGAAAAGAACATTTTTTAGTGATATGTCAAACTGCTATGAATTTCACCTTCCAAAGGGACGAAATATATACACCTACTCGATGAATATAGCTCGTTTTGTAAAACGTAGAAAGTTTAACATTGCTTATTCCGACGAGCTCGCACTCTCTATGCTTACCTTTATGAAAGATAGGGGTTATCCCATAATAATGAATCGCCATGGCTATCACTACTGGCAGACGCAGGCATATAGTGATTACCTTAAGTGGGATACTCTAAATGCATTAAAAGAAATAGCCCTTCTTCTACCCAGAAGAACATTGGATATCTATTTTACAAGAAAGTTTGATTATCTTATCTCTTTAGGAACAGGTATAACCAGGATACTTACTGAAAAGATTGGTGTGTCTACGGACAAAACTTTTTTCATTCCAAATGGTGTTAATATAGAGTTCATAAAGGATCGGGAGACTGAAAGGGATAAAATAGAGAACTCCCTTCTATGTGTTGGCTCTATTCAGCACAGAAAAGGACTTCGCACCTTATTGAAAGCATACGATTACCTTTCTAAACCACCACATTTATATATTGTGGGTAAAAGAGCATTTCCAGGAAAAGATTTAAAACCGAGCAGAAAAGAAAATATAACTTTCCTTGGTAGAATATCCGATGTCGAATTAAAAGAGTGGTATCAGAAAGTAGAGGTACTTATAGTCCCAAGTTATTCAGAAGGACTACCAACTGTAATACTTGAGGCAATGGCAAATAAATTACCTGTAATTGCTACTGACGTGGGAGCTATAAGTGATGTAGTGACATCCAACAATGGTTTCCTTACAAAACCAGGGGATCCGGTATCGCTAGCCCGTGCTATTGAATCATTTTGTAGTTTATCTTGTACAGAGAAAGCTGAAATGGGAGAGTGCTCATATCATATAGTAAAACAGAACTATACATGGGAGAAAGTCGCCAGAAAAATGTTCGACCTATTTTGCTATCTTATAGGTAAATAAAGTCTTGGCAATTATCGAGACGAAGTAACGTCTGTTTAAAAATTGTAGAGGAATCATCTCCCGATGCGGAACGATCGTTTGAAAGATATTTCCAGCAAATAGAGCTTAAAATTTTACCTAATGACAAACTACTATGAATAAATTTTCTGTACTTGGTGTGAAAATTTCAGACGCCTCAGTTGACGAAATACAAGAGTTTGTTTTAAAGAAGTGTAAGAATAATGAAAAGGTGTTTCTTCTCTCTGGAAATGTTCACAGTCTTAATATTGCCTTAACTATTCCATGGTTTAGAGAGTTTGTAAGCTCTTCGTCACTGGTCATATGCGATGGTATAGGACCTATCATTGGTGCACGAATACTGGGATACAGGTTCAAGAATCCGCGACTAACTTTCGCTGACTGGATTTATTCACTATCCGAGTTTTGCGCCAAAAAAGGACTTTCCCTCTTCTTTCTCGGCGCAAAGCCCGGAATAGCAAAAAAGGCGAGGGAGAGAATGAAATCTATGTATCCCGACTTGGAGGTTGTTGGTACTCATCACGGGTATTTCAAAAAATCCGGAGAAGAAAATGAGAAGGTGATTGAGCTGATAAACCAGGTGAAACCCAACCTGTTGATAGTTGGTTTCGGTATGCCCCTTCAGGAAAAATGGTTAATAGAAAACTATAAAAAGATAGATGCAAATGTATTTCTCACCGGTGGTGCTTGCTTTGACTATGCTTCTGGTACCTTGAGACGCGGACCAAAATGGATGACAGACCACGGACTTGAGTGGCTTGCAAGACTCATCATAGAACCCCGAAGACTCTTAAAGAGATATCTCATAGGTAATATTGTATTTCTTATCCGAATACTCAAAGAATCTGGTTTTCTCTTTAGAATAACAAGACCATAGGGATGAAAGGAGTTATTGAATTAGAGAGTCCTGTTCATTGGAGAACGGATTGAAAGAGACAATAAAATGGATAGATGTATAAGGAAAGGAGTTGGAGTATGAGCAATAATTTAGCGCAAGATGTGAAACAATGCATATCAATAAGATTTACACTGATCGTCAAGAGGATTTTTGACGCAATAGTTGCCTCCATTCTTCTCATCTTCCTTTCCCCTCTTCTTTTTGTAATATCTATCCTGATAAGAAAGGATTCACCCGGACCCCCCCTATTTACCCAAACAAGGGTGGGAGTAAACGGCCGCCTCTTCAGTATGTATAAATTTAGGACGATGTATGTAGAGTACAATCCTTATGATTGCACACCTAAAGACCCCGCAGACCCCCGTATTACAAGCATCGGTAAGAAATTAAGGAAGAGAGGTTTAGATGAACTACCACAGCTATTGAATATTTTGAAAGGGGATATGAACATAGTGGGACCCAGGCCAGAATTGCCTTTTATAGTGGAGAAATACAATCACTCCCAGAAAAAAAGGTTAATCGCTAAACCCGGAGTAACCTGTCTCTGGCAATTAAGCCCCCATCGCAAAGAACCGATTCACAAGCATATTGAATATGACATCTATTATATTGAACATCTTTCTCTCTTGCTGGACCTAAAAATAATCTTTAGAACCATCTTTGCAATAATAAAGGGGTTCTGGATTTAGGTAGGAGGGCGATAGGGGAAACAGAGAGTAGGTACTAAGCACTATGCAGTAAGCACTAAGCAAACTCAATAAACACAATGAACTAAACAAACTTAAGTACTTTTTCCTTTTACTTTTTACTTTTTCCTTTTAACTTTTACCTTTTTACTTGTCTTTTATCTTTAACTTTTTACTTTTAACTTGTCTTTTATCTTTTTACTTGTCTTTTAACTTTAACTTTTTACTTTTAACTTTTTACTTGTCTTTGAACTAAACATATATGCAAAAAGTTTGTTTAATATTGTTTATAGCGGCAATGAATGTATTTGCTCTAAACTTGCCAGTCGATGGATTATATAATGAGACGATTGATGAACTGCGTGTCAGGGGAGTATTTCTTAATAAATATCCTGGAGTGAAACCATACTACATCGGTAAATTTACTCTTAAAGATAAGGATATTAGGTCAACAGAATTGGACAGCTGGCTTCTTTCACGAGTAAAGAGAGCAACACCTTTTATTGAAACTAACTGGATATACGATACGACGAATACAGCTAAGGTAAAGGTAAATATATTATATGAAGATGATAACTTTGCTTTGTTCTTGCAGCCAATCCTAAAAGTTGGGAAAGATAGCTTACACCCCAGAAAATTATTCAAGGATATCGTGGCAGCGGATTACGAACGAGCATATGTTACTCTTACACCTGGAAATTTTCAACTACTTGTAGGTAGAGAAAGGTTTTCGATTGGACCATCTCCATATGACAATCTTATACTCTCAGGGAAGGGGATTCCACTCGACTTGATAATGGGTTCATATGAATCTAATTTCTTCAAACTCTCTATGTTATTTTCAAGGCTTGATGACATCTATGATAAGGTTGTAGATTTTGTAGGTGATACAAGTGAATGTAAGGAAAACCAATTTCGATATATTACCATCAAGAGATTAGATCTTTCCCTAAAAGATATACTACAGCGATTTGGCATAGAATTCTTAGATTTTGTTAATGCTATAAATTTTGGTTTATCTGATGCCTGTGTATTTGGTGGTGAAAATGTCCTACCTGACCTATTTTATCTAAATCCTCTTATGATAGGATATTTTCACCAGTGGACGAGGGGAGACGATTCAAATACCTTGCTATGTCTTGATAGTAGAGTTGATCTTAATAATTTTTCTTTTTATGTTCAGTGGTTGATAGATGATTACCAGTATTCAGAGGATAAGAACGCCGAACCTAACCATACGGGCTGGAATTTGGGTATTCAATTAGCAGACCCATTTGGACTAAAAAGGGCTTTTTTCACAGCAGAATATACAAGGGTTTCGAGATGGACATATACATATTTTCGTCCAGCTGCGAGATATAACTATAATGGGCTTACACTTGGGCATCCTGATGGTCCTGACTTTGATAAATTTTCTCTTGCGGGGCTATATCATATAGATAGAAACTTTGATATAAGTTATGGTTTTAATTACAGACGCAAGGGGGAAACAGTAATAGAGACACTTTGGCCGATACCTGAGATGCCGAGGGTACCAGGAACGTATTTCCCTGAGAATAATTTTTTAAGCGGAGTAATAGAAAAATCATTATGCTGTTTCTTAGGTTTCGGATACTATAATCTTCCTAAGATTTCAATCCATTTATTGACGAGCTATACCAGGATAAATAATTACAGAAATATAAATAGGAAAAAGAAGAATTATTTTGGAATAAATATAGACATATCTCTAAGGATATAATTTTCTCTTTTTTTCTTGATTTTCTTAAGAGATTGTATTATAATATGTTAGTTATTTTCATCTTACATTTTCAACCTTTCAACTTTTAGACCGTTTGACTTTTATATATTTTTGTTTCTAATTTTCATATTTGATTTTTTATATTTAACCTCACTATATTTTGAATATAGTTTTTAGTTTTAAACTTTGGATTTACATTTTGATTTGTCATTGCGAGTAGTCCGTCGCACTTCTTAACTGATGACGAAACAATCTCATCTCTCAGTATTCTATGGAGTGACAGTCTTTAGACTGTTAAAGAGGCGTTAAGGATGAGATTGCCGCGCTTATTACATTCGCTCGCAACGACACTAACTTATCTGTCATTGCGAGTAGTCCGTCGCACTTCTTAACTGATGACGAAACAATCTAAACCAGTGTATGTCATTGCGAGGAGTCCGTCGATTGACGGACGACCTGCCTGCCGGCAGGCAGGCGAAGCAATCTCATGATTTAATTACTTAATGATTTATCCTGTTTACCCCGTGAAATGTAGCCTGCTCTGCCTGCCATATGTAATGTTTCACTTTATTACATTATGGTGGAAGCAGAGCTATTCAACAGGGTATCTATTTCATTAGGGCTTGCCATACTTGCCCTGCTTGCCATACTTGTCCTGTTAGATGTGTTAACTATCTAACAGGATGTAATAAGGTTTTTTATATTTCATTATGGCTTGTCCTGTAGTGACAATAAATGGGGTAGAATGCGTCTCACCCTGTGGAGTGTGTAAACTATCTAATGGGGAAGCTATTCTATCGGGACGCTCTACTGTCTTTAGTCTCTTGTCTGTGGTCTGATGTCTGTGGTCTTTTCCTTTTGATATTTGATTTTTAATTTTAATATAGGGGGTGTTATGAAAAGGATTAATATAATTTTATTTTCTCTCTTTATCTTCGTTTTAGCGATGGCTCAGGATATCGAAGAGCTGAATATGATTAGCACTGCAGCAGGAATTACGCAGGAGGAGGCAATCCAGAAGGCGAGGGAGATGGGCTTCTCAGAAGAAGAGATAAAGAAGGCAATTGAGGGGGAGAAGAAGGAAGGAGCAAAGCCCGAGGAAAAGATTGTCGAAGAAGAAGTAGAAGAGATGAAAGAGGTAATGGCAGCATCACCGCCCCGGCCTGGGAGGGTCCTTCCCTTCGGTTATGATATCTTTAATCTCACTCCAAGAACCTTCGAACCTCTGGATGTTGGTCCCGTCGACCCCGAATATCCCATCGGTCCAGGGGACGAGATTATTATTCGTCTCTGGGGAGAGGTAGAGGATTTCCATTCTCTGGTTGTTGACCGCGAGGGAAAGATATTCGTCCCAAATGTTGGCAGAATGATTGTGAACGGGCTCAACCTTGAAGATGTCAGGAAAAAACTTACCACCGGTATGGCATCTGCATATTCTGGCATAAAGGAAAAGACCACATTCGTCGATATCTCATTGGGGAAGCTTAAGAAGATAAAGGTCTTCATCGTGGGCGAGGTCGTGAGACCGGGTGGATACACGATACCGAGTGTGTCTATGGTTTTCAATGCTCTCTATTATGCTGGAGGACCAACGACCAGAGGCTCGCTCAGGAAGGTAAAGGTGATAAGACATAATAAGGTGGTCGCAGAAATAGATTTATACGAGTATCTGCTCTCTGGGGAAAGAAAGAACGATATTCGACTCCACAATTTTGATACGATACTCGTCCCTCCGATTGGAAAAAGGGTTAGCCTGACGGGAAGGGTTCATCGACCCGCCGTATATGAACTCGCGGATGATGAGGGTCTGAAAGAACTGATTGAAATAGCGGGCGGTGTTGAATCAGATGCATATACCGAGAGAATTCAGATAACGAGGATTTTAAAAGACGAAATGAAGGAGATCGTGGATGTTAATTTAAAAGAGATACTCGAGTCGGAGAGTGAAAACTTCACTTTAAATGACGGAGATAGAATAGTAGTATTTCCCATTCTTGACATTATGAAAAATTATGTTGACCTCGAGGGGAATGTTCAGCGTCCCGGAAGATATGAACTTGCGCCAGGTATAACCATAAAGGACCTTATACAAAAGGCAGATGGAATATATGAGGATACCTATCTGAACCGGGCCCTTATCATAAGAACGCTTCCTGATTTGACGAAGACCATAATAAGATTCAATCTGTGGAAAGCCCTTATGGGAGACACCCTGCAAAATCATCTCCTCGAAAGGTGGGATGTGGTAATGATAAGGTCGATATGGGATGTTGGGATAGAAAAGATTGATACTATCTTTATTTCTGGACATATAGCCAATCCGGGGAGTTATGAATTCTACAACGGTATGACATTAAAGGATTTGATATTTATTGCCGGTGGTCTGAAAGAAGAGGCATACAGGTTGCAGGCAGAGATATCCCGAATTATACCCGAAAGGGGAACTGATTCTACTGAGGTTATCTTTGTGGAAATGAAAGAGGGATATGGTATAGATGAAGATACGACGGGAACTTTCTTCTTACAAGGTAACGATATTGTTTTTATCAGGAAAAATCCTTACTGGGAGTTGCAGCGGAACGTTACAGTTGAAGGAGAAGTAACTTTTCCTGGAATTTATTCCCTTGAGACAAAAGAGGAAAGACTTTCTAATCTAATTCACAGAGCCGGCGGATTGAAAGAGACCGCCTATCCTAAGGGAGCAAGATTTTTAAGATCTAAAAACAATGTTGGAAGGATAGATGTAGATTTGAAAGATGCATTAAGACACCCCAGTGGAGTTAATGACCTTATCTTAGAAAAAGGAGACTATATATTTATCCCCAGGCAAGAGGCATCGGTATATGTGAAGGGAGAGGTAAGGTTCCCAATAAGCGTTCTCCATGAACCCAGCAAGAATGTATCTCATTACATAAAAAGAGCGGGTGGATTCACCGACGATGCCGACAAAAAACATATCAAACTCATTCTACCCAATGGGAGAATCACCGGGCAAAGGAAATTTCTCTGGTTGGACATCACCAGTGTTCCCCCTGGTTCTATGATTATAGTACCAAAGGCGAAAGAGACTGGTGGAACTGAGTGGGGTGAAGTGATCAAGAATGTATCATCGGTTGTATCTAGTGTGGTAATGGTAATATTTGTGATCGATAGACTGAATCCGTAGGGCGATAGAAGAAATGTCAAATGCGTAGAGCGTAGGGTGTCCCTATGGAATAGTTACCCCATGGAGTAGTTAACACATCTCACCCTGTACATTATCACTACAGGGCAAGCCATAATGAAATATAAAAAACCTGATTACACCCTGTTAGATAGTTAACACATCTCACCCTGTACATTATCACTACAGGGCAAGCCATAATGTAATAAAGTGAAACATTACACAGGGCAAGTATGGCAAGCAGGGCAAGGAGCGTTACGTAAGACCAAAATGGATTATTGTCATTTTTTGTTTATTGCGAGGGGATCGTTGGCAGAGGTTGGATATTATATTCATCTTTCGAAAAGACTGGGCTTCATCGACGACAATGTATGTACTATCTTAGGTAAATTGCAGCAAGATACCGCAGCAACGCTTTATGTCTTGATAAGGTCAGTGGAAAATGAGATGTAAAAAGTCTGCGGTCTGTAGTCTGCTGTCTGATTAAAGGAGGTAAGATGGAAGATAATGTGAACCTTCTCGATCACCTGAACATCATTTTCAAGCGGTGGAGACTGATTGCCTTCATCTTTGTGAGCATCGTTTTTTTTACCGGTTTATTCTCTATTATTAAAAGACCCGTCTTCACTGCAGCGGTAACCCTGCTTCCATCCTTTGAGACCCAGACGGGTTTCTCTGGAGACCTATCCCAGCTGGGAAATATTGCCAGTCAGTTTGGATTATCACCGGCAGAAGTTGGTATAAATTCACCACTGATATACGAAAAGATGTTAAAGAGTAGAGAATTGATTGACAGGGTTGTTCAGCGAAAATTTTATGACCCAAGGGAGAAAGAGAAGAAAACCCTGATTGAGATCTACAAAATAGATAGAGAACAAGACCCTGAGAAGCAGCTGTTTCTCGCCTACAGAACCCTTTTAAGGGCTACTAAAGTGAATATAGATAACAATTCTATGACCCTGTCCCTGTCTATCAATGCCAGGGACCCTTATCTTGCTGCTGATATTGCAAATGCTATGGTTGCAGAACTGGACCAATACAACCGGGAGATTCTGACCATAAAGGCGACAACCAATAAAGAATTTATTGAAGGAAGAGTAACCGAAACCCAGGCTAAATTGAAAGAAGCCGAAGAAGAATTAAAGAGATTCCGCCAGGAGAACCGAAGAATTGAGGACTCACCCGAGTTGTTGTTGCAACTGGGGAGACTTACAAGACAGGTCAAATTGCAGGAAGAACTTTTCATTACCCTGAAGCGCGAATACGAACTTGCAAAGATACAAGAGATTAAAGACACACCAGTAATATACACCCTCGGCAAGGCAAGACCACCAATGGAAAAAAGTTCGCCCAAGCGAAAGTTAAATATACTCATAGCGGCAATTATTTCTCTCATTATTGGAGTTGGTGCCACCTTTGTGGTTGATTACGCAGAAAGCAAAGGCTGGAACCTGGAGAACCTCGAAAATACTGAAGGCTTTAAGGTTATATCGACTGATTTCTCATTATTCAAACAGGCTATTAAAAAAATATACAGAAAGTTAAAAAGGAAGAAAGGTAACTGATAATCAGTAGATAGTAGTGACCAGATTACTTAATAAGTTTATTAAATTTGTTTAGTTTGTTGAGTTTGTTGGGTTTTTAGAGTTCATTGAGTTTGTTTAGTTGATTTGGTTGATTTAGTTAAAAAGACAAGTTAGAAGTAAAAAGGCAAAAGTTAAAAGTAAATTGCAAATTTAAAGTTTTTATTTAAATGATTATTTTACCTTTGCGCACTTTGCGCCTCTGCGAGAGAAAATAAGGAAATTGTAAATCTTCGATTGGCATTCAACATTTAACATTACACATTTAACATTTCACATTCAACATCTCCCTACCCTCAAAAATCCATCTTTTTTCATTTTTCTAGATGTAAAATGGCATCCAAAAAACACAATCAATGTGACGGAAATAATTAACAGTACTACATTTGTGAGATGGTACAGATGTATGAAAATATCTAATTATTTTCTTGACAAAGTAATGGTTTTATTATATAATTGTACAACAAAATAACTTATCCAGAAAGTGGCCAAATTAAAAATGGCAAATGTAAAAAGTAAAAAGTAAAAAGTTTTTTATTCAAATGAATTAGTTACCTTTGCGCACTTTGCGCCTTTGCGAGAAAAAAATCCCAAGTTCCTGTTTATGAATATTCCTGAAATTCTTAAAATAACCCGCAGTGAAAAAAGCTCTTTTAAGTATCTTGAAGAGCTTCGATGGTCAGGAAAAGTAATCTGCCCCAAGTGTGGCAGTAGTAATGCAAAAAAACCTGATTTAACCCATAAAGATACTCGCTATCGTTGTAATTTGTGTCGTTCTCGTTTTACAGTCTTTACTGATACATATCTTACTGGATGTAAAATCAAACCATCTAAGTTGATCTTATCCGTAAAATTATATACATTAGAACTTCCAATTAGCATTATAAGTAAAGAACTTGGTTTAAATTACAAAACCGTACTTTCCCTAATTGATAAAATACGTCAGACTATTTTAGCCCACAACTCTTCACGTAAAAGTCAGATAACTTTAAAAGGATTAAAAAAAAGTTATATTACTGGTAAACCCGATAAAAATGGTGATTCAAAGGTACAGATTCCTGTGTTTGGCATGCGGGAACAAGACGGTAAGGTCTCTGTAGAGGTAATATACAATGTAGGTAGGCTTGGCAATTATGATTTCTTAATAGTTGATGGTCATAATCGCATAAAGGTTGATACATATAGTAAAGAACAAATCAACTTGATTGATAGTTTCTGGACGTATGCGAAAGAGCGATTGCTAAGGCATCGGGGAGTTGCTCCAGGGAAACTTCCTTTATATATGAAGGAACTCGAATTTCGCTTTAATAATATAGCAAATGACTCTGTAGAACAAACTATCTTGGGTTATCTATTGAGTACCTTGCCTGATAAAACTACAAAATATTAATTTTAAGCTGGTTAGTAAGGTTATCAGGTTAATAATTTAATGAACCCAACAAACCCAATGGACCCAATGACTCAACTCATAAACTAAATCACTTTTACCTTTAACATTTGCCTTTTAACTTTTGCCATTTTACTTTTTACATTTGCCATTTGACTTTTGCCTTTTAACTTTTGCCTTTAACATTTGCCTTTTAACTTTTTCCTTTTGACTTTTAACTTATTTTTAACTTTTACTTTTACCTTTTACCTTTTTACTTATCTCTTATTATGAACTGGTATGCCATATGGACTCGGTATCGTCATGAAGACCTTGTTAAGATGCAACTAAATAAAAAAAATCTTGAGGTCTTTCTTCCAAAGATTAAGACATTAAGCAAACGAAGGGATAGGCGAAAGATGATAGAGAAACCTCTCTTTCCGGGCTATCTTTTTACAAGGACTGAACTTAATCCTAAAAGTTATTTTAAAATAATAAGATGCCAGGGTGTTGTCAGGGTTCTGGGTTATAGGGAAGATTGTAGTGCATACATTCCTGATGAAGTAATAGAGTCGATAATGAAAATGGTGCAAGATGAAAAACATATTAACATTATCCCAGAGGTGATTAAGGGCGATAAGGTTAGGATAGTCGGGGGGCCGTTGGATGGTTGTATTGGGAGCGTACTTGAGCTAAGAGGCGACCGACATCTCGTTGTGGCAGTGGAATTATTATCCCGTTCTGTTGCAGTGGTTCTTACGTCAGGAACGACTGTCCTACCAATCGGATATTAAAATATTGTATGTCCTATAAAATTTTCTGATCGTCAAGCTGGTCTGGTTGATTTTTTTAAATTATTTAGTTTGTTGGGTACTTATTACATGGTTTGTATTACTTGATACAGTGATAACTACTTTCTACTGCTTACCTTATAATTTTTCAGTTCCGTATCCTGCCTGAAAACCATATTTTTCTTGACAAAACAAGCATTTTATGGTATAATTATATATGTAATTGGATATTTAAGGTGGAGAAATAAACACATTAACTGTAAAATAATAAGTGCATAATAGTACAAAATAATAGTATTATATGTATCATTAAACATTTATAATCCCATAATTGATATATAGAATAGGGAGATAATATACAATAAGCAGGATGTATAGAGAATAAGTTCTGTTATTTTATATAGTTAGTTAAATTATAAATTTTCAATCTCTGTTGGGATATAAATCCGAAATTCACGATTGCAATAGGTTACTTTTGTAACTTAAAGGGGCGGAGCTTTATTAATTTATCGTCATAGGACGATAAATTGAGAAACGGTGAATAGGAGAAGGGAGAAGAGAGAATGACTAATTTAGAAGGTAGGAGCCCCGCCTTTGGCGGGGCGATTGGTAGGAGCGACTTCCCAGTCGCGATAAAAGAAAAGAGAGAAGGTAGGTGCAACCTCCCGGTTGTGAAAAGGTAAACTAAAATGGAAATAATATCACAAACCATTGAAAAGGAACTAGTTCTAAAAAATTATTGTAATTTTTTTCAGAATATGATTAAAACTGTTGTGGATATTGAAAAAGAAATAATTGCTATTAATGCAGAATTACATGCAGATCTGGAAGCACTCCTTTTGAGTAAGGGGAGTAAGCAGGAACATCTATGGGGTATTAATCTATATTTGGAAAAAGACATTAGTGAATGGATTGAATATACTGCTCTTATCAATATTCGTCCATCTTGTAATAATATATCTATGGAGGTTGAAGACTTGAAGATACGTAAAAGGATAGAGGATATAATAAAAAAGTTAATAGTAAGATAACATGTACAAATTGAAATTACACAAGAACCTTAGTATAGAGAAATGGAGTACATTTAATAGAGGAAAGCAGCTATTGATGATAGCCAATGAAATTAACAGAGCAAAAAACTGGATGCAAAAGGGTGATT
>JAGMCL010000129.1 GCA_023129165.1 Caldifarciminota bacterium | reverse complement strand
GAGATGTAAATACAGGGAAGACATTTGTTTTTGGAGAGAAGGATATATTTGCGAAGGGACAATCAGTCTTAGTAGTAAGTGCAAGGAATTTAGATGAGTTGAGAGAGGTAATAAGAGTTAATAATGATGTGATATTCACATATTTTTTTCAAGCCATATTGCAGCGCATTCGTGATGTGCTTTATAAGGATAGTTTCCAGGAAGAACTCGGAGAAAGATTGTCTCTGTCATACAACTTCACCATAGATATTCCTCCAGGTTGGAAGATAGAGGAATATGGAGAGAAGCGACTATTAAAGATATATCGACATTATCCTGATAGATTCATCACCATATACTGGGAATATTCCCCAAGACCTCTCCTCTCATTTGATGAAGCCTGTGATTTAAGGAATAGTATCTGTGTTGAGCTACATGATGGAGATAAAGTAGATAGAGAGAGAAGCAGAATGTTTAATGTAGACTTTCAAAATATGAATGCGCAGAAACTTGAGGGCACCTGGGAGAATGATGAACTGGTAATGGGTGGTCCTTTCAGGACATACATTTTTTCTACTGATGAGGCGTTCTATTTCATAGATGTGTATGTGTTTGCCCCAGGTGAAAAAAAATGGATACCTCTTCATCAACTTGCGAGCATAATATCTACCTGGAGAGAGGGGTGAAGAGGGAAAAAGTCAAAAGTAAAAAGTCAAAAGTCAAAAGGAGAAAGGAAATGTGAAATGTTCAATGTAAAATGTTTAATGTTAAATGGGATAAAAGTTGATTAGTTGAAAAGTTGATTGGTTGATTAGGTTAAATGATAAGTGTGGTAGGAGCAACCTCCTGGTTGCGATGGAAGAAATGTTAAATGTTTTATGTTTAATGTTAAATGTAAATGGAAAATGGTGAATGATGTATGTTGAATAGTTGATTAGTTAAATAGTTGAATAGTTAATTGGGACATTTCGGATTGCGAATTTCTGCAAAACTAAACAAACTAGATAAACTAAACAAACCAGACAAACTAAATAAACAAGACAAATCCGAATGACGATTGACTATTAATTATTGAGGAACACAAATTGGAAAGCAATCGTAAATCGACAATCGAAAATAGTAAATTGAAAAGGATTTACAATGTTCTTTACTCTTACTACGGGTCTCAAAATTGGTGGCCTGCAGATTCTCCCTTTGAGGTTATGATTGGAGCAATCCTTACTCAAAACGCGAACTGGAAGAATGTCGAGAAGGCAATTATAAACCTTGAGCCCTATCTTGATCCATTTGTGCTCTTTAATATGGATATTGAAAAGCTTGCGTCTCTTATAAAGCCATCA
Organism: Caldifarciminota bacterium; assembly: GCA_023129165.1. Classification (GTDB taxonomy): domain Bacteria; phylum Hydrothermota; class UBA3073; order UBA3073; family UBA3073; genus JAGMCL01. Next base: position 56,544 of record JAGMCL010000129.1, on the reverse strand, counting down.
GGTTATTATAGACTTAAGGCGCAAAGGCTGAAGAATTTCATTTCTTTTTTTATAGAAAGATTCAGCGGAAGTGTGAACGATATGAAGAAGATGAAACTTAAGGAACTACGAAAGGAATTATTGACAGTACCTGGAGTAGGAAGAGAAACCTGCGATTCAATACTGTTGTATGCACTTTCGAAACCTGTGTTTGTTGTGGATGCATATACAAAGAGGATAGGTGTCAGGCATGGTTTATTTGACGAAAGTGACGGTTATGAGGATGTTAGAAAGAGGTTTGAGGAAGAGATAGGTAGAGATGTATATATATATAACGAGTTTCATGCTCTTCTTGTAAAAGTAGGAAAGGAAAAATGTAAGAAGAGAGAGTCCAAGTGTAAGACCTGTCCGTTGGAGAGTTTTTTATAAGGTTTTATTTAGTAACAATTTACAAATGGAGACGATGATACTATGAAATTATGGAAAAAACCCCAAAATAAAGGTAAACCGCCATCCGGCAAACCCAAGGGTATGCCGCCCAAATATTCTATAATTCGTGGTTTGATTCTGTGGTTAGCATTTTTCGTTATTCTTTCTCTGTTTTTTAGATTTACCAGTAGGGAAGGAATTTCTTCTGCGAAGATTCCTTATTCCACTTTCTATAGTGAGGTGAAAGAAGGAAATGTAAAGAGAATATCGATTTCTGAACTGACAGTCAAGGGAGAGTTTCATACTCCTATTATTGTTGACGAAAGGTCATATGAGGGATTTGTAACTATACTGCCTTATGAGGATAAGGATTTGGTAAAGGAAGTTTTGGAGAGTGGTGTTGTCGTAAATGTTGAGACTGCAAGATTCTGGAGGAATGCACTACCATGGATAATTATGCTACTTTTTATAGGCTTCTGGATATTCTTTATATTTCAGATGCAATCGGCGCCAAGGGGTGCAGTAGCTTTTGGAAGGAGCAAGGCTAAGCCGGTATCAGATGATACACCGAAAGTAACATTTGATGATGTTGCAGGTGTCGATGAGGCAAAGGAGGAATTAAAGGAGGTTATTGAGTTTTTGAAAAACCCGCAAAAATTCACCTCTCTCGGCGCAAAGGTGCCAAAGGGTGTGTTATTAATTGGACCTCCTGGCACAGGCAAGACGCTTCTTGCAAGAGCTGTAGCAGGTGAGGCGGACGTGCCCTTCTTCTCTATGTCTGGTTCAGACTTCGTTGAACTCTTTGTAGGCGTTGGTGCAGCAAGGGTAAGAGATCTATTTGATAAGGGGAAAAAGAACAACCCAAGTATTATATTCATAGATGAGCTTGATGCTGTTGGCAGACACAGAGGTGCGGGTATAGGTGGTGGACATGATGAAAGAGAACAAACCCTGAATGCGCTCCTTGTTGAGCTGGATGGTTTTGAGGCTAATAAGGGAGTTATAGTAATGGCTGCTACAAATCGTCCGGATGTGTTAGATCCTGCACTTCTCAGACCAGGAAGGTTTGACAGGAGGGTGGTGGTGGACAGACCAGATATAAGGGGAAGGGAGGCAATATTCAAGGTGCATACAAAGAATATACCTCTTGCAAAGAATATAAACCTTTCCACAATTGCACGGACCACACCAGGATTCTCAGGTGCAGATATTGCTAATCTGGTTAATGAAGCTGCTTTGATTGCAGCCAAGAAAGGAAGAAAAAAGGTTTTGATGCGTGATTTCGAGGAGGCAAGAGATAAGGTTCTTATGGGTGTCGAACGAAAGAGTCTTGTTATAAAAGAGGATGAGAAAAGGAATATTGCCTATCATGAGTCTGGACATGCCATTATAGGAAAATTCTTAAAGGAGGCTGATCCCATACATAAGGTCTCCATAGTACCAAGGGGACTTGCACTCGGTATGACACAACCTCTTCCTGTCGATGACAGGCATAATTTCTCAAGAGAGTATTGTAAGGCACAACTTGTTTCACTTCTTGGTGGTAGGGCATCAGAGATTGAGGCATTGAACACATTAACAACAGGAGCTGGTAATGATATTGAAAAGGCTACTGAACTTGCAAGGAAGATGGTTTGCGAATGGGGTATGAGCGAAAAGATTGGTGCTGTAACCTTTGGGAAGAGAGAAAAGGAGGTATTTCTCGGTAGGGATATAGCCACCCGTAATGATTATTCTGAGGAAACCTCACGTGAGATAGACAGTGAGATAAGGAGGTTTGTAGATGAGGCAGAAAAAACTGCAAGGGTCATTGTAAAAGAGCACAGCAAGGTTTTAGAAAAGATGGTAGAGAAACTACTTGAAAAAGAGGTGCTGACAGGTGAGGAGTTAGACACAATTGTTATAGAGGTAGAGGGGAAGAATGGTAGCCACAGTCTTTAGACTGTTAAAAAGGCGTTAAAGATGAGATTGCCGCATTCACTTTGTTCATTCGCAATGACAGATACCGATTGAATGCGTAAAAATGGTAGGCGCAGGCTTCGGGGCACCACACCAAAGGCGGGGTCGTGCGAATGACAGGTAACGATCGAATGCGTAAAAATGGTAGGCGCAGGCTTTAGCCTGCGAATTAAAGATAATGAGTCCTGTCATTGCGAGGAGTCCGTCAGTTGACGGACGACCTGCCTGCCGGCAGGCAGGCGAAGCAATCGCATTTAAAGGTGAAAAGTTTGTAGGCACAGTTTTTAACTGTGCTAACATAAGGAACGAATAAATTTATAGTTTTTATTTTTTAAATCTCATTAAAGTCTCGTACCTGCCTATCGGCAGACAGGCAAGTCCCTGTTTAAAAAGAATGAAAATGCCACATCCCGATCGTTATCAAGTAGAACATTATAAATACAGTAATAAAAGCAGTATCATGTGCTACTATGATTGATAAAAAACTTATAGAAAAATCAGTCAGAGATTTTCTTATAGCCATAAGAGAAGACCCCGATAGGGAAGGTCTTAAAGATACACCCAGGAGGGTTGCAGAGATGGTAGAGGAGCTCTTCTCCGGTGTAGGTGCTGACCCAAAGGAAGAATTAAAGTGTTATACTACTAAAAATGAAGACGAGATGATTCTAATTAGGGATATACCCTTCTATTCTATATGTGAACATCACCTGCTACCGTTTATTGGTAAGGTTCATCTGGCATATATACCAAACGAGAACAGGATTACAGGATACTCGAGCCTCGTCAGGTTAGTCGAAGTTATGGCAAAACGTCCACAGCTTCAGGAGAGACTAACAACGGATATTGCAGATGTGATAATGAATACACTAAATCCCAAAGGAGTTCTTGTTGTGATTGAGGCAGAACATCTTTGTATGACAATGAGAGGGGTTAAAAAACCAGGACATATAGCGATAACATCTGCAATGAGAGGGATAATGCGTAAACCCGCAACCAGGGCTGAGGCATTTGCACTAATAAAAGACAGTAGTAAAAGGTAATATGTCATTTTAAAGATATTTTAATCCTTAAGTAATGTAGGCACGAATTCAATTCGTGCTGAATATATATGCTTAACAATAAACTTTTTTAATAGGTAATCTAATATAGTGTATTTTATGTTAATTATGACAGGTATTAAATTCCTGTCATTTTTTATTTGTCTCATTTTGGAGTATCCCGTAGGGTATTTTATGGAGTGTTCTATGGAGTGCCCCGCTATAGCGGGGCACCACTGTGATCCTGTAGAGTATTCTATGGAGTGCCCCGCCATAGCGGGGCACCACTGTGACCCCAATAGAGTATTCCTCTACAGGGTAAACACGGTCACAGCACTCCAAAAGGGTACCACGCCAAAGGTGGTGTCCTGCGAATAACAGGTGATAACTCCTGTCATTGCGAGAAGTGAAAGTGGTCTGCATTCTAATAAAGTAAGGGCTGGAGGTAGGTAGTTTTGATTTTTACATTTCTATTTTATGTAGCATCTTATGTTGATATTTTACAATACACAAGTACTGAAAGGGATGGAAAATTAAATGATTAATTCATGATTGTTCAATAAGGAATATGCATGATGAATACGAGTAGTTAGTATAATTTTGGCGACGCTACAGGCTATAAAGATACTTTATTTAGAAAAATGTTAGTGTTGAGTATAATGATTGGAGAGGAAATATGATATCATTTTTTACTCAAGGTATTATTAAGAGTAAGATAATATGAGATATAAAAATTGGAAGCCGATAATAGGTGGGCAATTCCAATCTTTTGTAATTTGTTCTTACATTGTCCTTGTTATCCTGATTTTCTTGAATGAGATTCTGGATTTGCCCCATATTGTCTTTGGAGTTCCTTCTACAATCATCAACTGGACGGAAATTGTTATTGAAATAGTTATCGTCTTTTTAGTTAGTTTTGTTTCGATTTACATGCTGGGTTTAGTTGAATCAAAGCGCAGGCAAGCAGAGGAATGCATCCGACATCTGAACAGTGTCTTAAAAGCCATCCGAACTGTCAATCAGATGATCTCTGTTGAGAAAGATAGAGACAGGCTGCTACAAAAAACCTGCGATGTCCTGATAGAGACTCGGGGCTACGATGCTGCATGGCTTGGATTCTTAAGGGACGGTAAAGCCTTTGAGGTTGTTGTAGGTTCAGGTTTCAGGGAGGATGTTAACCGTTTTTACGAATATATAATTGGTGGCAAGCACCCACAGTGCATCAAAAACGCACTCGTTCAGAAAGATAAGCTTATTGTTATGTACAAGTCCAGAGAGTGCAGAGATTGTCTCTTTAAGAACGCATGTACCGGTAAGGCAACTACGATTATTCGTTTAGAACACGCTAATAGGCTTTTTGGATTACTTACTATATCACTTGCATCTGACATCATTGCTGCCGATGAGGAAAAGGGACTCTTGAAAGAAGTAGCAGGTGATATAGCAATTGCTCTCCACAATCTGGAACTGGAAGAGGCACACAAACAGGCAGAGGAGCAGATTCAGAAGGACCTGAAAGAGAAAGAGATAATGTTACAGGAAATTCATCATCGAGTCAAGAATAACCTGCAGATAATCTCTAGTCTGCTCAATCTTCAGTCCAGATATATCAAGGATGAGCAGTCTCTCGAGCTATTCAGGGACAGCCAGAACCGTGTAAGGTCAATGGCTCTCATCCACGAGAGGTTATATCAGTCTCGGGACCTGGCAAGTATACCCTTTGCCGAATATATTAAGAAGCTTACGAGCGGTCTTTATAGTGTGTATGGTGTAGATCCGGATAGAGTTGTATTAAAGATAGAGACTGATGATGTTTTTCTTGGAATTGACCAGGCTATTCCATGTGGGCTTATAATCAATGAGCTGGTCTCAAATTCATTGAAACATGCCTTTCCTGAAACCTGGCAGGGAAAGGCAGAGATTAAAATTGCACTTCATCAAATCAAGAGTGAAAAGATTGAACTGATTGTAAGTGATAATGGAGTAGGAATACCTGAGAAGTTGGATTTCAGGAAGACGGAATCATTGGGATTGAATCTGGTCACACTGTTGGCTGAGGAGCAGCTTCAAGGCAAGGTCGAGCTGGATAGAAAAGAGGGAACGAGGTTTCAAATCAAATTTATGAGAGGAAAATAAAGATTACATTAAAGATGAGATTGCCGCGCTCCTGTTAGTCGCTCGCAATGACGCTACCCTTCCTGTCATTGCGAGGAGTCCGTCGGTTGACGGACGACGAAGCAATCTCATATAAGGAAGGATTAGTTAAAAAGAAAATTAGATAGGTACGTGCGTTTTTAAGACAAGAAATAATCTAAAAAAGGAAAATAAATGAAGATAAAAATAAAAATACCTATCATCATATTCTCAATTGTATTAATCATTGGTTTGGTTACAACCATAGTTAGCCAGACCATATTAAGAAATATTGTTCAACAACAGGTTTTCAGGCATTTAGAGACCACTGCACAGTCAAGAGTGGCTCATATTGAAACTTTTATAGAATTAAAAAGAAAAACGGTAAATCAATTGTCACAAAGCATAGTTATCCAAGAATTATTGCTTGCAGATAAAAATGATGAAGATTACGCTGAAAAGATTAATACTGCTACAAAGAGATTAAAAACTAGAGTGGAAACTGGAGAATATACTTATGGTGTTTTTGTTATTGATAAAGAGGGGATAATCGTTGCTTCAAGTGAAGAAGTAGATATTGGAAAAGATAAAAGTGGTGACCCTTATTTTTTGGGCGGAAAACAAGGCACTTTTATTAAAGACGCCTATGTTGCTCAGGATAGAAGAATATGTTCCTTTGCTTTTTCGGCGCCTGTCTTGGATGATAATAATAAGTTTTTGGGAGTTGTTGTTATGAGATTTTCAATAGAAGGGTTGAATAAGATTACAACAGATAGAACAGGTTTGGGAGAGACCGGCGAGATATACCTTGTAAATAAAGATAGCTATATGATAACACCCTCAAGGTTTATAGATGATACGTTTCTGAAACAGAAGGTTGATACAGAAAATGCAAGGGAGAACGGACACGAGGCAGTTTTATGCAAGAATTATCTGGGTAAGAGTGTTCTCGGGATTCATGCACACATACCGGAAACGGGCTGGTGTTTGCTGGCAGAGATGAGTGAGAGGGAGGCATTTGCTTCAATAATTAAGTTAACTCACATAAGGATATTAATTCTTACAGTTTTTTTAGTTGGTGGTATAATACTTTCTATAATACTGTCCAGAACTATTATAAAGCCAATTGTTGAATTGCATCGAGGAACTGAAGAGATAACGAGAGGTAACCTGGATTATAAAGTCGGAAAAAAATCAAGAGATGAGATTGGGCAACTATCAAGGGCGTTTGATGAAATGACTGCTAATCTGAAAAAATCCAGAGATAAGTTAGAAGAGTACAGCAAAGGTCTTGAGAAAAAGGTGGAAGAACGCATAACTGACCTAACAAAAATAAACGAACAACTAAAGCGGGAAATCACCGAACGTAAGAAGACGGAGGAAAAACTGAGGTTATTTTCACAGGCTGTTAACAGTTCGATTGATGGCGTGGCTACGGGCAATCTCGAGGGTAGGATTACCTATGTGAATGAAGCATTTGTTAGAATGTTTGGCTATTCAAGAGAGGAGTTAATAGGGCAGGAGATTGTCTTCATCTACGCCGAAGACCAGATACCGAAGTTGGAAGAAGCACTTAAGGCAACGATGGAAGGAGGTTGGACAGGAGAGTTAGTTGGCAAGAGAAAAGATGGCAAACTATTTCCAATGGCAATATCCTCATCACTTATAAAGGATGATAAAGGGAAAGTTATTGCACAAATGGCAGTTCACAGAGACATCACTGAAACCAAGAAAGCTGAGGATGCACTACGTCAATACACTGTTGAACTTGAAGAAAGAAACCAGGAACTGGACGCATTTGCCCACACCGTAGCACATGACCTGAAGAACCCATTGAACAATATTTTTAGTTTCGCACAGGTTTTAGAGAAAGCTCATACTACAATGACGAATGAAAAGCTTCGACATTATCTACATACAATTACACAGAATGGAATCAGGATGAGAAATATCATTGACGAGCTTTTGTTACTTTCTAAAGTACGGAAATTAGAGATGGATTTGGTGCCACTTAATATGGCTAACATCGTATCAAGTGCTCAGCAGCGGTTAGTCTATATGATCGAGCAATATAAAGCAGAGGTAATCTTAACAGACACATGGCCGAAATCATTAGGCTATGGTCCATGGGTTGAAGAGGTATGGGTTAACTATATCAGTAATGCTATAAAGTATGGTGGACGACCGCCAAGAGTTGAGCTGGGCGCGACTGTTCAATCAGATGGTAATGTACGCTTCTGGGTGCGTGATAATGGTTCAGGTATATCACCTGAGGAACAGAAGAGATTATTTACACCATATACTCGAATCAGCCAAATTCGAGTAGAAGGATACGGATTAGGATTGTCTATCGTGCGGCGAATTATGGAGAAAATTTGCGGAAAGGTTGGAATGGAAAGCAAAATCGGCACCGGCAGCACCTTCTGGTTCACCTTATCAAGAGTTTAAAGGGTCAGGCGGAAGATATTGGTGTCAGTTGACAGATTATGCTTCGCTTCAACAAATTCAATTGATGTTAAATTATATATTATTTCTGAACAATACAGAAACTCGACTAACTTTTTGTTCGTTTTAATCCCCACCTTAACTATTGCCCTTACAATATGTGAAAAAAGTTGCTTGTCCCTTCTTTAGTTAACCAGTTAAATCCCTACCTACCATCAGGTTGGCGTTGAACCCGCTGATGCTTTATTTTTTCTATAATCTGATAAATCCGCTTAATCCGTTGACTTTTTTCTTGACATTTATGGTAGTTCGTGGTATAATAATAACCGAATTACAATAAAATAAGGAGGGCTAGTCCTAACGGTAAGGCAGCGGACTTGAAATCCGCCGGGAGCAATCCCATGGGGGTTCGAATCCCTCGCCCTCCGGGTTATTTGAGAAGAGAGAAGAGCGAAGAGTGAGGAGTGAGGAGAGAAAGGTGAATAGAGAAGAGAGAAGAGTGAGAAGTTATAAGGATTTGAGGGTATATCAACTTGCCATGGATGCGGCAATGCGGATCTTCGAATTGACCAAGAAGTTTACTAAAGAAGAAAAGTATTCACTAACTGGTCAGATAAGGCGCTCATCTCGTTCTGCCTGCCCTGTGTAATAGAAATGTATTATGTTTACATATTGAGAAGTAAAAAGGATATGCAGTTCTATATAGGGTATACTGCCGATTTAAAGAAAAGAGTTGAATTGCACAATAAAGGAAAAATAGAATCAACTATGAGTCGTATACCTTTTGAACTAGTGTATTATGAGGTGTGTCCTCATAAGAAAGATGCCTTACATAGGGAAAGATATTTGAAGACTACTTATGGGAAAAGATATATTCGAAATAGATTAAAATATTATCTGAATGAGTCTTGACTACTATTTATTACACAGGGTAAAAAGCATGGAGGAAGCGTAGATATGAAGCTGCTTACATAAGTAAGTTGAGTGATTCAGAGACCGAAGCCGAGGAAACACGAGTTTGGTTAGAGTTTAGTTTAAAGTGTGGATATCTTGACCAAGATACCACAAAAAGTTTGGATGATACTTATGACAGAATCCTTGCTCAGATTGTCACGATGATACAGGAGCCAGATAAGTGGATTATCCGATAAAATTCACTCATCACTCTTCTCCGTTTCAATATGGGAGTTAAATGAGTGGATTATTTGATAAAAATTCACTCTTCACTCATCACTATTCACCGTTTCAGGAATTGGAGAGGTGGCCGAGCGGCTGAAGGCAACCGATTGCTAATCGGTTTTCTACTGAAAAGTGGAACGTGGGTTCGAATCCCTCCCTCTCCGTAGGTACAAGTAAAAAGTTAAAAGTCAAAAGTAAGAAGTAAAAGGGAAAAAGTAAAAAGTAAAAAGTTAAAAGTTAAAAGGAGAATAGTTGATAAGTTGAATAGTTAATTAGTTGATTGGTTAATTGGTTGAATGGTTGATTGGAAGGGAAAATTATAGTAAGGCGTAAAGTGTAAGGCGCAAGTAAAAAAGAAGGGAGATTAAGAGAAATTATGAATCTTAAGGGATTACAATTTATAAAGGTTTCAGGCGGTGGGAATGATTTTATACTGATAGATAACAGGGATAAGAAGGTTAAGACTTCAAATTTCCTCCCTGCTATTCAATATATATGTAAGAGAGGGTTATCCGTTGGTGCGGATGGTGTAATCATTCTTACAGAGGCTAAGGATGCTGATTTTAACTGGGTTTGTTTTAATTCTGATGGTTCTGATGCTCCATTCTGCATAAATGGTGCTTTATCTGCTGTGCGTGCCTGTCAATTTTTAGGTAAAAGAAAGAAGACATTTACATTTAACACTCCAGTTGGCCGAGTAAAAGCAGAGGTTCAGAGTAAGAAAATCAAACTGTTTCTTCCTTTACCAGGGAATATTCATCTAAATCAAGAATTGGCTATTGAGGACAGGAGTCTAAATTGTCATCACATTAATACCGGTGTCCCACATACAGTAGTCTTCCATGAGAAAATAGAAGAAATACCCGTGGATGAGATAGGTAGAAAGATCCGAGACCATAAGTTATTCTTTCCAGATGGTGCCAATGTAGATTTTGTTCAGCTAATTGGCAATTCTGAGCTGAGTATTCGAACTTATGAAAGAGGTGTAGAGAAAGAGACTTTTTCCTGTGGAACAGGAGCATTTGCTTCTGCTGTCATTGCTGTCCTTTTAAGGTTTGTATCATCTCCTGTTAAAGTGAATACAAGGGGAGGGAGTGAATTTATTGTAGATGTATCAAATAATATTCTTGAGGGACATGCCAGGGTAGTATACGTAGGAGAATTACAGGAGGCATTATGGCAAATGTAAGACTGGTTGCCTTAAAGAAGATTTATGATAAGAATGTTGTAGGTATTGAGGATATTAATCTTGAGATTGAAGATAAGGAGTTTTGTGTGCTTGTTGGTCCCTCAGGATGTGGTAAATCAACAACACTAAGGTTGATAGCAGGATTGGAAACACCCACAGAAGGTGAAATATACATAGGAGACAGACTTGTGAATAGCGTACCACCTAAGGACAGGGATATCGCAATGGTATTTCAGGATTATGCCCTTTATCCTCATATGACAGTTTTTGATAATATGGCATTTGCCCTGAAACTTAGAAAGTATCCAAAAGAAAAGATTAGAAAACGCGTTAGTGATGTCTCGAAGCTCCTTGGGATAGAAAAACTTATAAAAAGAAGACCAAGGGCTTTATCTGGTGGACAAAGGCAAAGAGTCGCTGTGGGAAGGGCAATTGTAAGAAATCCACAAATCTTTCTATTTGATGAACCCCTTTCAAATCTTGATGCAAAACTAAGGGTAGAGATGAGAACAGAGGTGAAAAAACTTCAGCGAGAACTGGGAACTACAGCAGTTTACGTGACGCACGATCAGGTAGAGGCTATGACAATGGGAGACAAAATTGTGATATTAAATGAGGGTTTAATACAGCAGATAGGTGATTCAAAGGCTCTTTATGATAATCCTATTAATCATTTTGTGGCAGGATTTATTGGTACTCCACCTATGAATTTCTTCCAGGGGATTGTAGATAAGGGTATATTCATTTCTTCTGATGGTAATATCAAAATGCCCCTGAAGCGTGTTAAAGGAAAGGTTACAATAGGGGTGAGACCTGAAGACATAATTATCGATACAAAAGGAAAGATCAGGGCAAGGGTGGAACTTGTTGAGGCACTTGGAAACGAGGCACTTCTTCATCTGTCTATAGGAGAAGTTCGTTCGATTATGAGAACCTATGAATCCCCACCTAAGTCGGATGATACTATAGATATAAGCTTCAGGAGTGAAAAACTACATATATTCGATACTGAAACAGGTAAGAGGTTATGATAACATTGAAAGATGTAAAGAATAACTCGGCTGTAAAGGCATATATAAATAAGGCAGATAACACGCTTGGTGTGATAGGATACACAGAACATGGAGAGAGACATTCATACATAGTATCGAGAGATGCTCGGATGGTACTTAAAGAACTGGGAAAAAACGAGAGAATATGCGAACTCGCTGCTATATCTGGTTACCTCCATGACATAGGCAATGTTATATCAAGGCGTAATCATGCCCAAACAGGCGCCCTAATTGTGAACCAGATACTTACACAAATGGGTATGGATATTAATGATGTATCAGAGATAATTACATCTATAGGAAATCACCATGAAGAAGATGGGCTGTCTGTATCAGATGTAACTGCAGCATTGATCCTTGCAGACAAGGCAGATGTTCATCGTTCAAGGGTAAGGAATCCTAAATTTATCAAGTTCGATATACACGATAGAGTCAATTACTCCACCGAGAGTTCCTCGTTAAGAGTTAATAAACGAACCAAGCTAATTACCCTTGACATATCAATAGATACTGAGATATCGTCAGTTATGGAGTACTTTGAGATATTTATCTCTCGGATGATTGTGTCGAGAAAAGCAGCTGACTTTCTTGGATACAAATTTGAGCTTATCATAAATGGGGGTAAGATGATATGAAACGGTTTTTTTCATATCTATCAGTTCTAATGGTTTTATTTTTTATTTCCTGTGGTGATTCTCCAAAGAAGAGAGATGTATATTTTGAGAAAGAGGAGGATTTTAATGGCTTTGTAGTTTTTGTTACTGATGCTTATGAGTTTAGGACATATGATCTTTCTTCCTATTCATTTATTGCCAGCACAAATGTGCATAATCCCAGAGGATTCTTTATATATAGAGACACAGTTTTCTTCCATAACTCAAATCTCTATAAATATAGCTTCGAGGCAAATAAAGTAGAAAAAGTTTTAGAGCTTCATTCTGCTACATTGGCAGTCATTATTACAAACGGGGATGTATTTTCAATAAATCGGGATGGAATGCTTTATAATGACCAATGGATTGTCGAGGACACAATAATCGACTATAGCGAAAGTTATAGGAATATATGGCTTCTAACTCCTCATAAAGTAATGTCAATTGATAAAAAGGAAAGGACAGAGAAGATAAAAGAGTTAGATAATCCGATTACTTTCTGTGTGAGTCCTTATGGTCTTAGGACGTATGTTGCATTTAGTAATAGAATAGATGTTTACCAGGAGAAGGATTTTATTCTAAGTAAGAGTATTAAGATAGACGATACTCCAGTTGAACTCGTAGCGACACCAGCAGGTAATAAGATTTATGTTGTAACCACAAGGGGATTGTATGTCGTAGATAGAGCCACCTATAATATAGATAAAATTGCATCTCTGATAACAGAACCAATCCTTATCCGTCTCTCAAGAGATGGTTCATATGGTACTGTGGCATGTTTGGATAGACTGTTAATATTCGATGCCGGAACAGATGAGTTGTTAAAGGAGATAAATATATCCTGTATCGATGTTGAGACCAGTCCACTTGATTCTAAAATATACGCATTAACAGATGGTGGAATGGCGGTTATAAGGAGTGATAGCCTTGTAGTGGAAGGTATCGTAGATATAAAAGGAGAGGATATTTTCATTCCTACTATAAGGTTCAAAATGAAGAAAGAGAATGAAGAAAAGTACTTTCCTACAGATGTAGATACGACAGTCCGTCTATTTACGATACAGGTGAGTTCTTCGAAGAATAAGAGAAGTGCAGAGCAACTTATTGAAAGACTTTTAACTGCTGGTTATCCGGCTTATCTTGTTGGTAGTGATGGCTGGTTTAAGGTAAGGGTTGGTGCATTTAAACAGAAGGATTATGCACTGTTAATTTCTGAGAAGGTTGATGAAGTTATTAAAGAGAAATCGTGGGTATTGGAGTCAGAGATACATCTAAGTGAAATACCATCTCCATTAATAAGGGATCTCAGTGGTAACGGTTATATGGAAGAAGCTTGCATGAGAGATGGAAAGGATATAGTAATATTTGAGATTAAAAATGGCATGTACAATATCATCCACACAATCACCGGGTATCTTGAGAAATATACTGGCTATCCATCTTTTTACGATATAGATGGAGATGGAGATCTTGAGATTGTAACTCCTACTTTACAGGGGGGGTTATATTCGGTTGTTAGATACAGGAATGGCGAATGGATTGAGGAGATGAAAAGATATGAGTAGGGTTTAGTGTCAAATGTTTTATAATCGCCTAAATTAGTATTAATATTTTTAAAATCAACAGGGGAGGAGTATGTTTTTATTAATTGGAATCATTGTGATATTATTTGTGGTATTTGGTACGGTTATTTTGGCTCAAAATGGCAGTCAGTTAATAACATTGCACCTTCTTGGCAGGTCTGTGGAAAACATCTCTGTTTCTCTTGTAATAATTGAATCAGTAGTCGTTGGTGCGATTTTCGCATTTATAATAATGGTAATAAATGAGATAAAGTTGAGAAAGATATTACGAGGTAGAGAGAAGGAAATCAAGGGTCTAAAGGAAGAGCTTGGTGCAATAAGAAATTTACCACTCGAGGAGGAGGAAAATGAACTTGAGAAGGAGGAGTAGAGACACCATAACATACACCGATATTCTTCTTGCCAGGAATGAGGAAGAGGCGGAGATATTGCTGAGAAAATATGTTAATTCCAATCCCACGGATATAGCTGCCTATATCAGGTTGGGGGATATTCTCAGGAGAAGAAATTTGATTGAAGAAGCAATTAGAATTCATAAATCACTTATAAAACCCAGGCTGGAGACTAAAATAAAGATCAGGGTCTTGCAGTCACTTGTGGATGACTTTTTTACAGCAAGGAAATTTAGAGAGAGTATCCCATATTTGAAAGAGATAGTAAATATTGCTCCAAGAAATGATTTATACCTTAATATGCTTGTTGGCATATATGAACAGGCAGAGATGTGGGAGGAAGCTCTGGTAATAAGAAGGAAAATCGGAGATAGAAAAAAACTTGCGTGTGTACGTGCCTTATATGGTAAGTTTCTCCTTGATAAAGATCAAGAAAGAGAGGCAGTTCAAAACTTTAATAAGGCACTCAAATTAGACCCTTCGTGTATACCCGCACTTCTTTATATGGGTGATATGAAGTATAAAGAAAGTGATATTGATAGTGCGATAGAGTTGTGGCAAGATATAATTAAAAATTCTCCTGAATTTGCATTCCTCATATTTGATAGGCTTGAAAATGCCTACTTTGAAAAGAAGAGTTATCATGATATGGTTGATATCTATGAATCCTGTATACAGATATCGGGTTCTATAGAGGCACATAGAAGGCTCGCAGAACTCTATTATAAACTCGGAGAGAAAGAGAAGGCTATAGACATTCTATCTAAGATATTTGAAAGAAGCAGGGACGAATTGACCGCATATCAACTTATTGAGACCTACAAGAGGGACGGTGATTATCAAAGCATAGTTGAGGTAATAGAGGAAATACTCAAGGGTCGTGCTGAAGGTAGTATGTATGAATGTTCAAAATGTAATAGTGAGTTTAATGAGTTTCATTTCCGATGTGATAGATGTTTTGAGTGGCTTACACTTAAAGAGAAGATTAGGAAATAGTGCTTACTCCTTATGAGACTTGGAATATTTGGTGGAACATTCAATCCCCCTCATTTAGCTCATCTTATAGGAGCTGAACTTGTGAGGGAAGAGTTCCAACTTAGCAGAGTTTTATTCATTCCTGCCTTTATCCCACCACACAAACATCAGCCTGATGTTCCTCCGACTGTGAGATTGGAGATGCTTAGGATTGCAATAGAGGACAATCCCTTTTTTCATTTAGTCGATTTGGAGATAAAACGAAAAGGGGTTTCATATACTATAGATACAGTAAAGGAGATTATGAATATAAATAAGGGAGATTCATTTTATCTTATTATGGGAACTGACCAGGCAAAGGAATTCTATGAGTGGAGGGAGCCCAATGCCCTTCTTAGATTATTTAGGATTATTATCATAACAAGACACGGCCATGAGAAGGATGAAATTGATGAAGCTTTGAAGAAGAAGGCAAAGATTTTTGAGCTGAATATGGATATATCATCGACTATGATAAGAAAGCGGGTAAAAAATGGCAAAAGTATCAGATACCTTGTTCCTGAGGGTGTAAGGGAATACATAATTAGAAAAGGGCTATACCGTAAATAATATTAAGAATCAAAAATTAAAATTGAAGAAGAAAGACCACAGACATAAGACCAGAGACCAAAGACCAGTTTTTTTATAGTCTTAAGTCTAATCCAGATTTCTATTTGCTATTTTCTATTTCTATCATATGTGGTTATTGTTGGTTTTCATATTATTGGGTTCCTATGATATAACCATAGCGAGAGTCAAATATAGAGGTGGCGACTGGTATAATGACCCCTCTATAATCTCGAATCTTGTTAGGGAGATAAATAATAGGACAACTATAAACTGTGACGCCAATCAGTATGTAGTGACATTACAGGACCCTGATTTATTTTCATACCCTTTTGTATTCCTGACAGGACATGGGGATATACAGCTATCTTATGTAGAGGTTGAGAATCTAAGGGATTATCTTTTAAGAGGTGGATTTCTTTATGCAGATGACGATTATGGAATGGATGAGGCGTTCAGAAGGGAGATGAAAAAGATCTTCCCAGGACTTGAGTTTGTGGAACTGCCTTTTTCACATCCAATATATCACTGCTTTTATAATTTTAATAATGGACCTCCTAAGATACATGAACACGATAACAAGCCACCAAAAGGCTATGGTCTGTTTTATAAAGAAAGGCTTGTGGTTTATTATACTTTTGAAAGCAACATATCAGATGGTTGGGCAGACCCGGGTGTGCATAAAGACCCGGAGGAGATAAGGGAAAAGGCATTCAGGATGGGAATAAACATCGTCATATACGCAATGGCATACTGAATAGATATTAAATATCAAAAAGCAAATATCAAAATTATCACCCCGCCAAAGGCGGGGGATCCCGCTATGGCGGGACATATTAAAATTTAAAAATATTATTGAGATTGCCGCATTCACTACGTTCATTCGCAATGACAGAGACCAACAAACGTCATTGCGAGACGAAGTTGAAGCAATCTCATCTCTCAGCATTCTATGGAGTGACAGTCTTTAGACTGTTAAAAAGGCGTTAAAGATGAAATTACCATGCTATCATTTATACACAATGTCATACAAAAGAAATATAAAATATCAAAATGTAAATTAGACTAAAGACTGAAGACGTAAGACTTAAGAAATAACAGGTCTCTGGTCTTTCTCTTTCAATGTTTATTAGTTTGAATTTGTTATTTTAAAACATTATTATGTTTATCTATAAAAAAATAAAGTACATTTTCCTCATATCCTTGTGCATCTTTGCTCTTTTCTCATCTTGCAGAACTATGCACAGTTATAATATTTACTATAATGCTATGGAGGCTTATGAGGGAGCAATAAGTAGTAAGTCTCCAAATGTAAATTTACTGGATAAGTGTATTGAGAGATGTGCCAAGATTCTCACCTACTACCCCAATTCCAAATGGGCTGATGATGCAGTCTTTTTATCAGGCAAATGTTTCTATGCAAAAGAGGAAATAAATCAGGCTGAGATTAAGTTTAAAGAACTAATAAACTTCTATCCAGAGAGTGAGTATGTTCCAGAGTCAGAGGTTTTTTTGGGTAAGATAGCACTGAAGAGGGATGATGATGTAGAGGCAGAGAGATGGTTTTCGCGTGCAAGTAAAGATAAGAGAGTGAAGGAAGAAGTCGAATTCTGGCTTACTAATTCTTACTTTTTATCTGAAAGCTATGAGAGAGCAATAAAGATGGGCGAGTCGTATTTAAGTTCCTTTGATAAAGGGAAATATAAAGTAGATGTACTCCAAATTCTGGGAGGGGCATCTGATTCACTGAAGAGATATGCAGAAGCGCTTAATTATTATGAAATGGCTATTTCTTTAGTTGAAAATGAATTTGATTTTGTGTTGAAAGTAGGCGATATATATTTAAAGATGGATGATATTGATAAGGCTAAAGAGATATTCGAATCAATTTTGCCCATGGATAATGAAGAAGAGATGTTATTAAAAGGACGTATAGCTCTATGCTATGAAACAGAGGGAGATTACGAAAAAGCTGTATCAATACTTCAGGAGTTGGATAATCAGGAGAGTAAATTTCGAATAGGAATGATATATGAAAAACAGTTAAAACTACAAGATGCCCTGGAATCCTACAATGAAGCAATAAATAAAGCACCCAATACTGATTTAGGTAAGGAAGGTGCTAAAAAAGTTAAGTCTATAGAGGAGGTTCTTTGTCTCTGGGAAATTCTGGGAACTGAAGATACACTATACATTGAACCGATCCAAAATGATTCCACCTTTATAATTGAGGATACTCTGCCGCAAAATTTAGAGGGTGATACAATGGAAATTACATATGTTAAGGAGGATTCAATTGCAGAGATTATTGCAGATACCCTTTTAGTAGATACAATAACAGATATACCTATAACAGATACCCTTATAACTGACACTCTTATAGTTGATACAACTGTAATCGATACCCTGGTTATAGATACTCTTGTGACAGATACAATTGTGACTGATACGCTTGTGAAAGATACACTTAACTACGAGATTGTTACAGGGGATACCACATCACGACCAGACACAGTTATAGATCTTGGGTCTGTAAGGATGAGATTAGCAGAGATATGGCTTTTGGAATTTGAAAATGCAGATGAAGCACTGAAAGAGTATATTATGGTAGTAGATGAGTTTTCAGAGAGTGAGTATGTACCAAAAGCTCTCTACGCAATTGCATGGATAGAACATAATATTAAAGAAAATCAGGAGAGTGCATTATCAAGGTATAAGGCAATTTTAAGAGATTACCCGGATACAGATTATGCAATAGCTGCAATAAGGCAGATAGGTATTATAGAGCAGAGGGAATAGTGAAGAGAGAAAAAGTCAAATGTCAAATGTCAAAAGTGAAATGTTAGATGTTTAATGTAGGAGCGACTTCCTAGTCGCGATAAATTCCCATGATGGTTAATCGGGGTTAGGAAACCCCTCCTACAAAAAGGGAAGGTAGGAGTCCGTCGTTTGATGGACAATAAAATTGTGTGATGGGGTGTTTGGTCTGTTGTCTGTGGTCTGTGGTCTTCTGTCTTAGGTCTTGTTTTTCCTTATGGAGTGTAATATAGAGAATAATAAGAAGAAATGTAATTGCACATATGAGCCCTGTTCAAGGAAGGGTAAATGCTGTGATTGCATAGAATATCACTGGAGGATGGGTGAACTTCCTGCCTGTTTTTTCCCTGATGATGTCGAACGCACTTATGACCGCTCGATTGCAAAGTTCATCGAGGTCTACAAAAATCGTGTGTGATCATCATAATTTTTTTCCATCTACTACGCCTCGATAGGCTTAATATACTAGTTTCGAGTTACACAAGATATGACACATTTTGCATGGTAGTCGCCCCGCTGTTTAAAAAGCCTATGTATATTCTGATATCAGGGTTCATTATATTATCTACACCCATCTTTGCTCCTTTGCTTAAGGGAATAGAGATGTATCAGGGGTTCATTTCCTCACGACAGGGTGATTTATGTAACTTCACCCCCTCCTGTTCTGAGTTCGCATATAAGGCTATAGATGAGAAAGGACTCTTGGGTATAATTATGACATTTGACAGGCTTGAGAGATGTAACTTCAAATGCTGGAGTTATGCAAATAATTACTATGATGTAGTATATGTGAAAGGAAGAGGATATAAACTCTATGACCCTGTTAATAAACAGCAAATACTTCCTCCTGTTGGAGTCAAGAGGAGTGTAAGAGTTAGCTCATTTGCTGATTATCTATATGAGAAAGGTGAGTGGGAGTCCTCAATATTGGAATATGAGCGGGAGCTTCGTAAGTATGATACTGAAAAGATTTATATGCGAATAGGCAGTGCATACTGGATGATGGGTGAGAGAGAAAGAGCAAGGTATTATCTGAATAGGGTTGATAATGATACATCAAGGCTTTTTGTGGGAATAACCTGGCTTGAGGAAAGAAATGTGGATAGTGCCTTTTGCTATTTACAGAGTATTAATAGATTTAGAGAAGAGGTTAATGGATTTTTATATAACCTTAATAATATAAGTAGGAAGAATCCAGTTGCAGCCGGTTTGTTGAGTAGTATATTACCCGGTAGTGGGAGAATATATTCAGGTTGCATCTGGGATGGAATATTTTCATTTTTATTTATCTCTGGCAGCCTATCTATATCGTATCTCTATAATCGAGAAAAGAGACCAGTACCATCCTATACATTTCTCAGTCTTGGTTTCCTGCTATACATTGGTGATATATATGGGAGTATAAAGAGCGCTACAAACTATAACGAGAAATATTATGACGATCTTGTTATTGTATTTCGTGACAATTTTGACGAGTTCTTCTAATTTTGCTGATAGCCTTTTTGAAATTGGAGATTATAGGAATGCACTAATAGAATATGAGAGGCTTGATTTCTTTTCACCAAGTAATGAGTGGAAATATAAGAAAGGTATTTGTTATAGAGAACTTGTAAAAACATACGTATTGCTGGGGGATTACTCTCTTGCAAAATATGAATGTAGGAGGTCAGGAGACAAGGAACTTATGGCATGGGTGATGTTACATGAAGGAAAATGGGACGAGTCTTTTTCGCTATTCAATAAACTTGGTCGACTTG
Organism: Caldifarciminota bacterium; assembly: GCA_023129165.1. Taxonomy (GTDB): domain Bacteria; phylum Hydrothermota; class UBA3073; order UBA3073; family UBA3073; genus JAGMCL01. Next base: position 36,359 of record JAGMCL010000129.1, on the reverse strand, counting down.
ATATATCAAGTGACATACAGACAGCGAGGTTGCTCCCTCAAAAAGAAATAAAAAAGGCACAGATGTTATCCTACATTGTTCCAGGTCTTGGAGAAATATACGCAGGAAAGCCTTTGCCGGGGTTTTGTACTCTTAGTCTCAACTTACTTTTTGGGTGGCTTTCTATTAAGTCATTTATGGATGATCGTCCTCTTGATGGTGTACTTGTAACTGTATTTTTATGGAGTAGGTTCTATCATGGTGGAATAGAGAATGCCGGAAGAGCAGCCCATAAATTTAATGAAGAGAAAAAGAGTGCTTTTATTAGAGAGATTCAGAAGAAATATGGTTTTGAATTAGAAAATGGCGACTGTAGAAATTATAGATAATAGCAGGATTACTCCTTGTATTTTCAAGATGGTTCTAAAGAGTGGACAGATTGCAGGGAAGGCTAAACCAGGTCAGTTTGTTAACCTTAGAATTGTTGGTAAATACTATCCTCTCCTCAGGCGTCCGATGAGCATTTACTATGCTGAAATGGATAGGTTTGCAATTATTTATACAATAAGGGGAATTGGCACGGGTCTATTATCAAAATACAAGAATGGAGATTCGATGGATATATTGGGCCCTCTTGGCATTCCCTTTGAGTCTCTGTTGAGCACTGGAGTGGATAAAAAAAGCCCTTTTAGGGAAAAACTATACCTTATTGCAGGTGGAGTAGGTATTGCTCCATTATACTTTCTTTACAAAAAATCATCTGCATTTCTTATCATAGGGGCGAAAAATAGGGATGGAATTTTACCCACCTCGGAGCTTGAGCACGTAGGGGAGGAGGGAAAAAGTCAAAAGTCAAATGTCAAATGTCAAAAGGAGCAAGGAGATAGAGAAGGTAGGAGCAAGCTCCTGCTTGCGAAGAGAGAAGAGGGGAAAAGTCAAAAGTCAAAAGTCAAATGTCAAAAGGAGAAAGGAGATAGGGAGGAGGGGAAAAGTCAAAAGTCAAATGTCAAAAGTCGAAAGACACGAACAACGAACACAGATATACAGATTGTAACTGAAGATGGTAGTGTTGGTAGAAAAGGACTTGTAACGGATTATCTCCCGGATGTTTCAGATGGTTCGTTCATTGTAGCCTGTGGTCCTGTTCCCATGCTCAAAAGGGTAAAAGAGTTTTATTCTAAAAAAAGGGTGAACTGTATACTCTCCATGGAATCAAGAATGGGTTGTGGATATGGCGTCTGTCTCTCTTGTGCTGTTAAGACTATAGATGGCTATAGATATGTATGCAAAGATGGCCCAGCATTTCGTGCTGAGGATGTTGAATTTGATTGAGTATATATAAATACCGATGCTCAAACTTGGAGTGATACAATTTTCCTTTATCTTCTTTACACCCAGCCTCTTAGTTTCATTGCATCTACAACTCTCTGAATTGCCACGAGATATGCTGCTGTACGCATATCTACATTTTTCTCTTTATGCATTTCATAGACGGCCTTGAATGCATTTGTCATCTTCTGATCTAACATATGCTGAACATCTTCAAGGGTCCAATAGAAGTTATAGGTGTTCTGAACCTGCTCGAAATAGGATACTGTAACACCACCTGCATTGGCAAGGAAATCCGGAATGACAAAAACGCCGTTTTTAGATAAAATTTTATCAGCCTCAGGAGTTGTTGGACCATTTGCCAATTCACAGCTAATTTTAGCCTTAATCTTACCAGCATTGTCCTTAGTTATTACATTCTCTAGTGCGGCTGGGTAAAGCACATCAACAGGTAGTTCAAGGAGTTCCTCATTAGTGATATCTTTTTTTGCATCAGGGAATCCCTTGACCTGCTTATTCTTTAACTTCCAATCAATCAACTTATGTGGGTTAAGACCATCCTTGTTATAAATACCACCTCTGGAGTCAGATACAGCAACAAGTGTTCCTCCACCGAGCACATCATGATGTAGTGTTGCGGCAAACTGTCCGGCATTACCAAACCCCTGAATGGCATATGTTGCCTTTGCAGGATTTGAACCAAGTAGTTTACATGCTTCTCTGACGGTATATATGCCACCTCTTGCAGTGGCGTCTCCTCTACCCTGAGAACCACCTAATTGGATGGGTTTTCCTGTTATTACACCTGGGTGTTTTTCTCCCATTATTATCTCATACTCATCCATCATCCATGCCATAATCTGAGGGGTAGTATACACATCAGGTGCAGGAACGTCCTTTGTCACCCCGAGAAATCTACCTACCTGTCTTATGTAACCTCTTGAGACTCTTTCTAACTCACTCTGGGACATCTCCTTTGGATTGCATATAATTCCTCCTTTGCCTCCTCCCAGGGGTATATCAACGACTGCTGTCTTCCATGTCATCCATGCAGCAAGGGCTCTTACAGTGTCTATAGTTTCCTCGGGATGAAATCTTAGACCACCTTTGCATGGTCCCCTTGCATTGTTATATTGAACTCTGAACCCCTTGAAAACCTTAGTCTCACCAGAGTCCATCCTTACAGGGATTGTAAAGTGATACTCCATTCTGGGCTCTCTAAGAATAGAATGAGTAGCCTCATCAAGTCCGAGAAGTTCAGCTGCCCTGTCCAGTTGTTCCTGTGCAATCTTGAATGGGTTTAATCTATCCATAATTCCTCCTCTTAGATATAATGTTGTCGTATACCTTTACAATGTATAATAAAACGATTATTATTTCAAGATATTCATTATTACATCTAAGGCATTTTCGGGATTAGTAAGTTTTACTTTATCAGCGAGCTCACCTAAAACCTTTTTAGCCTTCTCTTCAAGTTCTTCAGGAACAAGAATAACTGCAGGAATCCTATGTGCTATACAGGAATAGAGAATATCTATTGGTTTTGTAGTTTGTTCTGAAAGTGGGATAATTTTATGAAGATATCCCACAACGAGTGAAATGTTGTCTCCCTTTGTTATATGCCCAACATATTTACCATAACCATCTTCACCATTACCTAAAGGAAATGTATCTATGCCTTCACAAGCAAGAGTAGTAAGTATTATTGAATCTGTTCCCTCAAAATATCCAACCTTTTTCATTATACCTCCTGGTATAATGTTCATTATACCTGATTACTCAGATTAAAAAATAAATCTCTTTACCTGACAACTTTTATTACCAATCCGTTAGCTAACGGATAACTAGTAATCCAGTATGAAGTTTAGAAGCCCTTAAATATGAAAGTAATTGATATCCAACATCCTGATCTTTATAGGATGTCTCTTATAGTAATTTTATATATAAATAACACCCAATTGACCCTGGTAAGCTCTGTGTCTAAAATCCACATGATTCTTATAGGGGAAATATGTATCAACAGGTGGAACGATTTTCCCCGTGGTGATTATAACATAAAAAGAAAAAAAAGTCAAGTATAAAATAATTTATCACCAAAGAGCTCTGAAAAACTACCTTTTGGCTCTCTTGATTAATCTGTCTAATTTTTATCTTAATCGTTGTAATCAGAGATTTCTGGATTTTTTCAGAAATTTCACTTAAACAACTTGACAATTGTTATAAGTTATAGTATAATAAATTGAATTGTAGGTTTATTGTATCAAACATAGTTATTTATTCCATGGTTAATTTTTTTGGATGTTTTTCTATGGGTAAAGATGAATATCAGAGAGTTATACTTATTTCATATAGGATGGTTATATGAATTTATCTGTTAAGATAGGTAATATGACATTTAAAAATCCTGTGCTTTTAGCATCGGGATGTTTTTCTAAACACACATTAGATTTTACCGATGTCTCAGGGTTGGGGGGTATCATAACCAAGTCCGTTACTATGAAACCAAGAGAGGGCAATCCCCCTCCCAGAATATTTGAGACACCATGTGGTGTAATAAATTCAATTGGACTTGCCAATCCAGGTATTGATGAATTCCTCAAAGATGAGCTTCCATGTATCCTTTCCTCTCAAACCAGGGTTATAGCCTCGATAGCAGGAGCGGATGTGGATGAATATGTAGAACTTACACGTTTGATTAACCAAACAGATGTCACTGGTATAGAGGTAAACCTTTCCTGCCCGAATGTGGAGAGGGGAGGAGTCGAGTTTGGTAAAGACCCTGAGAGTGTGAAGAGGATTGTAGATAGTGTAAGGAACAATACTTCAAAGATTATTATCTGCAAATTGCCACCACTATTTGATAATAGAAAAATTGTATCTGCAGCGGAACAGACAGGTGCAGATGCCATATCGCTTATAAACACCATTCCTGCTCTTGCAGTGAATTTTGAAACGGGAAAATTTGAGATAGGAGGAAAGAGTGGAGGACTGTCAGGTCCTGCAATAAAACCTATTGCATTGTACTGTGTCTACAATGCAATTAAAAGCACAAACCTGCCTGTAATAGGAGTAGGTGGGATAATGAACGCAAGAGATGCACTTGAATTTCTTCTTATTGGTGCCATGATGGTAGAAATTGGCACAGGAGTTTTGGTTGACCCGGATATTGGGAATAAAATCGTTAAGGGTATAGAGGAATACTTTTGCAAGGAAGGGATAAAAGATATAGCAGAATTTCAAAGAAGGAGTAGGTTTTAAAATCGGTGTCTGTCATTGCGAGCGACCAACGGGAGCGTGGCAATCTCATCTTGAATATATTTACCTTCATTAACAGTCTAAAGACTGTCACTCCTTATTATATCATAATTTCTGAATATATATTTAAAGTGCTTTCACGAATGCAGTAACGAGCTTTGCAAGTTTGGGTTCTGCCTCTTCTGCTGCCTTGATAACTATCTCATGAGAAACAGGCTCCAGAATGTCAGGAAGTCCCATATCTGTAATAATGGATATCCCTAGGACCTCCATTCCCATATGTCGAGCAACTATCACCTCAGGTACGGTCGACATACCAACTGCATCTGCACCTATTATTCTCAGCATTCTATATTCTGCTGGCGTCTCAAAGCAGGGTCCTTGAAGAGATACATACACACCCTTTTTTATGGGAATTTTTTCCTCTAATGCAACCTTCTCGGATAGTTTTATAAAATCTCTTTTATATACTTCCATCATATCCAGGAATCTTGGTCCCAGTGTTTCATCGTTTTCTCCTCTTAAGGGGTTTTCTGGAAGCATGTTTATGTGGTCTGTTATGAGCATTACATCACCTCTTTCAAATAGGGGATTCAATCCACCTGAGGCATTTGATACGATAAGTATTTCTGCACCGAGTTTCTTTAAAACTCTTACCGGGAAGGTTACCTCCTTCATCCCATAACCCTCGTAATAATGGAATCTTCCCTGCATACAGACAATAGATTTTCCACTCAAGCTTCCAAAGATTAGTCTTCCCTCGTGACTCTCTACAGTGGATACTGGAAAGTGCGGGATGTCCTTGTAAGATATTGTATTAATAATATTTATGTTGTTTACAAGCCTTCCTAACCCGGTTCCAAGAATTATACCAATCTTTGGAACTATGTCCGTGGTTTTCTTTATTGTTTTAACTGCGTCATTAATTTGATTTACGAGTTGAGTCATGTTCCCTCCTGGTATAATATTCATTATACCTGATTACTCAGATGTTAACTACAAAATACCTTTAGTTGGTTAAGGATTACTCAGATTTAAATACCAATCTCAATTAACTTTTCTCTTGTTTTTTCACCTCTTAATATACGAACCTTCGATGTCTTTATACCAAATTCTTTTGCAACTATATCAATTACCTCTTTATTAGCCTTACCATCAACTGGAGGCGAGACAACCTTTATTTTGTAAATACCATCGGATTGTTTTTTTATTTCTCTCTTTCTTGCTCTTGGGATTACTCTAACGATTATTCTCATTGGCTTCTAAATTTCAATAAGAATAAAAACTCATAACAAAAAATCGAGATTCGTTCATTCAATCTTTTTCAGTCTTACCCTTTTCCGTATTACTTAATATAGACTCTTCTAAAGTAAGGGTCTCAAGATAGGACGAGAGAAGACTTTTAAAGTGTGCCTTAAATGAGTTCCTCCTTGCCACAAGTTGATGCAACTCAGTTTCAACCTCAATCTTTCTTTCATCAATCCCAGAGAAAATTTTCTTCTCCCTTTCCTTCATATCCTTTTCCATCGACTTTGCATCATTTTTTGCCTTGGCGAGTATCTTCTCTGCTTCATCTGATATCTTTTTTGCTTCTTCATGAGCTGCCTTTATTATGTTTACTCTTTCTAAGTCTGCATTTATCTTAGTATCTTCAGCAGCCTTTTGGGCAAGAATAAGAGTGTCCTTCAGGTTGGATTCCAGCTTCTCGAAGGATGCAAGTTTTTCCAACAGTTTCCTGTTCTCATCTAATATATGCCCAAAGTCTTCTGCCATCTCATCCAGTGTTACTCTCACCTCTTTAGGGTCGTATCCTCTGAGAACCCTGTTAAATTCCTTCTCCCTTATTTCCACGGGCATAAGCATAATTCCTCCTTTTTAGATAATTTTTTATTTTACTATAAAAGTGTTCTTACTAATCAACTAATTTTCTCTTATCGCCCCGCCATAGGCGGGGCTCCTATTTTTTATTTACTATTTTCGATTGTCGATTTTCAATTTCTTTCCAATATCATTCAACCTAATCAACCAATCAACTTTTCAACTAATCAACTTTCATCCCATTCCACATTTAACAATTAATTAACCAACTAATCAATCTTATACTTTTTCACCCCTTCCTGAAATAGATCCCCTCCATAACAATCATTAGCAACGATACAAGGAAAATCGGATACTTCAAGTCTTCTTATCGCTTCTGCACCCAGATCCTCATATGCAACTATTTCTGCTTTTTTGATGGTCTTTGCAATGAGTGCTGCAACTCCACCAGTAGCAGCGAGGTATACGCCTTTGTATTTCTTTAGTGCTTCTATCACTTCTTGACCTCTATTTCCTTTACCTATACTTGCCTTTAATCCATGTTCATGAAGTATAGTTGCATACGGATCCATTCTATAGCTTGTGGTGGGACCAGCAGGTCCTATAGCATATCCTGGTTTCGCTGGTGCAGGACCAACATAGTATATTACCTGACCCTTTATGTCTATTGGAAGAGGTTTATTATCTTTTATCAATTCAACAAGTCTCTTATGTGCTGCGTCCCTTGCTGTGTATATTACACCCGAGAGAAGAACCTTATCTCCTATATGTAGTTTTTCTATGCTCTCATCACTTAGCGGTGTTTGTAACCTTATTTCTGCCATAAAATCCCCCTAACTAAAAAATTAAAATTTCTAATCTCTAATTTCTAATAAATTCTAATGCAATAATGCCAAACTTGCAGTTATTTAGAGGTTATCGGTAATCAGTTATCTGTATCTCGGAAAATTATCTGTCACTGATTACTGGTTACTAATCACCGATAACCGTCTCCTACTGTTTGTCAATTGATAATTCATTGGATATTGGTAATTGAGAATTTGAAATTTCTTATATTACCCTCGTCTTATGTCTTGCTGCATGGCAGTTGATATTTACTGCTGCAGGCATTGTTGCAATGTGACAGGGAAATGTCTCGATGTGAACTGCAAGTGCAGTGGTCCTTCCCCCAAGCCCCATTGGACCTATTCCGAGATTATTTACCTTCTCAAGAAGCTCTTCTTCGACCTCTGCAAATTTTTTATCTGGATGGTGAGAACCAATGGGATATCGGAATAGTGCTCTTTTTGCAAGCATGGCACATTTTTCGAACGTTCCACCTATACCTACACCAACAACTACAGGGGGACAGGGATTGCCACCCGATTTCTCTACACGCTCAATTACGAATTTTTTTACACCTTCAATACCGTGTGCTGCTGTAAGCATCCTGACCTCTGACATGTTCTCTGCTCCACCACCCTTTGGTGCCATTGTTATCTTTATCTTATCCCCTGGAACAATGTCAGTATACACAATTGGTGGTGTATTGTCCTTAGTATTGATTCTCGAGATAACAGGGTCATCGACAATTGACTTTCTCAGGTATCCATCCTTGTATCCTCTTCTCGTTCCCTCTGTAAATGCATCCATGTAGTGTCCATCAACAATCTTTACTTCTTCACCCAATTCCACAAAGTATACAGAAAATCCCGTATCCTGGCATATTGCCAATTTCTCATTCTTGCCTATCTCTATATTTTTCAATATATCTTCAAGGATTGCCTTTCCTGTTGGCGAATCCTCCCTGTCTTTTGCTTTTTTTATACATTCTACAACGTCCTCGCCAAGATTATAGTTCGCATCCATACACATCTCTCTGACCGCTTCCTCTATTTTCTTAGCACTTATCTCTCTCATAATACCCCCGATAGAAATATCAAATATTAAACCTGCCTGCCGGTAGGCAGGTATTAAAATGCAAAAATAAGATTCGCCACCAAGGCACTAAGGCACGAAGAAAAGATTAACTTAATTAAAAAGAAAAAAGAATAATATAAAAACTTAGTGTCTTTGTGTCTTAGTGGCTACTAACTTACCACACCTACCTGACGGCAGGCAGGAAGGCACGAAGAAAAGATTAACTTAATTAAAAAGAAAAAAGAATAATATAAAAACTTAGTGTCTTTGTGTCTTAGTGGCTACTCCGTTTTACATTGAGGTCGCTCCTACATTAGTGGCTATATTACTATTGTCTCTTTTATCAGGTTTCCTTCCTCAAATCTTTCTATTGAGAGAGAAGAGAGGTCTATTGTCTTATAATCTCCTTCTGTTATCAGTTCAGCGAGAGCCTGTCCTGCAGCTGGTGCCTCCATTATCCCGTGACCTGAAAATCCTGTTATTAAGTATAAACCCTCAACTCCCGGGTATTTGCCGATAATTGCGTTGTTGTCTGGAGTGACTGCATATAATCCTCCCCAACACGATAGAATCCTGCAGTATTCTGTTTTAGGAATACGTGCCTGCATATAGGGATTCATCTCGTCCTCGTAATATTTTTTTTCAACCGTTATATCAAAACCAGGCTCCTGGTCTTCTTTTGCCCTTCCAACGATTAGATTGCCTACCTCGACCCTGAAATAGACACCCTTATCTATAATAGTCATTGGAATATGTTTAAAATTGAGTTCTTCAGGTAGGTAAACTGTAAAGAGCATTCTCTTTATGGGTACAATAGAGATGTTGAGTCCCGATCTTTCCATTAATTCTCCAGACCATGCACCTGCTGAAAGTACACAGCAGTCACAATGTACCTTATTCCCGTCCTTCATCTCAATTGCCTGTACCTTACCACTTGTGAAAATAATTTTTTCAACTTCTTTGCCAAAATGAAGCTCTACCCCTCCCATCTCTTTAGCACATTCGAACATAACAGTGGTGTATGATGTTGGGTTTATTGCACAGCAATCTTTACCCCAGAGTGCACCTTTGAATTGATTAATGTCCAAAAATTCTTTGAATTCATCATCAATATCGGTCATTAGGTTTGGGACAAAATCAGGTATTCTCTGGGCTGGAATTAACTCTGCATTTACACCAAGCTTATGCCATTCTGGTAGGAATTTTTCTATCTGTTTGTATTCATCTTCATACAGACAGAACAGGTACCCAATGTTTTCATATCCAATACCTCTACCTGTCTCTTCTTTAAAATTTGCAAATCTTTTCAGAGATTCAGTAGTAAGCTTGAGATTAACAGGAGTAGACCATAAATTTCTTGCACCCCCTGCAGAGAGCGAGGTTGAAGCCTCACCCGGGGCATCGAGTTTATCATATATGTCTATCTTGTCATTATAACCGAGTTTTTTAAGATGATATGTGATACTTGCTCCAATTATCCCGGCGCCTATTACAGAGGTTGACATAAATCCTCCTATTACCCATCTTCGTATTGACAAAAATCTAACCACAGACCTGCCCTACACCCTCTTCGCCCCGCCAGATGCGGGGCTCCTACCTTTTCTTTTCGCAAGACTAACTTGCCTGACGGCGGTCAGGAAGTCTTGCCCTACTCACTACTTTTTCTTTTTCCATTTAACATATCATTTTAAATTGTTAATTGCTAATTTTACATCGATAATTGATTTCCTCTTCATCCCGTCGTAGGTGGGACTCCTACCTTTTATCGTCCGTCAAACGACGGACTCCTACCTCCTGATACTCTGATAATCTGATATTCTGCCTACTGATATGCTGATATCCTGATATACTCTGGTACTCGTCAATCGCCTTACTCCTTATTTATCCCGTAGAATGCGCAGCTATTCTATCGGGACGCTCTATTTATCCTGTAGAATGCTCAGCTATTCCATCGTGACTCACTACTTTTCCTTTTTCCATTTACCATATCATTTTGACTTGCTTCCCCCTAATTCTTGTAGGGGTCGGATTCCTGCCCGTCGTCAGGCGGGTATCCGACCCGTTTCTTTTACGGGTTCGATAAATCGAACCCCTACATTTTCGCTTTCATATTATTTTTGACAGCACACTTCTCTGTGGTTTTTATAATATCTTATCGCTCAAATAATGAATAAGATAATTTGAGGCTTAATGTATGAATGTTCCCTTGATTATAGAATATGTTCTCACCCTGTTCATTTATTAGTATGAAATCATATATGATACTTAAGGTTCCCCTTCCAACTGAGAGACCTGAACCAGTCGTAAATCCAGGGGCGAAGTCATTGAGGGCGTAATAATCTGTGATTTTAAACGAGCCAATCCTATTTGTCTCAATAACCCAGTTTTTCAGGGCATTGATGCTGATGCCAAATGATAAAAAAATACCATTCAAAACCTTTTTTTCAATGCATTGTGTAAAATAAAGACGAGAAAATTCACAATTGAGTGTATTGGTTCCAAGATGCGAACTATATTTATTTTTGGTGTAACCTAAGGTTGAAGCTGTAGTTAGCCTCTTTTCTATTTGTAGATGGTACGACACATTGACTTCATAACCAATTAAATCTCCAGGAAAGGTAGAAATTCCAACTGAAAATGAGAAATTCTCTGGTGGATAAGAGAAAAGTAGAAATATAAAAATAATCATAGCCCGAAAGCTTAATTTTTTTGCCGAAGGAGGGAATTGAACCCTCACTCCCCAGAGGGGAACCAGATTTTGAGTCTGGCGCGTCTGCCAGTTCCGCCACTTCGGCAATCAGGGCTGAAAATGGAGTGAGAAAAGAATATAAACTACGATAGGTCAATCAGATCATAGGTCTCAGAACCAAGCCCCATCTTTTCACCGTATTTTGTTTGTATTTGCATGTCAATATTGGGACGTATTGAGCTTAACATTCCATTTGTTTTTTTCTCTACCATATCGAAAGAGGCTTTGTCTATTGCCACAGGGTCAGAGGATAACATAAACCCAATATCTGGACATATAGGCGCACCCTGCATGGGGTTGCAGTCACACATGGGTGTAATAGATATGAGGAAGTTCATACATACGAGTCTTTTTCCCTTCATAACACCAAGAGCGCATTCAACGATTTTCTCTTGAAGTACTTTGGAGTCACTTTTCCAATTTATTCTGATAGCATTCTCCGGACAAACCGATATACAGGTGCCGCATCCTATACACCTCTCAGGATTTATAACAGCATAATCTTTCAGTGTAATGGCATCTTCTGGACACCACTTAAGACATACACCACACCGATTACATTTATGCTGAACAACTATTGGATGAACATCAGAATGTGTAAAGAGTTTATCTGCCTTTGCTACTCCACCCATACCAAGATTTTTTATTGCTCCACCATATCCAGCAATTTCGTGTCCCTTGAAGTGAGATAGAAGAAGAATCGAATCGGCATAGTATAGAGCAGATGCAACTTTTACATTCTTGAGATGGTTGCCATTTATTGATTTTTCTTTGTAATCTTGTCCTCGCAGTCCATCTGCAATAATTATTGGTAATCCAGCTGCAGAGAAACCATTATGAATGGCACGCCTAATATATGATGGTGCATTTCTTCTTGAGCCAACATATAATGTCGTTGTATCTGTAAGAAAGAACTCTACTCCAACATTATCCATTATATTAATAATCTCTCTCACATATACTGGTGGTATAAAAAAGGGGGAATCCTCACCCATATGTATCTTCACAGCTGTAGTATCGCCTTTTTTGAATGCTTCTTTGGTGTTACTCTTTTTTATTAGTTTTTCAAGTCTTTTGTATATGCGTTCTTTACCATGCTCTCCAAAATTTATGAAGTAGACCTTGCTCTTCATGTATATTTTTTGTGGAATAGACTTAAGTTGTTCAAGGATTTTATTATAACACAGCTAAGCTATTTTGTCAAGAAAATTTTATAAGAGTTCAAAAACTACCTTTTGGGCTCTCAAAAAAAACTTGACAAAGTCCATTTTTTATTATATTATATAGTATCTCAAAAGACTAATTATAACAGGGACTTGAACGAGACTTACCTGCCTGCCGCAGGCAGGTAAGAGACTACATTCTTATTCAAAAGACTAATTATAACAGGGACTTGTAAGAAACTCATTCTTTATTTAAAAGGCTTATTTAACAGGGACTTGCCCGTCAGCTGACGGGTAGATAAGAGACCTATAAGAAATAAGTTATTTTAATTTTTATAACCCCTTAATATACAAAGGCTAAGAGCTTTGGGAAATTCTGTATAATATATATTAGTTAAGGTTATATACATAAATATGCGTCCTATACTTCTGCAGTTCGGTTCTCTTAAGATAAACTCCTGGGGGACAATGGTCATTATAGCCCTCGTGGCAGCCATATTGGTTACCATAATAAGGGCAAGAACCTATAAAATCCCTCCCAAAAGGGTAAGGGCAGCATTACACCTTGTAATTTTTGTCATCATTGCAGGATTCGTTGGCGCCCGACTGTTTTCTATTCTGGAACATCCTCAGATTTTAAGGGAATATCCAGATGTGTTCTCTGCCATAAGACACGGAGGACTGAGCTGGTATGGTGGATTCCTATTTGCTTTCATCGTAGGATTATTGTTGTTAAGAAAATCTAATCTTCGTATAGGAGCAGCACTGGACATACTTGCTCCAGGAATTGCCCTTGGATTCTTCTTCGGACGTATGGGCTGTTTTTTAAAGGGATGTTGCTTTGGGAAACCAACACTTATACCCTGGGGGGTTGTTTTTCCACCTGAATCCTATGCAAGCATGGTATATGGAGAACAGGTCTCTTTACATCCCACTCAACTCTATTCCTCGTTTGCTGGTCTTATAAGCTTCTTTATCCTGCTTTTCATTGAAAAAAAGATTAAAAAAAAACTCCACGGGCTGATTTTCTTTTCTTTCCTTATACTATATGGAACCTGGCGATTTATTATTGAGCTCTTCAGATGGCATGACCCTGAATTGATTCTCTTTGGTTGGTTTACCCGTGGACAGGCATTTTCCATAGCCTCCATAATACTTGGCATCACTCTAATTCTCTGGACAATTAAATGTTCACAACGGGACTAAAAATTTTTATCTATTTTTTTCTTGATCGCATAGGAAACCATAGTTTAAACCACAGAGTTCACAGAGGAAGGACATTCTTTATTTATATTTTATTTCGTTCTCTGTGGACTTAAATTTCCTGCATGATTTTTGCCAATCTATTTGGAGATAATTGGGCTTGGAGTTTAAATGTAGAGAGCACAGAGCCTTTGCCTTTTTTAAAACAAAAATTCTCTGTGTCCTCTGCGTTCTCTGCGGTAATTTTTTTCTTGTCCGGAATAATTGAATTTGAATAGATTTGGGGTTTAATGGAGAGCACAGAGTTCTTCCCTTTTTTGAATAAAGATTCTCTGTGTTCTCTGTGGTTTAAGATTTTTCTTGACAAATCATTTTTTATATGGTATTTTATATAGTGTTCTATTTCAAACAACCATACAAAAGGTAGCCGCAGACTTTAGTCTGCGTAAAAAGAATGTAAAGAAGTTTACCAATAGAGGGTATATATCATTTTTTATAATACAAGGAGGTAGGATGAAGAAGAAGTTGTTGTATATTGGAGAGGTGCTGGGGCTTTTAGGGATTCTCAGCACGCTCACGATAGGCAGCAGTTACGATTCGGATTGTTGGTGCGAGATATATCGGCTGGTCTTTGGCAAGGACAAGCTTGTCCACGAAGAGCAGATGCTGGTGAAATACCGTGATAGGATGGAAAATTCTGAGGCACGTATCATCTATGCCTCTGCAGACAAAAAAGATAATAAGGACCGCGGATACATCTCAGGCACGGTCCTGGGTAATGGAGAACCCCTACAGAGTGTCTCTGTCACTGCATGGGATACGAGCTACGGCAGTGGGTATGGTGTATGCACAAACGCGGATGGTTACTATATTATATCGCATCTACCAGAAGGGGAAAACCTCTGGAAGATTGAGACCGATCCCCCTGAGAGTTTTGTTGGTAGATGGTATGATGACAAGCCCAGCTTCTGGACAGCTGATACAGTAAGGGTAATCCCGGGGGATACTACAAAGAACATTGATTTTGACCTACCACTGGCAGGTTTTATCTCTGGCACTGTGACAAGCGAGGACAAAGAGCCTCTGGAAGGCGTATGGGTTGATGTCTATGATAATGAGTGGAACTATGTATCAGGCGACAATACCGACGAGACTGGATTCTACACAGTAGCCGGACTGGAGGCAGGTGTCCCTCATAAGGCTCAAACCTGGAAGTGGGGTAGTCCCTATGTTATGGAATGGTGGAATAATAAACCGGATTTTGTATATGCAGATGAGATAACTGTGACTGCAGGGGATACCATCCCGAATATTGATTTTGAGTTAACCCTTGGTGGCTGTATCACAGGAATTGTTACAGGACCTGACAAAAAACCCATTGAAGGCATAATCGTGGATGCATTTTCTATAGTTAATGGGGGCTCCATATGTGTCGACTGGTGGGGAACTGACTCCTTGGGTAGATATATACTATCAGGACTACCCCTTTCTTCAGGACTCACCGGCGGATACAGGCTGAGGTGTGGCAGAACAAGCCAGTATGCCCATCAATGGTATAGCGATGAATACAATTTCAAAACAGCGGATGTTGTTAGCATAATAACGGCCGGACAAACTGTGGATGGTATTGACTTCACTCTTGCCCCGGGGGGAGTTTTGACAGGTTGGGTAACCAGTGATGCAGGAGACTCCCTTCCCAACATTGGGATATATATATATGACAATACTGCAAGGAATCCGCTGGAACCAGCAGTGCTCGCGGCAACATTTGTATGGCCTGATTCTGTCATAGGTTTATACGAGGTTGGACTTCCTCCTGGTGAATACAGGGTAAGAACTGTAAACAGAGAAGAATATATTGATGAATACTACAATGACCAGACGAGCTGGAACGACGCAAATCTTGTTTCTATCATTCTTAATGAAACGACCTATGCCGATTTCATCCTCTCAACAGGTGGTAAGGTTGAGGGATTCGTATATGATACAGACGGTGTCACTCCACTACCAAGGGTTGCTGTTGCTGCCATCAGGTCAAATACGGGAGAGGCAATCACATTCACACAATCATCTGTAGTCGGTTCTTACTCCATATCGGGACTTCCAACAGGATGGTATAAGGTCTGTGCCATCCCCTGGGCGGATATGGCTTATTCCTCACTGCCTGACCTGGTAAATATAATTCACGCATTTGAATTCTACGATGACAAAAGGACACTGTCAACTGCCGATTCGGTTTATATTCTTGCACCAGATTCTATCGTCACCGGTATAGATTTTGTCCTCGGCACAGGTGAATCCGGTGCAATTGCAGGAAATGTGGCTATATCTACTAAGCAGCCAGAGGATGCACAGGTAACTGCCTATGGTGATGGTGGTCCATTCTATGGATGGATACCGGTCAACATTCCTGCAAGTCCTGATGAGACTGGGGATTATCTTATTGCAGGACTCGGTGAGGGTGACTATAAGGTGAGTGCCGAACTTGAGGGCTACGATACCCAGTGGTGGGAGAACGAACCGGATTCAAGTAGCGCTGACCTTGTAACAGTTACACCACCGGATACTACAAAGAATATTAACTTCTACCTTATAGGTATTGAGGAGGATAATCTAAACTTCGTATATAGACTCACGCAGAATTATCCCAATCCATTCTGCCGAAAGACAGTTATCAGTTATCAGTTACCAGTTACCAGTAGAATATCTCTCAAGGTCTATGATATATCGGGCAGGCTGGTTAAGTGCCTTGTAAATGGTATCCGAGAGCCAGGGAATTATATAGCGAAATGGGACGGTAGAGGCGCGGATGGTGACAAATTGGCTTCTGGAATTTATTTCTATCGTTTTGATTCTGGCAGTTTCCAGGATAATAAAAAGCTTATACTAATACAGTAGTATCATATAACTAATTACCCTGCGGTAGGGCAAACCCTGCCTACCCTGCCTACCGGCAGGTAGGCGTCAGGCAGGTGAAGCAATTGCATACAGTAGATTCAAGGATAAAGATTAGGGATTGACAGTATTTATACTGTTAAGTATTTAAAGGACATTAAAATGAGATTGCCACGCCTTCACTTCGTTCAGTCTCGCAATGACAGGAGTCTGTATGAGATTGCCACGCCTTCACTTCGTTCAGTCTCGCAATGACAGGAGCCTGTATGAGATTGCCACGCTCACTAATCCGTCGTACTTCTTGACGGACTCGCAATGACAGGGTTATTGTACTATATATCTGTCACGAATTGGATTCGTGCATACATGTCCTGAAACCTTATTACTAACATAAGGAGTGACAGTCTTTAGACTGTTATAAATGATGATTAGGTGTGTCTAACCATCTACGATAAAGTAAACGACATGCACATTGATTTATCTAACTATTGAATTCTAAGGTATATATATTATCTTCTCTATCTTTTGATATTTAAAATTTACTCTATCTACCAGCATTATACAGAAATAAATCCCTGCATGCAACTTCTTACCATAATCATCTCTGCCATCCCAAGACACAGATTGCACAGATTTTTCTCCCTGCCTACTGGTAAAGTTGGGATTACACAGATTAAGAGGGAAAGAACGGACTAAACGACCTGAGAGATCATAGATATTTATGGAGTGCTGTGACCATGTCACAGCATCAACACGGTTGATGCACTCCAAAGTAATAACTGTTTCCGTGCTAAATGGGTTTGGATATATACTTACTGTAGGCAGGTTGCTGTGAGTTGTATATTCCTCTACCTGTTCTATAACGGTTGTTCTTTTTAAAACCCAGTTCTCCGGGTCAAAGAGCAGGTCAGTGGGCTCATTTGATATCAAAAAATCGAAACTCTGCGTTTGCAGTGAATCCCATAAAATAAAGGATACAGTATCTTCGGCTGTCGTAACAATACCTATGTCTATCGGCATCTTGAAAATAGGAACATCCCATTCATTTGACTGTGTTTGTTCAACTGTGAGATTCACAATAAAACTATCAGCGCCTATTTCTACCCAGTTCCAGTGACAATTATATTCAGGATGCCCAGCCATATATACCCATTCATCGAAGAACCAGTCCAGACTCTGTCTGGCAACAACCTCTAAGACAGCCTGAAATTGAGGTGTGGTTGTAATGGAATATTTATATTGTGCATAGTAGGTGCGAAGAGCATCAAAAAACAAACTATCTCCTAAAATATGACGAAGCATGTGTAGTACAGATGCACCCTTTTCATAGGTGGTTGCAGTCCAGACAGCTCCATCCGGTGGGTCATACATAGGATAGGGATGTCCAAGGGGGTAGTTTTCAAGTGTAAGATAATAATTCATAATATATGAGGACATATATTCATGATAAGATATTCCATCATGCCAGTGGTCTGAGTATAGTGCTTCACAGTAGGTAGCAAATCCCTCATTAAGCCATATATCTTTGATAGAGTATGGTGTTACTGAGCATCCCCACCACTGATGGGACGCCTCATGTGCAACTATGATTTCATAGAAGTGATTTCCTGGAATGTTTAGTGCCCAGAATACGTTGGTCTGGTTTTCCATAGCCCAGCCAGCCGGGGGCAGTTTGACATAACCATACTTTTCTCTAAAGAATGGATACCTGTCACCAAAAATGTCGGAAAAGAATGTGAGCATGTCAGGCACGTTTGAAAAGGCAATATGAGCATTTGATGAATCCCATAGAGCTGGCCAGTAATAAATTGGCATAGAACTGTCACCATATACAAAGCTATCTGCGATAATTGCATAATCTGAAACTGCAAAGACTATATACCACGTAGGTATAGGATAGGACTCAAAGAAGTGATGGCAAAGTTTGTCACCGACTATATCTTTTCTTACGAGTAAACCATTTGCAACAACATCGTAACCTTCTGGCACAGTTAGAGATAATTCTGATGTTGCCTTATCCCAGAGAACATCCTGGCACGGGAACCAATACCGCGCTCCTATTGGAAAGTCTGTCCAATCCCAGGGAATACTCATTACATAAGTTAAACCATAATTGAAGGGGCTGTAGTATACACCATTTTCAGGCGTACCGTGATAAAAGATTTTAATTTTAAAAGTGTCGTCTACCCCTACGAACTCAGGGAGGTCAATAGATATTAACTGGTTTGGTCCTATACCAGAAATTATGTAGATGGGTGGAAGACCATCTGCAAAAACTGAGTCTGTCTGCATGCCGCAGAAATTAAGGTCTACCCAGTTAAGACTATCCACCTTACTTACAGCCGTAATTTCGGTAAATGCATCTAAAAATTCTATTCCAGGTATATCGAGTTCAATGGATATGTTGTAGTGTAGGACGTCATAAAGACATATGGTGTCGTAAACAATTTCCTGAGGAGTTTTTATTCCCGTTGACCTGCGGAACAGGCCCCTGTCTGGAAGGTTGGGTTGAAGAAGAAGTAAGAATAATAATATTTGCATAATCTCTCCCTTATTTGATTTTGTGTAAATAATTTAACCACAGAGGGATCAATTCAAAATTCGCAATCCGAAATTCGAAATAATTTACTTTTTACTTTTGCCTTTTTACTTTTTACATTTATTTCCTATATTTTTCTACAAATTCCCTTATCCTTTCCCAGTATTCATCATCAAGGTATATATCATCATGCCCGCCACTCCCTTCATAAAGCTCCTTTGGTTGATTAGCTGCATCGAAAAGTCTTCTCCCCTGTTCAAAGGGTATCATTGGGTCATTCTTACTATGTATTATTAGTATCGGAATATTAACATTTTTTATCTTTTTTAGGGCATCGTATTTATGAGAGAGGAATTTTGCTGGTATCCTAACCCCATATCCAACCTTTGCCATATCCATTATGGATGTAAATCCGCTTTCAGATATTATTACACCTTTATTTATTCTTGTGGCAAGGTCAATGGCTATTGGTCCTCCAAGAGACCGTCCGAAAATACATATTTTTTCGGCATCTATTTCTTTCTTTTCTACAATATAATTATAGGCTGCAAGTGCGTCCAAGTAGGTTCCCTTTTCAGATATTCTTCCCTTGCTTCTACCATAACCCCTGTAATCAAATATTAATATATTATAGCCCATGTTATTGAAAATCCTTATGATATCCAGTCTGTGACTGATGTTACCCCCATTACCATGACAGAATAGGATAGTAACCTCTCCAGCATGTGCTGGGATATACCATGCATTTATTTCTGCTCTATCGTCTGTTGTGATGAATAAATCCTCGTAATTTAGACCAATATCTTTGGGTGTAACATCGATACTTCTTGTGGGAAAATATATGTTTCTCCTTTCAAAGCTCTTGACGATGAACCACAAGAATAATAGTAGAATTATTGTAATAATGATAATACGCATAGATTTATTATATCCTACGAATTGCTAAATGTCAAGCGAAAATTTGATATTTAGCCACGCCTGCCTGACGCCTGCCTGCCGGTAGGCAGGGTAGGCAGGAAGACACTAAGTAGTAAAAACTGGTTATAAGTTATCAGTAATTGGTAAACAATAGTCTTTCGTCTGCTTGCCATGCCTGCCATGTGTAATGATTCTCTTTATTACACCGTGGTGAAATGCGACTCGTCCTGCTTTGCCATACTTGCCCTGTGAGATGTGTAAACTATCTAATGGGGTGTAATAAGTTTTTATATTACATTGTGGTGAAATGCGGTTTACCCTGTGGGATGTCTAATCTATCCCATCAGGAAGCTACTTCATAGGGAGCATATTTCACTGGGACGCCCTATTTATCCTGCCTGCCCTGTAGTTTCAATGTTCAGGGTGGAAGCAGAGCTATTCCACTAGGACGCCTTACTTTTAGTCTTCTATCTTTTTTTCTTGACATTTCAACCTTTTAATGCTATAATTTTATTATAACGTTTTATTTTATATTATGATAAAACATACCTTTGATAAATTATTAAGAAATAAGACAGATGATATATCAATTCAGTTTTTTCGTTCAATCTTTGTTGGTGGATTAGCAACTATAGTTGATTAGTTAAGTTTTTAATGTTATTTGTTAATAGTTATTTGTTATTGGATATAACAACTAAACCGACTAAACAGACACTATGACTATACGACCTTATGACATTGTGATTCAATTTATAAACCCAATAAACTCAACAAACTAAACAAATTTATCCCGTGAAATGCGACTTGTCCTGCTTGCCATACTTGCCCTGTGAGATGTGTAAACTATCTAATGGGGTGTAATAAGTTTTTATATTACATTGTGGTGCAGTGCGGTTTACCCTGTGGGATGTCTAATCTATCCCATCAGGGAGCTACTTCATAGGAAGTATATTTCACTGGGACTAAACAAACCAAATAACTTATTTCTTTTTCAAACTCACAAACATAACAAGCGAGATTATACTCAGGCACATACCATATATAAATGTTCCTTCGGGTGATATTTTATCCCATATTAACCCCGCTATAAACCCACCAGGTAACGCTGTAAGTCCCACTGCCGTATGGAATGTTCCAAGTGCAGTAGCTTTAAGATGAGACGGCGCAAGGTCTACGACATAGGCTCGCTGCACGCCATCTATACCTGCATAGAAGATACCATAGACAATAAAAAATAATACAAGAATTGGAATTTCAGTACTGAATACAAGTCCTAATGATGTGAGTGCAAAGAGTCCGTATCCCATCATCAGAACAGGTCTTCTTCCAATCCTGTCAGATAGGATACCTGCGGGTATGCTAAATATGGTGTATGCGGCATAGAACAGGATATATAAGAGTATGGCAGATTGGTCAGAAAGTCCTATATTCTTTGCTCTGAGGAGTAGAAATGCATATCCAAAGTGTCCGAGAGTAAATACTGCTGCAATAAGGATAAAGAATTTGAGGTTTGCTGGTAGTGCTGAAAGGCTGACCTTCAGATTGGTCTTTTTCTCTGTTGGTATTTCTGTATTTCTTCTCTCTCTTATAAACGAAATGAAGAATACAGAGATTATACCGGGTATAAGTGCAAATAGAAATACATTACGAAAGCCAAGAAGGGGAAGGAGGAGAAAGGCTATTACAGCACCGAATATAGAACCTATACCATCCATCGTTCTGTGGAAACCATATGACCTTCCCATTACACCTCTATCAGTTGATTCGGCAACTATAGCATCTCTTGGAGCAGTTCGTATTCCCTTGCCAATCCTTTCAATGACCCTGATAACAAGAACGATAGGCCATACACTGGCGACTGCAAACAATGGTTTTGTTATAGAAGACATACTGTAACCAAATAGTACAAACGGTTTTCTTTTTCTTATTTTATCTGACCAATAGCCAGAGAAGACCTTAAGGAGTGATGCAGTGGCTTCTGCTGCCCCCTCAACGATGCCGACAGCCCATGCTCCCGACCCTAAAACGCTCACCATAAATAGTGGAATAAGAGGAAATACCATCTGACTTGATAGGTCGGTGAATAGGCTTACTATTCCCAGTATAATAACATTTCTGCCGATACCCGAGAAAAAAGATTTTTTGTTCATAATATCTTTTTTAACCGCAGAGGACGCAGAGGTCACAGAGAGAAGAGATAATAAATAGTGGGAGCTTGCTCCTACCATCTATCGTCCCGCCAAAGGCGGGTCTCCTACCGGTTGTTAGATATATCTGTAAGTATCTCCTTGAGGTATTTTCCGGTATAAGACTTTTTCTTTTTCGCAACTTTTTCAGGTGTTCCCTCAACAACGATATATCCACCTTCATCTCCACCTTCTGGTCCCAGGTCTATTATCCAATCGGCACATTTTATTACCTCCATATTATGCTCAATTACTATGACAGTATTGCCCTTTTCAACAAGTCTGTTGAGAACCCTTAGAAGGAGTCTTACATCCTCAAAATGGAGTCCGGTTGTGGGTTCATCTAAAAGATAAATTGTATTTCCTGTAGCTACTTTGGACAGTTCTTTAGCGAGTTTAACCCTTTGTGCTTCTCCACCTGAAAGTGTGGGGGCAGGTTGTCCAAGTTGTATATATCCCAGTCCTACATCATAGACGAATCCCAACTTTCGCTTGATAGTTGGTATTGCGTCAAAGAATTGCAGCGCCTCAGTGACAGTCATAGAAAGGACATCTGCTATATTTTTTCCTTTGTACTTAACCTCCAGCGTTTCATAGTTGTATCTTTTTCCTTTACATACCTCACAGACAATGTATATATCAGGAAGAAAATGCATCTCGACCTTTATAAGACCTTCACCCCGACACGCCTCACACCTGCCTTGCCTGACATTAAATGAGAATCTGCCAGGTTTGTATCCTCTCATCTTTGATTCAGGAAGACTTGAGAAGAGTTCTCTTATATATGTGAATACACCAGTGTAGGTTGCAGGATTTGAACGGGGTGTACGACCTATTGGAGATTGGTCAATATTTACAACTTTGTCTACCAACTGAAGGTTCTCGAGCTTTTGGTGTTCCCCCGGAGATAATCTTGAGCGGAAGAAGTATCTTGCCAATGCACGATAGAGAGTTTCATCTATAAGCGAGGATTTTCCGCTGCCTGATACACCTGTAACAACAATGAAAAGACCAAGTGGAATACCAACATCTATATTCTTTAGATTGTTATGTCTTGCACCCTTTATAACTAACCATTTATCTCCTGGTTTTCTTCTTTTTTCAGGAATTGCTATCCTTCTTTTACCTGAAAGATATGCACCTGTAATAGACTTTCGATTCTTTTTAACCTTATAAGGTGTGCCCGTTGCTACAACATATCCACCATGTTCACCTGCTCCAGGTCCAAGGTCGATTATATGGTCTGATTCAAGGATAGTTTCCCTGTCATGTTCTACAATCACAACCGTATTTCCCATATCTCTAAGTTTTTTCAAAGTGGAGAGAAGTCTCACATTATCCCTCTGGTGTAATCCAATGGATGGTTCATCGAGTATATAAATAACACCAACAAGTCCAGAACCGACTTGTGTTGCAAGCCTTACCCTCTCATCTTCTCCGCCCGAAAGTGTATCTGCATTTCTTGATAGTGTTAGATAATCGAGTCCGACATTAAGGAGAAAATCGAGTCTTCTCTCAATCTCTTTTACAATGAGTCTTGCAATCTTTTCTTCCCTTTTTGTTAATTTAAGATGTTTGAAGAAATCCCCTTCTTCCTTTATTGACATTTTTGTAAGTTCCTGTATATTCAATCCACGTATCTTTACAAATAGACTCTCTTTCTTAAGCCGTGCACCTTTACATTCCCTGCAGGGAGTAACAACCATATATCTCTCAATCTCTTTTCTTACAAACTCGGATTCGGTATTTAGATATAATCTTAAAAGGCGTGGTATAACACCTTCATAACCAGGTGCACCGTTAAGTATTAACTCCTTTGGTTCACTGGATAATTCTTCCCATGGGGTAGAAAGAGCGAAATTATATCTTCTTGATATATATTCTATTTGCCTCAATAGCCACTTGCTTGGTTCACCCCATGGTCCAATTGCTCCCTCAAGTATGGATAGTGATTGGTCACGTATAATTAACTCTGGGTCTATACCGAGTTCTGTGCCAAGTCCATGGCAGACAGGACATGCACCATAAGGGGAATTGAATGAGAATACTCTCGGTGATATCTCCTCGTATGAAATTCCACAGGTAGGGCAGGAGAATTTTGTTGAAAAAAGATACTCTTCGACCTTTGTCAAATCCTCTATAATTACAATCTGGTCACCTTCAGAAAGGGCTGTCTCTATTGAATCTGCAAGCCTTGAACGGATACTACTTTTTCTATGGGAACCTTTGGGAATTACCAGACGGTCGACAACGATTTCAATATTATGCTTTTTGTATCTCTCAAGTACAGGAACTTCTGATAGATCGTATATTTCTCCATCAATCCTTACCCGTACATAACCCTTTTTTGATAGCTTATTAAAAAGGTTCTTGTATTCACCCTTTCTCCCACGGACTACAGGTGCCAGTATCATGAACCTTGTGCCTTTAGGAATCTTGAGAACCCTGTCAACGATCTGGTCTATTGTCTGTGCAGTAATTTCTCTTCCGCAATTATAACAGTGTGGTATACCAATTCTTGCATAGAGAAGTCTCAGGTAGTCGTATATTTCAGTTATAGTTCCTACTGTTGAACGAGGATTTCTTGAGGATGTTCTCTGGGAGATAGATATAGCAGGAGATAATCCTTCTATATTATCAACATCGGGTTTCTGCATGATGCCGAGAAATTGTCGTGCATAAGCTGAGAGAGATTCTACGTACCTCCTCTGACCTTCTGCATAGAGTGTATCAAAGGCAAGGGATGATTTGCCAGAACCTGATAGACCAGTGATTACGACAAGTTTGTTCTTTGGTATCTCAACATTAATGTTCTTCAGGTTATGAACCCTTGCACCCTTTATCAATATTTTATCTGGAATCATGATTAAATAGTTGATTATAAAACATTCTAATTTTGGAGTGCATTATGGAGTGCATTATGGAGTGCATTAACCATGTTAATGCACCGCTGTGACCCCAATAGAGTATTCCTCTACAGGGTAAACGCGGTCACAGCACTCCAAAAATGTACCACTGTGACCCCATAGAGTATTCCTCTACAGGATATCACAGCACACCAAAGTTTTAACAATGGTAGCCGCAGGCTTTATGCCTGCGAATTGCATATAACTGATCCAGTCATTGCAAGGAAGATTCTTCGCTATTACTCGGAACTAACTTCGCAGTATCAACCCATGTGTTTCATTGTGAACTGAAGGCGAAGCAATCGCATTTTATGGTATTATACAACTTATGAGATTGCCACGACTTCAATTCATTCAGTCTCGCAATGACAGAAAACCACTAATGTCATTGCGAATCCATCGAACTTTTTGACGGATTAAGCAATCGCATTTTATGGTATTATACAACTTATGAGATTGCCGCGCTCCTGTTAGTCGCTCGCAATGACAGACGGTCAGGATTAGATTGCCACGACTTCAATTCATTCAGTCTCGCAATGACAGATTCTACTATATATAATTACTATTTCGAGAATATACTTAGAACGAAGTTCAAATTCACAGTTTCAATTATATCATCAAATTAGATAAAAGTCAAGATTTTTATCGACAACATAGTGATATTAAATACATTTGTCATTAACTTTTACTTGACAAAAAGGAAAAAGTAAGATATAATAAATATGTACTTTATTGAATACAATTTCTGATACTGTGAAAAATAATATGAAATAATATGAAAGCGAAAATGTAGGGGTTCGATTTATCGAACCTGTAAAAGAAACGGGTCGGATACCCGCCCGACGGTAGACGGGAATCCGACCCCTACAAGAATCAGGGGGAGGCAAGCAAAAAGTAGATAATTACTTTAAAAACTATAGGTTACGAGAAATTAGTTAAAATGTTTTGACAATACCCATAATTATATTGGGAGGTTTATATGAAAATATTTATAGCTTACCTATGTTTGGTAATTCTTATTATTGGATGTGGCCCTAAATTGGCATCACAGGAGACTTATGATCGCTTAACTGAAGCAAAGATAGCCTGTAGGTCAGCAGAGCTACGAGCCAAGAATCTTGAAGCTGAGAGAATGCGGCTTGAGGAAGAACTTGCGAGTAAACAGGAGATATTGGAAAGTTTAAAAAGGCAATTACAAGAGCTCAAGGAGGAGACTGAAGGTAAATAAGGAGGATGTATGATAAAAAGTTTGATAATTATATTTGCCATTATGTTGTTCATTACACCTTCATTCGCACAGATAGAGGAAGAATATACAGAAGAGGAAGCTATACAGTTGATAGCTGCATATGGGGCAAGAGAGATGGAGGCAAATGTGATGGCTGAAAAGGAACTTGAAAAGATAGATAATCTCAAGATACTATTATCAGAAGTGGAAAAGGAGATAGCTGAGATTCAGGAAAGACTGAGAGAGATTGAGGAAGAGAAGAGTGATTAAAGAGATAAGGATTTTGCATTATTCTATATAAATATATAAACGGGGCTGTTTAAAAAATTCAGCCCCGTTTTTTAAGTATGTGATATAACCTCTTTATAGTAATTCTTCCTTTATTATCCTAACCACCTCTTCTCCAATTCTTGCCTGTGCTTCTTTAGTAGATGCACCAATATGTGGAGTGAATGTAACGTTTGGTAACTCCATAAGTCCTGATGTCTCAGGTGGTTCAACTTCATAAACATCTAAGGAAGCACCAGCAATCTTGCCATCTTTTAATGCATCAAGTAGAGCTTTCTCATCTACCACACCACCCCTGGCACAATTCACAACTATTGCGTCCTGTTTCATCTTTCCAAGAGCATCAGTTCCGATAAGATGTTTCGTCTCATCAGTTAGGGGTGTATGAATGGATATATAATCACTGTCTTTAAGGAGTATATCAAGTTCTACCATATCAACATCTTCTAAACTGACATAGGGATCATAT
Source organism: Caldifarciminota bacterium (assembly GCA_023129165.1). Classification (GTDB taxonomy): domain Bacteria; phylum Hydrothermota; class UBA3073; order UBA3073; family UBA3073; genus JAGMCL01. The sequence continues at coordinate 9,535 of JAGMCL010000129.1, read as the reverse complement.
GCGACAACCTTCATACCAAGAGCCTTTGCTCTCTTTATTAGCTCTTTACCGATTCTTCCAATTCCTATAATACCAAGTGTTTTATTAAGCAGTTCCGTACCCTTTAGTTGTTTCTTGTCCCATTTTCCCTCTTTAATACCTATTGTGCCCTTTACTATATGCCTCGAGAGGGCGAACATATGTGCGATTACAAGCTCTGCAACAGATGCAGATGAAGCAGCAGGTGTATTCATTACCTTTATACCCTTCCCTTCAGCATAAGAAACATCGATATTGTCAATCCCGACACCACCCCTTATAATGAGCTTCATCTTTTCCATTTTATCTATCATATCTTTACGAACCTTTGTCGCAGACCTCACAACCATACACTCATAATCTTTAACCTTAGCAATCAAATCCTCCTTGGGAAGAGAAGAGAGGTCATCCACTTCTACTCCTAAATTTTGGAGTTCCTTAATTACAGCACTGGAAACTGGATCAGCTATAAGAACTTTCATAAACCCTCCATTGTTATTTTAAAATTCCCATTGCCTTTGCAACGCCCTTTCCTAATTCAACCTTATATCCCAGGTCCTTGAGTGAGAGTTCAAGTGCAGATATAGCGGTTATAATGTCAAACTCTCCCATATAACCAAGGTGTGCTATACGAATAATCTTACCCTTGAGGTCTGCCTGTCCACCTGCTACAGAGACCCCATATTTCTTATCAAGAGTCCTTTTAAGAGCTCCACCGTCTATATTTGATGGAACGTTAATTGCAGTCACTGCATTAGCTGGTTTCTTTGATAATAAAGAGAGTCCGAGTGTCTTTACAGCTTCTCTTGTTGCGTTTGCAAGTCTGGCATGTCTTTCGAGAACGTTATCAATGCCTTCTTCTTTTATCCTTGCGAGTGACTTATCAAGGGCTACAATGAGAGATACTCCTGGAGTATATGCGGTCGGGGATTTCTTTTCAAGGGCTATTCTCTGTTTGGTGAAATTAAAGTAGTATTTCGGACACCTTGATGTCTCAGTGAATCTCCATGCCTTATCTGATACCGAGACAAATGCAAGGCCTGGTGGCAGCATAAGTCCCTTCTGACTGCCAGAAACGCAAATATCAACACCCCATTCATCGGTACGCATATCACAGGCACCAAGTCCAGATATTGCGTCCACAACAAGAAGAGTGTTAGGTTTATTCCTTACAATATCTCCATATTCTTTTATTGGAAAAAGTGTACCAGTGGATGTTTCACAAAGGGTTGTGAATACAGCCTTTATATCAGGGTATTGATCAAGCATCCTTTTTACTTCCTCAGGTTTTACATAATCTCCCCATTCAACATTAAGAGAAACAACCTGTATTCCATAAGCCTTACAGATCTCTTCCCACCTTTCTCCGAACTTTCCACCCATGATACAAAGAGCTCTGTCACCTGGTGAGAGCATGTTAGAAACTGCTCCCTCCATTGCTCCTGTACCTGATGATAGGAAGGTTAGAACTACATTATGGGTTTTGAATACAACCTTAAGGTCCTCACTAATTCTTACATATATCTCAGCAAATTCTGTAGTACGATGATGTATGATAGGCTTTGCTTCTGCAAGTCGAACATCATCGGGTACAGGTGTTGGACCCGGGGTCATAAGATAAACTTTTTTCATAAAACCTCCTTTTATAAGTGTTTTATAAATGATAGTATTGTCAAAAATCTTTTATGAATTTTCTCTTAATCCACTGTTTTTTATATAGTTATCAATTTTTGACTTGCCTCTTCCTGATTCTTGTAGGGGTCGGATTCATCCAACCCTGATTCTTGTAGGGGTCGGATTCATCCAACCCTGATTCTTGTAGGGGTCGGATTCCCGTCTACCGTCGGGCGGGTATCCGACCCGTTTCTTTTGCGGGTTCGATAAATCGAACCCCTACATTTTTGCTTTAATATCCTTTCATAAGGGAAAATTTTTTAAAGGCGGCGAGCGGATTCGAACCGCTGAATAGTGGTTTTGCAGACCACCGCCTTACCTCTTGGCTACGCCGCCTGAAAATGCAGGATTGTAGATTTTCTCCTTAAAGTTTGGTATCTTGTACTAATCATACAAGGTCAGGAGAAAACCGCTCGGATTATAACATAAATTTAAAAAAAAGTCAAGAAAAAAGCATAGTCATTCTCATAAGAGATAAGAGTTAATATATGGAGAGGTTTCAAAGAGTGATATATAATAAAGTTATTTCATAGGAATTATCATTGAAGGAAAATGAGAGTTACAATAGAATCAGGAAGAGCTACAGGTAGTCTATATTATATTGTTGGGATACTATCTTTTAAAAATTCTGAAGATGAATAATAAAAGAACGAGAATTATACTTATAAGTATACAGGTGGTTAAAGGGAAGTAAAAAGTAAAATTTTCTTTTCTAATATAGATATCCCCGGGTAGATTACCTAACCATGGAATTTTTCCAAAGAGGAGGAAAAAAAGACCTGCACCAAGGAGAATTATTCCTGATATTGTAAGTAGCTTACCTATCTGTCCGAATGACTGCATAGTCTCGACCTCATTTTTGTGAGAACTTCGTAATCAACCCTGAAGTTACCTATCTTCTGATAGGGTTCAAGGTCACCATGTGAATCCGAACCACCTGTTACAATCAGGTTTTCTTCTTCAGCAATTTTAAGATACCTTTCTATATCTCTTTTTTCATGTGAGGGATACCATACTTCAAGTCCCTCTATACCATCATCAATAAATTTAGATATAAGGTTATCATCTCCAAGATATATCGGGTGTGCCAGAACAGGAATTCCTCCTGCATTTTTTATGATTCCAGCGATCTCTTTTACACTAATTTCAGGTTTTGGAACGTAACATGGTTTATTATTTCCGATATAGAGGAAGAATGCGTCTCTCATTTCATTTATAACACCTTTATCAAGAAGTACTCTTGCAATGTGGGGTCTTCCAATTATTTCACCCTTTACCTTTTTCCTTACTTCATCCATAGTTATGTCAAAGCCAAATTCGTTTAATTTTTCCACCATTTTCTTGCTGCGAGAAATTCTTGCTTTTTTAAGTCTCTTTGTAAATTGAATGAGTTTTTCATTTTTATGGTCAATAAAATATCCGAGAACATGAATACTCATGTTTTTTTCTCTTGCAGAAAGTTCGGTTGCCGGTATAATCTCTATCCCCATCGAGTCAGTGTAATTATTTAGTGCATCAACAGAGTCGTGGTCAGCAAATGCAATAGCACTGAGTTCGGACTCCTTAGCTCGCATAATAACCTCATCTGGTGTCAGATTACCATCTGAGAATGTTGTATGTATATGCAAATCAATCCACATAGTTAGACACTAAGCAGTAAGCAGTAAAGAGTAAGCAGTAATTGGTGATCGGTAATCAGTTATCGGTGAATTCCAAAGCGTATCAGGATACCGGGAAATCAGTAGGCAGAATATCAGATTATCAGTATATCAGAACCTGATACTCTGGTCTGCTGATGTCCTTCCCAATGATACACTTTCTTACTATAGGTCGTACAATTTCATCTGTAATCTACAATCTAAAATTGAAAGACGATTGACCCTGATGAAATAGCTCACAAGTTCACATTTTAACTAACTTATCGTCCCGCCAAAGGTAGGGCTCCTACCCATTATCGTCCGTCAAACGACGGACTCCTACTTTTAATTGTCTATTTTCGATTGACGATTCCTGTCTGCCGACAGGTATATACGATTACTTTCCGATATCATTTAACCTAATCAACCAATCAACTAATAAGTTTGTTTGGTTTCTTTAGTTTATTTGGTTTATCTGGTTTAATTAGTTTGTTGTGTTTACTCGGTTTATTGAGTTTGTTGAATTTATAAATTGAATCACAATGTCATAGGGTCGTATAGTCATAGTGTTATAGCATCTTTTCATAATCAACTAATCAACTATTCCCTTATCGCCCCGCCATAGGCGGGGCTCCTACTTTTAATTGTCTATTTTCGATTGACGATTCCTGTCTGCCGACAGGTAGATACGATTACTTTCCGATATCATTTAACCTAATCAACCAATCAACTTTTCAACTAATCAACTTTCATCCCATTTAACATTAAACATTAAACATTTCACATTTCACATTAAACATTAAACATCCAACATTTCTTCTATCGCCCCGCCAAAGGCGGGACTCCTACCACCTATAACATTTAACATTAAACATTTCACATTCAACATTTAACATTTAACATTCCACCTGTCGTTTATCGCCTGTAATGCCAGTTCTACTGCCTCCTTCGGGGTTTCTGCCTTGATAATCCTTTCATCAATATCCCATGTAGAAAGACCTATAACCGGGATATCCAAGGATAGAGCAATTGCAACCTCGGATAATGTTCCGTACTTTCCATCTATTGCAATGATGCAGTCAGATGTTTTAACTAAGATAACATTTCTTGCGGTTCCCATACCTGTTACTATAGGTATGTCAATATAAGGATTCGCTGAGGATGGAAAGTCACCTGGCAATATGCCAATAGTAATTCCTCTTTCTTCTCTTGCTCCTTTTGCAGCGTATTCCATGACACCAGTGAGTCCTCCACAAACAAGTATCGCACCATGTTTTGCAATTGCCCTCCCTACTTCGGTAGCAAGTAATTTAATATCGTTTGTTATCACGGAGCCGCCCGAAACACCTATAAGATGTCTTTTCATAACCTTTTACCACAGATGTTTACAAATTAGAAAAGGATTGAAGGAATATTTTAACTATTTTATAACTCATAACTGGTTAGTCTTGGATTCTTATGTATTTAGTCTATATAAATGTTAATATGATTTGAATGTTTTATATACATAGTTTTTAGGTCTGTAGTCTTCGGTCTATGGTCTTATGTCTGTATTTATCTGAGGAATTTATGAATTCTCTCCGCGTATTTTTTACCTATTCCTGAAATAGACTTTATCTCTTCAAGGGAAGCCTTTTTCAGTCTTTCAACCGACCCGAAATGTTTAAGCAGGAATATCCTCCTTTTTTCTCCAATACCATCGATCTCATCAAGTATAGAACCAGTTCTGTCACGGAGTTTTCTATGATACTCTATTGCAAAACGATGTGCTTCGTTCCTGATTCTCTGTAAGAGCCTTAATGCAGAAGATGATTTTGGGATACTTACTATCTTTCCTTCTATTGTATACAACTCTTCGAATCTCTTTGCGAGTCCAAATAATGGAATTGAGATTTTAGTTGTTCTCTCAATAGCCTTATGGGCACTTCTCACTTGAGTAATACCACCATCTATTATAATCAGGTCAGGAGTCTTATTTTTCCTTTTAAACCTTCTCTCTACTATTTCTTCTATTGCCTTCGGATCATCAATTCCATATACATCTCTTATTCTAAATCTCCTATAGAGTGATTTGTATTTTCTTCCTTCCATGAAGGCGACCTTTGAACCAACCATATATTCACCTGAGATATTTGATATATCATATGCCTCAATTAGTCCTGGAGGTTTTTCAAGGTGAAGGTATTTTGCAAGTTCGATGAGGGAGTATGGTATTCTTTCAGACGATTCTTCCTCAATGTGAATCAAGGCATTTTCTTCTGCAAGCTTAATTAGAGAGAATCTAATACCCTTTTTGGGAACTTTTATCTTTATCTTCCTTTTTGCCCTATTTCTTATCCAGTTCTCTAAAAGCATCTGCTCTCCAATGCGTGGAAGTATGACCTCGTCAGGAATATAGAATGTATCCTTGTAGTATTGCACAAAAAAGGTATCGATTATGGATTCGTCAGAATCTCCTGAACCTGCATTAAGCGCATAGTGCTCAATACCTATCATCCTGCCATTCCTTATTTTTATAACAGCTACAATTGCTGTCCTTTTTTTTCTTGAGAGACCGAATACATCAATGTTCTTATCCGTTTTTAACACAATCCTTTGTTTTCTTTTTATATCCTCCAGTGCCTTAAGTCTATTTCTTATAATTATTGCCTTTTCGAATTCAAGATTGTCTTTGTATATTTCAAGTTCCTTTTTGAGCCTTTTTTCTATCTTATTGCCTTTTCCTGACAGGAAGTCTATCATTTCCTGTATTAGTTTTCTATAATTATCCTTATCTATTTTACCCTCACATGGAGCACTACATCTTCCCATATAGAATAAAGCACATACCCTCTTTGGCATCCTCCTGCATATTCTTACAGGGAAAATCCGTGTAGCAGTTCTCAGAGCACGTCGCATATTTTTTGCATTCGTATAGGGTCCGAAGTATACTGCATTTCTATCACTTAGATCTCTTGTGGATATTACTGTAGGAAAGTCTTCCTTTAGTGTAATTTTTATATAGGGATATTTTTTATCATCCTTAAGGTTTATATTGTATCTCGGTAGGTGTAATTTTATAAGATTAGCCTCAAGAAGTAATGCCTCCTGCTCTGAATCTGTAATAATATAGTCTATAGTATCTACATGAGATACAAGGGTATGTGTCCTGTGTCGACTGATATCAGAAAAATATGAGCGAACCCTCTTTCTAAGCGAAAGTGCCTTACCAACATATATTACAGTTCCTGATTTATCTTTCATTAAATACGCACCAGGATGGTCTGGAATTTTGTTAAGATTTATCATATTATCGAAAAGACATAAATAAGTAATTCTAATAAGTCCTAATGGACTAGATACATCTTTCTTGTGAAATCATATCCTCCAGCCGTTAGTCGATATAGATAAATACCGCTTGGAAGTATATGGCCATTAGCATCTCTACCATCCCACGACACAGATTGCACAGATTTTTCTCCCTGCCTACTGGTAAAGTTAGGATTACACAGATTAAGAGGGATGGTGTGGACGAGACGACCAGTGAGGTCGTAGATAGACAAGGTAATCGGTGACCGGTCATCAGTAATCAGTTGGTTACCAATAACTGGTAACTGATAACTGATAACTGTCTTTTTGCTGAATGGGTTGGGGTAATTCTGGGATAGGTAGAAGGTATCTGGCGTTACATGTTCAACATATGTTTCCGGGATAATTACGAAACTGAAGTAACCATCAACAGGCAGCCAGGATTCGTTGAATGCCCTATCAAATGCCTGCATGTTATATGAAATCGTATCACCCTGACCCACCCTCATCTGGAAAGTTCCTTTATAGTATCCATCTTCGTCGAGAACCAATGGAACCATACCCATATTTATTCCATTCTTTTGGTAGTAAAGGAATGTAGAATCTACTTCCATATCATCGATAATAGATGCGGAAACAGTACAAGGCCAGTCCTCGAGGTACATATCTTCGATAGGAGTATGGGTTATCTCAGGAGGAGTTGTATCATTGTATGCTACACCCATGGATATACAGTGGATAGCACCACCGCTTCCAACCATATTAGAGCAATCTATTGTCACAATATCATAATTCGGAAGTAGTTCGTGGTAAATTCTCTCAGCTGTGGTGTCGAGAGTTAAATTGTATGTAGGCAAAAGTACAGTATTGTTTACAAGAAGTGAATTCAGATACGTAGGTCCAGTGCCCCCACTTAAAGGAGGCATTGGAATTCTCTGAACCACATATGGATGACCAGGGATATTTGAGATTACAGAAAGAGAATCAGCTATCTCATTTAGAAGGTTGTGATTAATATCACCCTCTGGAGTGTCTGCTACGAGGATAAGGGTATCGTTTAGCAGCTTGGCAAATATATCGATATGTCCTGTATACTCCTGATGGATTCTTGGAACTACAATAAACTGCTCCAATCCCAGGTATTCATACATTATTGAATCAATTTCTAACTCGGTGAAATTACTATTCTCCTGATAGACAAGTTGCGAAGAAAATCCAGTTCCCCTGCCATCCACCATAAAGTTTCCCCCGGGGTGAAGTAGTGGTAGACCATAGACAGGAATATCCCACAAGTCTCCTAAATTAGATGGAAGGGCATCATCATCTGGTCTTGGCCTGTTATAACCAGGGTCTACTATGCTTCTTCCTGTGGTCTCTTCATATATAAACCATGGACCGTAATCTCTAATCCATACAGAATTTATCGGGAGTATAGCAAACACAACACTGTCTAAGGACACCCCACCAGAGATAAGGTAATTTTCTACATCTGATTGCTCCCAGGAGTTTTCAACAACTATGTATGCCTTACACTTTTGTATGATGCCTTCTACCATGTCTCTTTGTATTGATTGACAGTATGAGGACCATGTAATAAGGATTCCTGCTCTTTTTTCAAATTCTGCAGGCATCCTTATTCTTTGCTGAGATGAAAGGGTAATCCTCTGTGTTTCCCCAATTTTTTCACTCTGGAGTATCTCTTCCTCAGTCATCCACTGGGGAAGAAACTCCTCTTTTGCAAATGTAGAGGTAGTGAGTATGAGTAATATAATTAAGCTTTTCATGATTTTGAATTAATTTACGAACACTCATTATAATACATAAAACGTATAATGTCAAGTATTTTGTGGAATGCGCTCTGAAAAATTACCTTTGAGATTTCTCAATCGGTGTAATCAGAGATTTCTGGACTTTTGCAGAAATCTCTATAAAATGACTTGACAAAACTGTGGTTTGGGAATATAATATTAGAGAATGTCCCAAACTCTTGTGATGACAGACAAGAGGATACCTGTCATTGCGAGTCCGTCGCACTTCTTGACGGACGAAGCAATCCCATTACTTTATACAAATTCCTGATATGAGATTGCTTCATCCCGATGGCAATCGGAATTCGCAATGACAGAATATATCTGTATTATTGCATATGAGCATGACAATTCCTATTATACCTTGTAATATATTCTGAGCAATAAACCCTATTATCTACCTGTCGCCTGCCTGCTGGCAGGCAGGGTGGACAGATTGAAATGAGACTTGTTGATATACAATATATATGGCATTAAACATATTGTGTAACCTTTGGACATCGTTTAATATTATTAATAAAGAGGGTCAAGTAAGATTGATTTCAGTTCCAATGGGGGAACAGGTGAAAGAGAAAATGATAAAATGCTTTAAATTCGTATTTATATCAGCAACGATTGTTATTATCTGGGTTGGTTTTATATTTGCTCAGGGACCAAATACGTTCTGGACAAAGACATATGGAGGAGGAGGTAATGAAGTAGGCTATTCTGTTCTACAGAATTGTGATGAGGGGTTTGTTATTGCCGGGTATACAGAATCCTTCGGGGCAGGACTTAGTGATGTTTATCTAATAAGAACAGATTCAAATGGTGATACCCTCTGGACAAAGACATACGGCGGCATGGAAGGCGATGAAGGTTGGTCAGTTCAGGAAACCTTTGATGGTGGATATATTATCGTTGGAGGAACACAATCATTTGGTTCGGGTAATTGGGATATTTATCTCATAAGGACAGAGCCTGAGGGAGTTGGTATTGAGGAAAATGGATACCCACGGGAACTTTTCTATATCACCTGCTGCGAACCGAATCCATTCAGCACGTAAACAGTTATCAGTTTGGAGTGCATCAACCATGTTGATGCTGCTGTGACCCCATAGAGTATTCCTC